>DATHQV010000088.1:0-62911 GCA_035482355.1 Acidobacteriaceae bacterium | reverse complement strand
TTGAGGAGCGGCTGATGCGGATGCGGATGACGTCGTCGCGGAGGGCGACGATTTGCTCGTGCGCGGGGCCGGCCTGAAGGTCGATGCCGTTGGGAAGGGACGTGAATCCGGTTACAGGGGGGAAGCAAAAAGAAACGCTGGCCGCGGGAGGCGTTTGTGCGACGAGGGGCGGTGCGGCCAGCGCGAGTAAAACGGGCAGCGCGAGCAAGACAGCGAGAGCCTCGGAGAAAAAAGAAAAGTGCCTCATGCGAAGTCCTGAAATGCGAAATTCTGAGCGATCCAAGCTGGGAACGGGCTGCACAGTACCCTCCCGCAGATGCGAGTAAGGAGCGTTGTTGGTCAGCCGGCGCACGGAAACTGAGCGGGTGGAGGGCGATGGAATGCCCTCCACCGGGAAGCTCAGAACGTGTACTTCGCAGAGACCTCCATGAGGCGGCGGCCGAGCTTTTGTGGAGCGGAGCCGAAGTTCTCAGTGGGGTTGTAGGTGGCGGTGGTGGGCGAACCCGTGGCTGACGTGTCGCTGAGTTGCAGAGTGGTTTGCGAGGCGTAGCCGGTGCCGAAGCTGTTGAGCGGGTGATTCAGGAAATTGAAGCCCGCAATGCGAAGGCGGAGGTTGCGATCGGAACCGAGGCCGAAGCCCTTCTCCAGCGCCAGGTCGGAGTTGAAGAAGGCTGGGCCGTGCGCGTAGGGCTCGATGTAGATGCCATTCGTGCCGGTGGCCGGAAGACCGAAGCAATTTGGATTGAGGAATTGGTGCGAGCCAAGACCTGACGTGGGATTGCACTTGAGGACGGGCTGCAGGTTGACGTCGGGCGTGCCGAGGATGGTGGTGTTGCTGACACCGTAGGCATTCGCACCTTGTCCGATATTGCCCTGGACGTAGTAGCCGGGTGAAGCGCTGATGCCAGTCTGCATGTTGGCGCCGCTCTGGAAGTTGGTGATTCCGGAGATGAGCCACTGATTAATGACGCCGCCGACAAAGCGCTGGGTAGTGAAGCGGCCGGCTTGGTACGAGTAGCTGAGGTTGAGGACCTGGCTGCGGTCGAAGTTCATGGGACCGTAGTTATTGCTGAGGTGGAAGGGGTCAATGCCCGCGGTCCAGTTGAAGTCGGCGGAAGAACCGAGGATGCCGAGAGCTTTGGACCAGGAGTAGTTAGCGTTGAAGTTGAAGCGTCCCGCCTGCTTGATGGCTTCGATCTGGATGCCGTTGTAGTTCGCGTAGGTGTCGTGACGCGGCACCAGGATCTGGTTGTACCTGTTGAAGGGCCGAGCATTCTGGATGGCCTTGTCACCCGGGTAGTTGTAGATGGTGTCGAGGCTTCCCGCCTGGGCCGGGGTGCAGCCTGAAGCGTTGCAGGCACCGGGGGCCTTGGCATCGATGGCCGCGGCTGCCGCGGGCGTGAACAGCGTGCCTACGGGAATGGCGTTGATGTTATCGAGCACAACGGTTTGGCTGGTGCCGTTATCCATCAGCGAATTGCTGTTGTTGCCGACATAGGATGCCTGAAGGATCCAGTTCCAGGGCATCTGCTGCGCGAGGCTGAGGCTGTAGTTGTAGGTGACGGGCTCCTTGTTGTCCGAAGGATCGAGGCCGTAAATGGTGGCGGGGGAGATGTAAGTCTCGGTGCTGCCCGGGCCGGTATTGCCGTAGGTGTTGGGGTTTAGGTGGAGGGTATTGACGCCTTCGAGGGTGTTATCACCAAAGCCCTGGAGGTCGGTGAAGCGGACGTTTTCCGCTTCAGCGAATTCGCTGGTGACGTCGACGACAGAGTCGTGGAAGCGATATTCGCCTAAGCCGCCGCGCACGACAGTTTTTCCGTTGGAGAAGACGTCGACCGCAAAGCCGATGCGAGGCTCGACATAGAGCGGCGGTGCGCTGACGCCGGCATTGGGAACGGACGGAGTGAGTTTGTGCCAGGTGAGGCCGGGCAGCGGGTTAGTGGTTGCGTCGTAGGTGGAGGTGTAGAGGTTCGAGTTCCAGATAGCAGCGCCGAGGCCGTGAGCATCCTGCCATGCACCGAGTTTGCTGAAGCGCGCGCCGTAAGTCAAAACGGCGTTGCGAGTGATGTGCCAGGTATCCTGCGCGTAGAAATCGGTGTTCCAGAAATAGAGGTTGGTGTAGGGATTGAAATTCTGCTGGTGCCAGTCCTGAATTTGGCCTTCGAAGAAATTCGCCAGGGCGTTGCCGCTGTTGAAGTGCGGATTGCCGTAGGCGGGTGAGCCATCAGGATAGGTTCCGTTGTAGTCGGCGAAATAGCTGCCGGCGCCACCGTAGTAGTAGTCCTGAATGATGCCGTTGGTGGACGGGTTGGTGGCGGTCTGGTTGTTGGTGGTGCGCTGGCTAAAGATACCGAGCTTGACGGTGTGACTGCCCCAGACTTTGGTGAGGTTGTCGCCGACGTTGGGCTGGAGTTTCTTCAGTTCGAGCGGGTTGTTGGAATAATCGGGCCAGAGACCGAGGGGCAGTCCGCCATAGGTGGTGTAGGTGCCAAGCTGCGGGTACTGCGTGTCTCCATTGTTGAACGCGCCGTTGTAGGGGTAGTCGATCGCGCCTCTTTGTAGAGCGGACAGCTCGCGGGCGTCGAAGCCCTCAGTAAAGGAAGTGACGGTGAGGTAGAGCTCGTTGGTGAGGGTGGGGGTGAAGATGGTGACGTAGTTAGCGGCGCCACTGTGAACCCAGGTATCGTTGTCGACACCGTAGCCAGGAGTATTCACTTCGCCCATGACGCTGGTTGGCTCGTAGTAAGGAACCAGCGGCTGGCCCTGTTTGCCTTTTTCGAAGCTATAGCGGGCAAAGAAGACGTTGCGTGGGCTGATGCTATAGTCCACGCGGCCGGAGAACTGGCTGACGTTGTTGTTGACCAGGTCGAGCTGATCGTAGTTGTAGCCGTCAGTACCGGTTTGCGCGCGAGTGGGCAACGGCAGGGTGCCATTGACCAGGGCCATTGCTCCGGGATTGAGGAATGCGCCGATGTTGCCGTTGGTCAGGGCGGAGCCGTCGTCTCCTACCGTGGGCGGCGTGTTGAAGGTGCCGTAGTTGCCGCTGGTGACGTTGGGGCCAAGGTACTGCGAGAGCGCGCCTGCGCTGAAGTCACCAGTGCGCATGGCCTTCGTGGGCACGAGGGCGTGGATGATTGCGCTGCCCGCACTGCCGTAAGCGTAGACATTGCGCTGCGCGTCGTACTCCCCGCCGGCGAAGAAGGTGAGCTTGTTGAAGTGCGGAATGGGTCCGCTAAAGGTTGCGCCGGGATAAACGAACCGGTCGTCGGGACGGGCGATATGGTTATAGTTCGCGAGCCAATCGTTGGAATTGAGTTGATTCGTGCGGGCGAAGGTGAAGAGGGACCCGTGATAGCTGGAGGTTCCGGCCTTGGTGACGCCGGTGATGACGACGGGGCCATTGGACTGGTCAGCGCCGAAGTTGGAGGTCTGGACCTGCACTTCGCTGACGAAGGAGGCGTCGATGTTCTGGAGGTTGGCGCCGAAGTTGCCGGCGTCGGTGAGGTTGGCGCCATCCAGCTTGATGGTGATGCCGGCAACGGGGGCACCGTTGGAGGCATAGGGCGTGGGCTGACCTACCTGGACCTGGGAGAAATCGGGCGCAGTGTTGGTGCTGCCGAGGTTGCGGATGGCGAATCCGGGGAGAGTGCGCTGGAGCTCGATGGCGTCGCGGCCGACGATGGAGAGGCGGTCGAGATCACCCGAAGAGATGGTGGAGCTGAGCTGGCCATCGTCGAGGGGCAGGCCCTGGAGGGTGCTGGCCACGGAGACGGTTTCAGAGGTGGCGCCGACTTTGAGCGCGATATCGGAGAGGGTCGTGCTGTCGCCGGCATTGAGGTGAATGCCGGTTTCCGTGAAACTGGCGAATCCGGCATGGGTGATGGCGAGGCTATAGTCACCCACGGGAACCGCGGCGAAGGTGAAGTCGCCGGCGCCGTTGCTGGTGAGGCTGAGCTTGGCGTTGGTCTGGACGTTGGTGAGGGTGACGGTGGCGCCGCTGATGACGGCTCCGGACTGATCGGCGACGATGCCGCTGAGGCTGGCAGCGCCGACCTGGGCTCTGGCGGAGAGGGCACATGCCAGCAGCAGGAAGAGCGGCAGCACGGCGGCAAGTTTCCGGAAGAGCGAAACCCATGGATGAATTCTGTTTCCTGCGGTATTGTTCAATTCGGCCTCCAACTCGTTTTCCTGGAATTCTGGCTCGGTAAGTGTGGCCAGGTACCCGTTTGGAGAACGAGGTTTTTGCAAAACAACTGGCTTATAGAGTTCGCGCAAGACGGCTGATAAGGTCCTTGCGGCAAGTTCGGCGGTACTTAACATGTAAAGAGTGTAGGTAAAGTCGATTTATTTCAGAGGGTTGCGGAGCAGGTTGGGTGGGACTAAGGTAACGGGAGCGGGCGGTATAATCAGGTCGTCCGGAAGTGATGGGAATGGCAGTTGAGCAGGTAACAAGTAATCACGGAGAAGTGAGCGCGGAAGATCGAACCGCGATCCAGGAGCAATTGGAGCGGTTGCTGGGCAATCCTCATTTTAGCCACAGCCGGCGATTCCCGTCGTTCTTGCGATTCGTGGTGGAGCAGACGCTTTCCGGGCAGATGGATGCGCTGAAGGAGCGGACGCTCGGGATTGAGATCTTCGGGCGGGACGCGGACTACGATACCGCGTCGGATCCGATTGTGCGAGTGACGGCCGGCGAAATTCGCAAACGGATTGCGCAGTACTACCAGGAGCCTGGACACGAGAACGAGCTGAGGGTTTCGCTGCCATCGGGGTCGTACGTTCCACAATTTCATTGGCCGAACGCTGCGGGCGGAGAGGCCGCAGTGCAGGCGCTGGAGACGGTGGTGCCGGTTCCGGTGGAAGCGCCTGTGGTCGAGACTCTGCCGCCGGTGCGGCGGCGGCGGCCAGTACTGCTGGTGACGGCGGGGTTGGTGGTGGCGGCGATATTGGGGGCGGCGGCGGTTCTTCTTTGGCAGTATGCGGAGCGGCCGGTTTCAGTGGACGCGTTTTGGTCGCCGGTGCTGAATGGGAGCGACCCGGTGTTGTTTTGCATCGCGGATCAGAATCAGTATTCGGCGATTGCGCTGCGGGATGCGGCTGATCCGAGCAAGCAGATTACGCTGCAGGACAATTTGACGGCTGTGGTGATTGACGATCTTAGCCCGATTGTGCGGATCGCGGGGATTCTGCAGTCGAACGGCAAGAAATATAGTTTGCGGGGCGAAGGCGCGACAAACCTGATGGACCTGCGGAACGGGCCTACGGTGTTTGTGGGTGCATTTGACAATGCGTGGACGCTGCGGCTGACGAAGGGGCTGCGGTATCACTTTGCGAACAACGCGGACATGTCGCAGTTCAGGATTGTGGACAGCAGCGGGACGGATCAGAACCGCTGGGTGGTGAACCGGCTGGAGCAGATGTCGACGAAAAATTATCGGGATTTTGCGATCATTGCGCGGTTTACGGATCCGACGACCGGCAAGCCGGCGATTGTGGTGGCGGGCGTGGGCCGCGGCGGAACGATTGCGGCAGGAGAATTTCTGACGGATCCCAGCAATTTGGCGCAGTTGCAGCGCATTGTGCAGGGAGGCGGCGGGAAGAAAAATATGGAGCTGGTGCTGAGTACGCAGGTGATCGATGACGAGTCGGGCACGCCGAAGGTTGAAGCTACTTATTTCTGGTAGGCGCTTTTAACAGCGTGGGCGTGCGCCCGGTGCGGGGAATCCGTTAGTCTGACTGCACCTTGATACCTATGAAAAACATTTGTTGGGTTTGGAGCGCTCCACGATTGTGGGACCGCTGGGCCCTGGTTCTGCTTGCACTGAGCTTGCTGGCGGGTACGCAGGTGCAGGCGCAGCGGATGGTGTTCGCGCATTACATGCTGACGAACCAGGATTACCAGGGGAACACCAGTCAGGAAGCAAAGATTGCAGCGTACGAGCGCGAGATCAAGGAGGCGCGGGCGCTGGGGATTGATGGGTTTGCGCTGAATGCGGGCGGATGGCTGCAGCAGCCTTCTTACATTGAATACGCGGCGCAGATGTTTGAGGCGGCGGCGCGGCTGAATGACGGATTCAAGCTGATGTTTTCCGCCGATATGTGCTGCGGGAACGGGATGTCGGATGTAGAAGACATGATGCGGCGGTTCGCGAACAATCCGCGGTACGCCCATGTGTATTTTCGCTACCAGGGAAAGTTTGTGCTGACGACGTTCGCGGGGGAGAAACAGGGCGTGCCGTTTTGGCAGCAGGTGCGCGTGGATTTGGCGACGGGGCAGCATCCTTCGACGGCGACGGACGCGAAGGCTTTGCCGCAGGTGAGTGGTGCGCCGAGCAATGCGCCGCTGCAGATCTTTTTAGTGCCGGCGCTTTTCTGGGGTGGGGAGCTGCCGCGCGTAGCCGCGGTGCAGCAGGGTTTCAACACATGGAAAGGCGCGATCGACGGATCGTTTTACTGGGGGATTGCGGGTGTGCCTGGATCGCAGGGGACGCTGGATCAACTACCGAGCAGCGAGGCTTACGCATCGGTGGTGCATGAGGCGAATAAGGTTTACATGGCGCCAGTGGCGTTGCAGTTCTGGGGCGCGAATGCGAATCGCTATTACGAATACAGCGGCGGAGCGGGGATGCGGCACATGTGGATGAATGCGATTGAGAAGACGCATCCGGAGTGGGTAGAGATTATTACGTGGAACGATTTTATCGAGGGAACGTACATCAGCCCGATTGACGATCCGAACCGGTATGCGAACGCGAATTTTCTGACGGCGAGCGGGGTTCCGACGAACACGCGCGATTATTTTCACAGCCATGCGGCGGCTGGGGAACTGATGCGCTTTTATATCGAGTGGTACAAGACGGGGAAGCAGCCGGCGATTACGCACGACAGCGTGTATTGGTTTTATCGGACGCAGACAGCGGGATCTCATGCGACGGCACCGAAGGTGGAGCACAAGTATGGGCCGGTGAGCGATGTGATTTATGTGACCGCGAATTTGACAGCACCGGCGGAACTGCATGTGCAGTGCGGGAAGCATGAATCCGAAGTACATTTGGCGGCCGGGAGTTCGGATACTGCGGTGCTGTTTACGGCGGGGAGTGCGCCGCAGTTTCGGCTGATGCGGGGTGGCAAGCTGGTGGTGGCGGGAGTTGGTAAGGATGGGATTGCCGCTTCCCCTCCCTTCAATGACTATTACTATTCGACGGGGATGATGGGGCGCTGACGGACCAGTTCAAAAACTCCTGAAAGCCTGGGGTGTGCTTGACACGGGGCGGTGACCGTATCTAGTCTTCTATTCGCCAGCGCGTGAAACGTTTCAAATGCTACTATCCGCGCTGAGAAAACTGAGATGGAAGTGACGAAGATGATGAGACCGGTGAGGAAGAATGCGATGGCCGCTTTGTCGATCGCGGCGGCGATGCTGGCGATGGCGGCGGCGGGGCAGGATACAAAGAGTGCACCGGTTGGCCAGCAGATTCCTCCGCCGGAATGCCTGACGCTGCGGGGCGCGTGGCAGGGCGGGTACACGCCGTGCACGGCGGCGACGCATGCACAGTGGCTGAATGATGTAACGCACTGGCGGATGGAGCGGCGGATCCGGATTGGGTACAGCGACGCGCAGTATGCGATTCCAGAATTGAAATGGGCGGAGTCGGCGTTTATTCAGCCGCAGATGATGGTGCACGACCGCTATTTCTACGATCCGGTGGCGCACCGGTACACGGTGGATCGGTACGTTGACGATCTCGACAAGCGGTATGGGGGCATTGATTCGGTGCTGATTTGGGCGGTGTATCCGAACATGGGGATCGATGACCGGGATCAGCTGGATATGGTGCGGTCGATGCCGGGCGGCGTGGCGGGCGTACGGCAGATGGTGGAGGACTTCCACAAACGGGGCGTGCGGGTTCTGTTTCCGATGATGATGTGGGACCAGGGAACGCACGATCCGGGGAAGCCGTGGCCGCAGGCGCTGGCGGAGCTGATGAAGTCAATCGATGCCGATGGGGTGAACGGCGACACGCAGGATGGGGTGCCGCTGGCGTTCAGCCAGGCCGCGGAGGCGATTGGGCATCCGCTGGCATTTGAGCCGGAGGGCGGGCCAGCGGATGAGGCGCTGGCGTGGGATGTGCTGACGTGGGGGCAATACAAATTTCAATTTGTGCCGACGGTGGATCGCTATCGGTGGCTGGAGCCGAAACACCAGGTGAATATCCAGGGGCGCTGGAATCGCGATAAGACGGACGATTTGCAGTTTGCATTTTTCAACGGCGAGGGGTGGGAGAGCTGGGAGAACGTATGGGGGATTTGGAATGGCGTGACACCGCGCGACGGAGAAGCGACGCGACGGATGGCAACGATCGAGCGGGGAGTGGCGCCATTTTTCGCGAGCACGGGTTGGGAACCGTTTTATCCCATGCACATGTATGGCGTGTTTGCGAGCCGTTGGCCGCTGGGCGATAAGACAGTGTGGACGATTGTGAATCGCAATGAGTACGACGTGGACGCGCGGCAGATGACAGTTCCGGCACAGGACGGAGTGCGGTACTTCGATCTGTATCACGGCGTGGAACTGACGCCGCAGCGCGAGGGTTCGAACGATGTGCTGTCGTTCCCGATGGAAGCGCATGGATTTGGGGCGGTGATGGCGGTCCATGACGCTCCGGACGCGCAGGTTACCGCGCTGATGGCGAAGATGAAGGCGATGACGGCGGAGCCGCTGTCGTCTTACTCGCATGAGTGGAAAGCGCTGCCGCAGACGCTGGTCGAGATACCAAAGACGAAGCCGGCTGCGAGCGCGCCGGAAGGAATGGTGAAGATTCCTGGCGGCACATATTTGTTTCGAGTAGAGGGAATTGAGATTGAAGGGTTCAACGATGAGGGCGTGGATGTGCAGTATCCGTGGGAGGATTCTGCGCGGCGGTTCCACGAGCACCGGATAGAGATTGAGCCGTTCTATATGGATAAATACCCGGTGACGAATGCGGAGTTCAGGAAGTTTTTGGACGCGACGCATTATCACCCGCAGGACGATCAGAATTTTTTGAAGGACTGGAAGAACGGGGAGTTCCCTGCCGGATGGGGCAACAAGCCGGTGACCTGGGTGTCGCAGGAAGATGCGCGGGCGTATGCGCAGTGGGCGGGCAAGCGGCTTCCGCATGAGTGGGAGTGGCAATACGCGGCGCAGGGCGGGGATGCGAATCGCGTGTATCCATGGGGCGATGCGTGGGTGGCTGCGAATGTTCCGGTTCCAGATAAAGGGCGTGCGCTGACGCAGCCGGACGATGTTGACGCGCATCCTGCAGGCGCTAGTCCTTATGGCGTGATGGATATGGTGGGCAACATTTGGCAGTGGACGGATGAATACACGGATGAGCACACGCGCGGCGGAATTCTGCGCGGTGGAAACTACTACCAGCCGCAGGGATCGATTTGGTATTTTCCGCAGGCGTACCGGAACGACCAGCACGGTAAGTTGCTGCTCATGGCGCCGAGCTACGACCGTTCGGGGACGCTGGGATTCAGGTGCGTGGAGGATGCAGCACAGTAATCCGCATTTATTGGGTGGGTGCGGTGCAGGCGAAGCTGGCTGCGTCGTTGGGGTCGCCGGTTCCCTTGTAGGTTGCGATCTGCGGCCATGGGCACAACGGGCGCGTGATAACGGGCTTATGCGATGCGCCGTCGTATTTGGTGGCGATGATGGTTTGCGGAGCGATTCCCTTCTCCACCCAGGCCTCGAGTGCGAGATGGATATTGTGCTGCGCGTCGTCGGAAGATGAAACGTCACCATCCTGGCCGAAGCTATTGGGGCCTGGCCCCCCGCCGCAGTGTTGCATGCCGGGAGCCATGAAAAGCCGGACGAAGGAGTCTTCGATTTTCGCGCCAATGGCGGAGCGGACGGACTGGTAGTAGTCGATGGTGGCGGTGGGAGGAATGGCTGCGTCGCTCCAGCCGTGATAGAGGATGAGCTTGCCGCCGTGGTGCGCGAATGGGCGGAGGTCGGGATCGGTGGAGTCGAGAGATTTTGCAGTGCGACTCACGGCATCGGCAAGGGCCTGATCGACCTTGAATCTCTCAAGCTTCCATTCCGGGTCGTTGTAGACCATGTCAGCGAAGTAGCGTGTGCCGAATGCGTAGAACAGGCTTTGGCGGGGCGCGTCGCCGAGGATCCATGGACCCCAGCCGTTATTGCCGACCTCTCCGCCGGGAGAAAAGCCGGGAAAGAGGACTGAGCCGGAGGGGCTGCGCATGCTGCTGTAGAGGGTGTTGAGCTCGGTGACTTGCGGCAGAGTGAGGCAGGCGTTGGTTTCGTCGCCTTTGCAGAGGAGGACGGAAGGATCGAAATGGCAGGCGGGTGGATTGTTGACGAAGCCATCGTTGGCGCCGCTTTGCGTTCCGCAGGCAGCGAGGACGGCGGACTGAATAGCGGGTAATTTGGCAGAAGAGAAATACGCGCCGGGCTGGAGCAGCAGCCCCTGATTCAGTCGGGTGCCGTTAGTGAGCAGATGGGTCCAGTTATTGGCGGGCGCCCCGGCGAGGATGCCGTTGTAGTCGGTGGGGAAACGCTGCGCTTCCATGAGGGCTTCGCGGCCGCCGTCGGAGCATGCTTCGAAATAAGCGTAGGTGGGCGGGACTGCGTAGTAGGCGCGCGTGATGGCTTTGGCGGCGACCGTCATTTCGTGGATGGCGCGATAGCCGAAGTCGGCAACTTTTTCAGGATGACCGATGGCCCAGTCGGCATCGATAAAGGTTCCGGTGTGTCCGGTATCCGTTGCGGCTGCGGCGTAATTTTGCTGGACTTCGGTGGCGAGGCGCGCATAGTCAATGGCGCCGGCGAAGCCTCCATTCCCTACGCCGAGGAATTTGTGATTCCAGTTTTGCTCAGGAAGCCATAGCTCGACGGCGATGTTGGAATCCGCAGACGGGGTGAGCTTCAACACGACGCGGCAGAATGCGGGCGTATTGCGGAATGGGTTGCCTTCCTGGTTGCCAGCGGCTTGCGGGAGGTTGAACGACCCGGCGGCCTGGGTTTGCGCACGCGAGATGGTGGTGTTGGGTAGGGTGAGTTTGGAGAGAGCGGCGCAGTTGTCTTTCTGCGCGAATGCGGCGGGGAGGAAGAAGAAAAGGATGGGAACGCAAGAGAGTTTTCTCATTCGTGCAAACTCCTGACGGGTGGAACGGCCACGTTCTTTTTACTTCTTTTTTGCTTTGGAAGAAACGGTTTTGCGCGCACGGTGTGGGGAATCGATTTCGTGCGGGGGGGCGACGGACTCGCGAATTTTGAGTTCGGTTTGGAGGACGACGTGGCGGGCGGGGCCGGTGTCACCGTGGACGCGATCGAGGAGGATGCGCGCGGCGGTGGCGCCGAGCTGGTAGCCAGGCTGCATGACGGAGGCGAGGGGCGGATTGGTAAGCGCGGAGAAGGCGAGGTCGTCGAAGCCCATGACGGAAACGTCCTCCGGGCAGCGGAGGCCGAGCTCGCGGATGGCCTGAATGACGCCCATGGCGATCATGTCGTTGCCGGCAAAGATGGCGGTGGGACGCGGAAGCATGCGGAGGAGAAGCAGCCCGCGGGAACGGCCGCCGGGGAGATCGAAAGAGGCTTCCTGGAGAAATTCGGGGGCGACGGCCAGACCGGCTTCGGTCATGGCGCGGCGGAACCCGCGGAGACGCTGTTCGGCGTTGGTGAGATGCAGAGGACCGGAGATGGCGGCAATGCGACGGTGTCCGAGCTGGACGAGATGACGGGTGGCGGCGTGGGCTCCGGCTTCGTTGGCGGCGGTGACGCTGTCGCCGTGCCAGCGTTTGGGCAGCCGGTCGACACAGACGACCGCGGCGCCACTCTGCTGATAGGACTCTGTTTGACGAGTGAGGTCGCTGAAGTCGGAGGGGATGACGATCAATCCCGACGGAAGATAAGTGCGGAGCTCGTTGAGGTGGACCAGCTCTTTGGAGTGGTCGTTATCGGTGTTGCAGAGGATAAGGCGGTAGCCGTTGGCGAAGGCGGTATCTTCAGCGCCGCGGACGACGGCGGGGAAAAAAGGGTTGGTTACGTCGGGAATGACCATGCCGATCATGTTGGTTTTGTCGCGACGGAGGCCACGGGCGAGGGCGCTGGGCTGATAGCCGATGGACTGGACGGCTTCTTCGACGCGGCGGCGGAGAGGCTCGCGGACACGTGCAGAGCCATTGAGAACATGGGAGACCGTACCCAGCGAAACGCCGGCCATACGCGCGATCTCCTTCATGTTCGCCATGGGCAGAGGGATGGGTTCGCGACGGCGGAAGCCGGGGGAATCTATCCGTTTGCAGTATAAGGGTCGCGGTAATGAGGGTGGGTGAGAGCGTTCAGCGGGTCTTGACAGCGGCAGGAGGGCGGAACTATCTTACGTTCGAGCGGATTTTGAAAGCTTTCAAATTATTTCAAGAAACTTGTCTGAGGCATGCCCATGAATCGACGCACTCCGTTTTTGCTGCTTTCCCTCTTCCTGCTTTTCACAACCGGGCACGCATGGGCGCAATTTGCGCAACGCGGCGGGCTGGCCGGAACGGTGTTCGATTCCGCCGGCGCGGTGGTGCCGAAAGCGCAGGTGACTTTGCTGGATGTTGCGCAGAAGCAGACACGGCAGCTGACGGCGGACGGTGCGGGGCACTTCGAGTTCGACAACCTGACGGCGGGGCAGTATCAACTGACGGCGACGCTAGCGGGATTCAAGACGGAGACGACGGAAGCGATCAGCGTGAACATTGGCGCGATAACAACGTACGACTTCAAGCTGCAGCCGGGCGCGGTGCAGCAAACAGTGACAGTGTCAGCGGAGTCGGGGGGCCTCGAAACGAATCAGGTAAGCGTGAACACGGACATTACGACGCGGCAGATGGAAGACCTGCCGCTGGATGGGCGGAACTTTACGGAGCTGGCGGCGCTGGCGCCGGGGATCGCGACGTATCCACAACTAAATATCAACCCGGGCGGAACTTACGCCGTGGGCGCGCAGTTTGCAATGGGCGGGACGCAGTTTACGACGGGCGGATCGTTTGAGGGTTCGCGGGACAACGGGTACTACGTAAATGGCGTGAACATCAACGACAACTACGAGAGCTCCATCAGCTACGAGCCTTCAGCCGAGGCACTGGGCACGGGAACGGTGCAAGTTGCGAATTTCTCGGCGGCGGTGGGGCATGACATTGCGGCACTGACGATGCAGACGAAGGGCGGGTCGAGCCAGTTCCATGGGGAGGCGTATGACTTCATGGAAAACACGGATTTCAACGCGACGAATCCTTTCGACAAGCTGGTGCAGGACATTACGGCGACGCCGTTCACGAAGCCGACGATCATTCGCAACCAGTTTGGCGGGAATTTGGGTGGGCCGATATTTATCCCGAAGCTGCTGCCGGGACTGAGAGACAAGTTCTTCTTCTTTGGGAACTATGAAAACTTTATCGAGCATGACGGAAACCAGCTGGTGACGGGTTCGGTGCCGTCGGCTGCAGAGCGAACGGGAAACTTCAGCGAGTTACTCAATGGGAATCAAAATCCGGTACAGCTGTATAACCCGTTTTTCACGACCTACGATGAGAGCGGAAACAGTTCGCGGCCGGCGATTGCCAACGACCGGCTGGATCTGGCGATGCGAGCGGATGGATCGCCACTGATCGATCCGTCGGCAGCAGCAATCATGAATGCGCTGTGGCCACTGCCGAACGTGGCCAACGTGCCGAGCAACGAGACGAACTATGTGACATACCAGACGCCGGGAATCACGAATTACCACATCGACACGCGATTCGACGCGCGGATAACGCAGAAGGACTCGATGTTTGTGACGTGGTCGAGGCAGAACGGGTCGACGACGCTGACGGGAGGCATACCGCCAGCGCAGCTGCATGATTTTCCGGTGCAGGACCATGGGTATCTGGTGACCGTGAACTATGTGCATATCTTCACACCGAATCTGACCAATGAATTCATTTTTGGAGATGGGGATGGAGCGTTGGTGACGTTGAGTCCGGGAGAAGGAAGCTACCTAAACAGCAGCGGCAATCCGTTGAACACTCTCTTTCAAAACACAGGAATGGGCTTTACGACAGGCGTATTCGGTGTATACGCAGGGAACTACGCCCAGCCCGGAGCCAGTGAAATGTTTCGTGCTGAGAACGAATCCTACCAGGCTTCCGATAACCTCGACTGGAACTTTGGACGGCACACTCTAACCGCGGGGCTGAACTATTTCCGAAAGAGTGAATTGGATTGGGACGTAGCCAGGCAGGTAGATTTCGGCAATAACGGGAACACCTATTACGGAAGCAATTCGCAAAACGCGTTCAGTTCCAGCGGCGAAGTTAGCCCGACCGGCCAGATTCTGGGTTATCAGGGCGGGGACAACATGGCAGATCTGGTAATGGGAATTCCGTCGAACATGTGGGAGCGTTACACGATCAACGGGGGGAACGCGACATCGCCGAACTACGACATTGTTTTTCCAAACTGGGGTTTCTATGTGAACGACCAGTTCCGTATGAGTCCGAAACTGACGATTACCGCCGGGCTGCGGTATGAATTGAGCATTCCCGGCTATGGGCAAGATCCAGCGACTGCACCGTGTTGTGCCATCTATCGCGCAGACTCGGCGGGCGGAGTCCTGGAGTATCCGGGAATTGCGCCGGGGCTGCCACAACATTATCTGTCAGCGCCGAAGCTGGATTTCGCGCCGCGAGTGAGCGTGACGTACAGTTTCAATCCGCAACGCGTGGTGCGGGCGGGCTATGGGATCTTCTACGACACGGGGGCGACGCAGGTATCGACGGAGCTGGGATATCTGATTTACGGTACGTCGTCGGCAGTGGACTATAACGTCAATAACACGACCCTGGGATATCTGGTGGACACGCCGGTGCTGTCGCTGGCGAATGTATTTCCCGTTCCATTGACGACGACGCTGGGGTCGTTTCCAGTGCCGACGGGGAAGGGCGAAGGGTACGACGGGGATGGCCAGTTGGCGGGCATTACATATTTCGATCAGAAATCGGAACCGCTTCCCTACTACCAGCGGATGCTGCTGGACGTGCAGCAGCAGGTGGGCTCGCACGACGTGGTGACGCTGTCGTATGCAGGGGTACAGGGGCGGAAGGGAACGAACGAAGTGAACATCAATCTGCCACCGTACCAGACGGGGTGGCCCAATGGCGGCGGCGACAACAGTCCGGCCTACAATGCGGCGCGGCCGAACAATGCGGGACGGTTTGGCGATATCTATGTTGTTCGGCCAAATCTGAATTCGTTTTACAACGCGCTGATTGCGCAGTACTCGCACCAGTTCAGCAGAGGTTTCCAACTGATGAGCAATTACACGTGGGGCAAGACGGTGAGCGATTATCCGTGGTCGAACAACGTGGTGGGTGGGGCGGTTGGCGGTGGAGCGGGAAGCGGATTCCAATATCCGAATTTGAGGAGCCGTGGGGAGAGCACGCAGTCGCATCGGCAGCGCCTGGTGTATAGCGGGATCTGGAGCCCGACGTACGGGAGCAATTGGAATCGGGTGGTGCGCATGGGACTGGCGGATTGGCGGCTGAGCGGGATTGGGACGATGGAATCCGGCGACGTGCTTACGGCCGTGAACGGCGGTACTTATACTCCGTGCCCCATTCCTGATGCGGGAACGAGCCGGTGCCCGAGCGGTACTGGTTCGAGCGCGGAGGACGGCGCAGGGTTCGATGAGTTGTATGTATCGGGGAATCCGAACGACGTGGGACATTTCAGCAAGACGATTTACAAGCAATTCGACACGTCTAAGTTCTCCGTGCCACCCGAAGATGTGCGCGGGAACTCAGGGCTGGGCACGGTGCGGGGCCCGGGGCAGAACAACGTGGATCTGTCGCTGGCGAAGACATTCCCGATCGGCGATCGGTTGCATCTGGACTTCCGCGGAGATGCGTTCAACGCGTTCAATCACACGCAGTGGACGGGCGTGAACACGACCTATCCGGACGGCAACGCGCAGTTCCCGTTTGGGATGGTGAACGGGGCGAGAGAGGCGCGCATCGGGCAGGTAGCGGCGAAACTGGTGTTTTAAAGCGCCTGGGCGGTGTATGTTCCTGGAGTGATGTAAATCGCTGTAAGTGCGCGAGGGGAGCCGGATGTACCAGCCGCAAGTGTACGGAATTGCTTTGTCTTTCATGATCCTGAGCATGCTGTGCTGGGGATCGTGGGCCAACACACTGAAGTTATGCCCGGGTTACCGGTTCCAGCTTTTCTATTGGGACTATGTGATTGGGCTGTTTGCGGGCGCGCTGGCGTGGGGGCTGACGCTGGGCAGCCTGGGCCACTCGGGGGCGTCGTTCTTCGCGGATCTGGGACATGCGGATGCACATCACATTTGGCTGGCGCTGGCAGGAGGAGCGATTTTCAACGTCGCGAACCTGCTGCTGGTGGCGGCGATTGAGATTGCTGGGCTGGCGGTCGCGTTTCCGGTGGGGATTGGCGTAGCGCTGGTGGTTGGGGCAGTGAGCAGCTATGTGATCGCGCCGGCTGGGAATCCGGTACTACTGTTTGGCGGGATCGCGGTCGTGATTGTGGCAATCATTCTGGATGCGGCTGCATACCGATTGCGCGAGCAGCAGCGCAGCGTGACGACGCGGGGCGTGCTGCTGAGCCTGGTGTCGGGGATTTTGATGGGGAGTTTTTATCCGTTCGTCTCGCGTTCGATGAGCGGAGTGGGTGGATCGGGGCCATATGCGGCGGCGTTCTATTTTGTGGTGGGCGTGGGCGGGTGCTCGCTGGTAGCGAATACGGTGCTGATGCGGAAGCCGATTGACGGGCGGGATCCGGTGAGTTTCAAAGGGTATTTCGAAGCGCGACCGGCGTGGCATTTGTGGGGCATTATTGGCGGGGGAATTTGGTGCACGGGCGCGATTATGAACTTTGTGGCGTCGCAGGCGCATATTGTAGGGCCGGCGGTGTCGTACTCGATTGGGCAGGGCGCGACGATGATTTCAGCGAGCTGGGGCGTGTTTGTCTGGCATGAATTTGCGACGGCTCCGCGGAAATCGAAGACGCTGCTGGCGTGGATGTTCGTCCTCTTTTTGTGCGGACTGACGGCTGTGGCACTCGCACCGATTTTTTAGCTGGAGAGAATTCAGGGACTGCAATGAGCACCGCACACAAGCCAATCGTGGTGGTAGGCAGTATTAACACCGATTTTGTATCCACCGCCGAGCGGATTCCGGTGGTGGGGGAGACGGTGCTGGGCAGCGATTTTCAACTGCATCCAGGGGGCAAGGGCGCGAACCAGGCGGTTGCGGCGGCGCGGCTGGGATATCCGGTTCAGATGATCGGGATGGTCGGATCGGACCTGTTCGCGGGACAGATGCGCGCGACGCTGGAAAAAGCCGGCGTGGACACAGCGGGCGTGAGCGCGACGGAGGGATCGTCGGGGGTTGCGACGATTACGGTTTCGCGTGCGGGCGAAAACGCGATTGTGGTCACTCCGGGTGCGAACGCGAAGGTGACACAGGAGTATGTGGAACGACATCACGAGGCGATACGGAACGCGGGAATGGTGCTGGCGCAACTGGAGGTTCCCCTGGAGACGATTGAATATCTCGCAGCCTACTGCACGCGGAACAAGGTGCCGCTGATTCTGGATCCGGCACCGGCGCATGCGCTGCCCGATTGTATTTTGCGATGCGTGAGCTGGTTCACTCCGAATGAGACGGAGGCTGCGTTCTTCGCCGCGCACATGGACGCATCGCTAGAGCATCAGGATGCGGAGAATCTGGCGGCGGCGTTTCTGGACAAAGGCGTGCGCGCGGTGGCGCTGAAGCTGGGTGCGCGCGGCGTGCTGCTGGCGTGGGAACGCGGGGCCGCGGAGATGGTGCCGTCGTTTGCGGTGGACGCAGTGGACAGCACAGCGGCGGGCGATGTGTTCAATGGAGCTTTTGCGGTTGGTCTGATGCTGGGAAGGAAGCCGGGGGCAGCGGCTCGATTTGCCTGCGCGGCGGCGGCGCTCTCGGTGACGCGGCGCGGGGCACAGCCTTCGATGCCGGATCGCGCCGAGGTTGAGCGGTTGCTCGACCGGCGTTGATGCGTGACTCGACCGGAACTCCGCGAGCGCAGCAGCATTAAGCTCCGTTGCGAAGGATTTGGCGGAACCGGATGGCAGACGGCTTGGGGTTTCCATCGTAGTCGATGATGGAAAGGTTGGCGGTGCATGGAAATGCATCGTGGCCCATCCAGAGCACCAGGCCACCACAGGCGGGGAAGCGGGCGCGTGTGAGGGTGAGGGCGATACCGAGAGCGTCAGCCTGACGCTGCTGGCTCCAGGCGACGTATTCCTCAAGATTGGCCGGGGCCTGGCCTTTCTCCTGAACATATTTGTCCCACTCCACCCACCACGGCTGGCGGTTCCAGAGCGGGTTGTCGTGGGTGGCTGGCCACTCAGACACATTGCCTTTGAAACGGCGGATGATGTCGACCGAACTTGCGGCGGGACATCCGGTTTCGGAGTGGAACATAGCGTCGTCCAGCTTCCACAGCTCCGTCCACTCGCCGGATGCGAGGCCGTTCAGAACGTAAGGACCGTGGACATCCCAGTGCTGCTGTTTGCCGATGGTCTCGCGGGTGAAGACGCCGACCGGACCGAATGGCGCGGTGGGGACGAAGGCGTGCTGGGGGTCTTCCAGCTGCACGACGTTGCTGAGACTCACGATCATGGGGTGATGGGCGATGGTGAGGGAGGGTTGAGGACTTTCGTGTCCGTGGAGATTGTCGAGCAGCTCGTTGCCGCCGCTCCAAAGCACGAGGCTGGGGTGGTTATGCATGCGCCGGATATAGCTTTTGGCCATGACGGCGAGGTCGGCGATGGAACTGGGATCGTCGGGAGGATAGTTATCGAGTCCGGAACTGGAGAGAGGAAATTCCTGGCAGACGACGAGGCCCATCTCGTCGCAGAGGTCGTAGAACCATTGTTTCTCGGGGAAACCTCCGCCCCAGACTCGGAGGACGTTCGCACCTAAATCGCGATACGCGGCGATGCGTTTTCGGTAGTCGGATTCCTGCAGGTCGGCGAAGTTGGGACGGATGGGGGTCCAGTTAACGCCGAAGAGGAAGACGGGCTTGTCGTTGACGACGCAGAGGAAGGGGAAGGCCTGCTCGGGCGCGCCCTGAGTGCGCTGCCACTCGACGAGCCGGAAGCCGGCGCGAAATTGACGCGCATCGAGTAACCGCTTTTGATCGTCGAGCAATTGAATTTGGATTGTGTAAAGGGGCTGTTCGCCCATGCCGTTGGGCCACCAGAGTTCAACGGGGAGCCCCGTCCAGGAAATGGCGCCGCCGGCGTTGATGGTTTGCTCGCGCAGCGTTCTGCTGCCCTGTTTTAGCGCGACGTGGAGGAGCTTGCCGCCGCTGGTCTGCACAGAGAGATTGAGGCTGCCCTGCTTCGATTCGGGAACGACTGATGGGGTCACATGGAAGCTGAGGATTTCACCAGCATCGACGGTGTCTAGAGTGATGCTGTCCCAAACGCCGATTTGGACGAGGCGGCTGGTCCAGTCCCAGTAGTAGTTGAAGCGTGGCTTCCAGTCTTTGACGCGCGACGTGTAGCCATATTCGCCGAGCCAGCGCGGTGGCGGCTGAAACCATATCTGCAGGAGATTGCCAGACGATTGCAGGTGAGTCTTCAGATCAACTTCGTACGGCAAGAAGCCACAATCGAATGGCAGGACAGAAACGCCATTCAGCAGGATGTGGCCTTTGTAATCGAGTCCGGCGCAGCGCAGCCAGAATTGTTTGCCATGCGCGATCCATTCGTCGGGGATCTGCGTTTGGTAGACCCAGTCGCGATTTTCGACCCATTCAGCGGCGCGTGCGTTTAGGCCGAGGTTCCAGTCCAGGAGCAGGCCCGCCTGCAGCAGAGCTAACTGGACCGATCCTGGAACGGAGGCATCGATGGGACCGACCTCGGCATCTGGAGCGTGCCGGATGTCTTTGAGGTTGTCGATTTTCCAGAGATACGGAGTGATGCCGATGACCTGCCACTTGAGCTGGCCGAGGTCATAGCTCTTTTTAGCTGCCGGAGAAATGGGCGCCGATGTGTCGGGGTCGGCGGAGTTGCCGAGGGCGTGCGCGGCGCGATTGGCACCGGCGGCGAGCGCCGTGGCACTCGCCATTTGAAGGAAATCCCGACGTGAAACATTTGAAGGCTGCTGAGTCACAATCCTCCCTGGTGCGCCGCGTATCCGAAAAAGATGGACGAAGTTTTCGACCTGGCGCGGAGGCCGGAAGCCTCCGCGCATGAAACTTTCATTTCGTTGAAGAGAAGCTGGAACTCAGAATTCCACGCGGAAGGTGGCCTCTCCGGTACGCTGACCTGATCCGCAGCGAGGGTTGGTGACCTCGCCGAATGTGCCGTCATCGACGTTGGAGTCGACGCAGTTGCCGATGTACCAACGGTTGAGAGGATTGAAATAATCGACGCGCAGAATCGCCCGGACCCGCTCTTCGATGCTGAACGACTTCATCGCGCCGAGGTTTTCGATCATGTAGGAAGGGCCGCGCAGTTGGCTGTAGGAGGCCGAGGCATTTCCCGGAATGTACTGGCCGACCGCCGTTCCCTGGCTTCCGCCGGGATCGATGAAGGCTCCATTGTTGGCGATGATCACGGGATACGGGCCCGTGGCTCCATGCAGTGCCCAGTCCTTCACGCGATGCCACGAGTAGGTCTGAATCGGAACGGACGGATTTCTGTCAGCCAGATTGCCGAAGCCATAGGGGCTGCCGTCCGCACTAACAGTGTAGGGGTTTGAGCTGCCGTAGTATTGGGTCCAGGCGAGCTTCCATCCGCCGATGATCTGTCCGGTGAGGCCCTGATTATTGAACCAGGTTTTGCCGGGGCCGACGGGGAGATCGTAAGTGCCGGCGACGTTGATGAGATACCAGGGGCCGATGGGGGCGTAGTCGGTGTGGGGATGGTAGGGGTCGACGGGATAGACGTTTTGCCCGTCCCAGCCCAACATGCTGGTGGCATTGCCGACGTCATGCTGGAGGGTTAAGCCTGAGAGGATCGACAAGCCGCCGGTATAGCGTTTGTCGATTTCGATCTGCGCGGCGTCGTAGGTCATCGATCCCGTCGAGGGGAACCGGTTGGAAATGGAGGTGTATTGCGGGTACGGTTTCAATGCCTGGCCCACCGTGGCATTGCTGCCGAGCAGAGCGGAGAAGTTCGCGAAAGGTGGCGTGAAGCCGGCGGCGACAGCTGCGGGGGAGTTGATGTTTTGCGAGAGCAGGGCGCCATACCTCTGGGGGGCTCCCTCCGGAATCAAGTCCTGATTCATCTGTCCACGGACGAGGTGAATGCCTCGCTGACCGACGTAGCTGGCGCGGATGAACCAGTTATGGGGAAGGGTGCGCTGAACACCTTCGTTCCACAGCAGATAGTAGGGATTCTGTCCGGCCTGGGAAGGATTAAAATAACCGACACTCTGGCCGGCCAGAGATCCAGAACTAAACTGCGCCAGGCCGGGGAAATTGAGGGTTTTGGTATCCCACTCGCCGAACCCGGGCTGGTTGGTGCCGTTGCCGTATTGATAATTGCCGACGCCAAAGGCATTTCCATCGTTGGTGAAGTTGCCGTTGTTATTGGTGTACTGCTGCCAGAGCAAAGAGACACCGCCATTGATGACGGTTGAATGATTCAGGGCATAGGAAAAGCCGAGGCGCGGCCCAACTTCACCCCAATGGGTTGGGGCGTGGTTCAGGCCCGCACAAACGGAGCACGAGCCGAAGCGCGTCAATGCGCCGAGTTGTCCTGAAGCAGCCGGATTCGGCTGGGTCAGCGAGGTCGGGGTTACGAAGTCCTGCTCATTGTTGTTAGTTCGGTAAGGCGGCTGGATATCCCAGCGAATGCCGCTGTTGATGGTCAGCCTGGGGCTGAACTTGAAGACGTCCTGCAGATAGAGGCCGTAGGCGCCGTACATCACGGTGGTGGGG
Organism: Acidobacteriaceae bacterium; assembly: GCA_035482355.1. Lineage (GTDB taxonomy): Bacteria > Acidobacteriota > Terriglobia > Terriglobales > Acidobacteriaceae > Palsa-343. The sequence goes on along the minus strand of DATHQV010000088.1, from coordinate 40,923 downwards.
GGCGAGTAGGAAAGGGCAGCGCTGTCGGCTTCGCCGATCAGGAAGCTGGCGAATGGGCTGCCGGCATAGGGATTTGGCGTGAAGTTGCCCGTCGAGCTGATGCTGTTGTCGGTAGTGTTACCGCTGAAGGTGAAGGTTCCCACGCACCCGGAGCACGCCCAACCGTAGTTCTTGTAATACATGCCCTGGACGCCGAAGTTGAGAGTGTGGCGGGCGACGGTCCAGTTGGTGTTGGCGTAGGCGGCAAAGTACGGGGTCTTGAGCACTTCTCCACCGCGGCCAGAGCCGATGCCCCATCCAGTGGGGGCGGCAATTCCGCCGAAATTAACGGTTGGGAACGCGAGGGCAGGAGCGCCAGCGAGTTGTTGCGGAGCGATGGTCGTCTTCGGCTCAAGACCGCCCAGGGTGTGGCGGTAGTCAAAGGGGATCGAAACGCCGGCGGTGAAGATCACACTCGGTTTAACCGACCACACGTAATTGCCATAGACGAAGCCGCCAGGCCAGGACTCCGCGTAGAGTCCGCTGAGAGGATTGGTGCTGTTAGACGCGCCGCCGAAGATGGGCGCGCCCTGATAGTCGGAGTAGAAGGTGGTACGGGAATCGTCGAACGCCACGTTGATGCTGTGTCTGGCGTTGATGTGCTCGTCGATGGAGGCGCCCCAGCGGTTGAGGTGCGCGGGCACATTCACGTTGTAGTAATAGTTATTCGCGAGGTTTCCGGGACCGGTGCCGGTGGCGTTGGGACTGGGCAAATACTGCAGAAGCGCCTGGCTCACCGTGCTGATGCGGTCGGACGGAATGACATTCAACACGCCGTTCGACTGAAACTGATTCGGGTGGTTGGGATCGGGGCTGTCCGGGTCGTAGATGGGCGCCTGCACGACCTGGCCATTGGCATTCACCGTCATCAGGCCGGTGAAATCGCCGGTCTTCATCGCCGCGGTTGGCACCGTGGTGTAGCCGGTGGGGGAGAAGCCGGTGGCCGCGTTGTTCTGCACGAACTTCTCATAGGAGAAATAGAAGAACGTGCGGTCGCGGCCGTGATAAATCTTCGGAAACTCCACGGGGCCGCCAACGGAGAAGCCGTAGTTGTTCTGGTGATCAGAGGGCGTGGTCGGATTGTCGAGCCCTCTGGAATCGAACAGACTGTTGCGGTTGATCTCAAACGCGCTTCCGTGGAGGTTGTTGGTGCCAAATTTGGTCTGGAACTGTAGATAGCCGACGCCCCATCCCCACTCGGCGTCGATGTTGGTAACGTCTACGTGGGTCTCGTTGATGAAGTCATACGGCGGCAGCATGGTCGCGTTGGAGTTCTGAGGCAATCCGTTGAAGTAGTTGAACTCGCCGCCGGTTTGCGAGCCGCCGATTTTCCCATAGCCGCTCTCGAAGTTCTGCACACCGGGCACGTTGCTGAGGGCGGCGACGCGGAAGTCCCGGCCGGCGCCGTTGATCTCGAGGGGCAAAACGTTCCAGAGCGCGGGTTCGATCGTGGTCCCGATATCGGGCTGCTCGGTGAGCAGAGGCGTGGTCGCGCCGGTGACCTTGACCGTCTCGCTGCCGGCGCCCGCCTTGAGGCTCGCCTGAAGGTCGGCGGTAGCGCCGATGTCTACGCGGAAGTCATCCTGCTGAAACGCGGTGAAGCCGGGCGCTTCGACCTTGATGGTGTAGCTGGAGGGGGTGACGTTCACCAGTAGAAAGGTTCCCGCCGAGTTGGTTGCCGTGTGATACACGACCCCACTGGCCGGGTCGGTGACGGTGACTTTGGCATTGGCGATGACTGCACCGGAGGAGTCAGTGACGGTGCCGCTGATGCCGCCGAGTTGCTGCGCCTGCGCGGGGTGCAGGCCGATGATCAAAAGGGCGGCGAGCAGGAGGAAATGACGCTTGTGCCCAAAGTCCCGGCGGAATTTCGACTGCGCTCTCAGAAAAGAGATTACTGACCTCATAAACGTCGACCTCGAAAGACAAATTCTCTTTATGTTGTTTGCCAGCCGAAGTTCCCGCATGGAGTGGCGAGCGAGAACTGCAGCTTCAGATCACGAGGAGTTTGGGTGACGCCGGAGATGCTTGCCAAGGGATTAACCAACGAAAACAAGGTGAAAACATAAGCTTTCACTGGGTTTCACGCTGCGAGGTCTATGGCGAGACGAGGCGGGTGGCAACGATCTTGAAGGATACGGGCGCGCCGGCAACCGTACGAGCGCGAATGAGCGCTTCGAAATAGATGGGCTCGCGCGCGTCGTTCTGGATTTGGAGGGCTCGCTGCAGTTCGGTGCGGTTGTTTTCGTCGGCGAGCAGAATGGCCAGCGCTTCGGTTCCCTCTTCCCGTAATCCCTGGAGGATCAGAACGTTGCCCTGGCCGCTGCTTCCGGGCAGGAGGGAGATGGTGGCGTAGTCTTCGCCGCCCGAGCCGGTATACCGGAGGCCTTCATAGGCTGGCTGTTCGCCAGGCAGGGGTTTGCGGTTGCGGAAGTACATTTTGCCGCCAACGCCGTCTTCCACTACCTCGAAGTTGAGCTTGTCGGCGAAGAGGGACACCCAGGGGTTGGAAGTCGGTCCGCCCACGAAGACAAAGTTGCCCTCGTCGATCTCGCGCCGGTTGAGATCGCGGGCGGTACACACCAGCAGATCTTTACTGGCGGGTCCGGCCAATTTCATGAAGGTCGAAGCCACCAGCGTGTCGGCGAAGGAAGTAATCTGCGAGTCCGAGATGTACGTGACCAGACGCGAGAGATTGTTGTCCATGCGGGACGGGGTCATACTACCGAAAAACCCTGGGCTCAGATATTGATCGAGGGAGAATTCTTTGTCGGCGAGAAGCCGCAGCATGGAACCGCCGTCGGAAACTACGATTCTTGTCTGCTTTCCACTCTGGACGACCGCGGAGAGAGGCCATGGAACCTGCGCGTTCTGATGAGCGCGAACGGCGCGAACCCAGCCTGTGGCGCAAACTGCGGCCGCGATGATCGCGACACAAAAGAGGGCCGGCCACAACCAGGCACGGCTGGCCGCCGGCTGAATTTCGACTGGCGCCGGCACGCGCTCAGGGTCAGGACTCGCAATGTGGAGCGCGGGTCTGGCTCTCGCACTTTCGAATACCAATTCGTATGAGCCCTTAGGCACGTCGACGACCATGGGGTCGTCGCGGCCTTCGCGGGCGAAGTACTCGTGCAGCCGCAATCGCAGTTGCCGAACGTGCACGCGCACGGAACTGTCTTCGGTTGGACTGTATCCGGGACGCTTTCCAAAAACTGCTGTGCCGATGCGCTGTTCGGTCAGCGCTTCCAGATGGCCGCGGATCGAGTGTTCCGCGAGATAACACAACAGAGCGGGCAGTCGGTGCGATTTCTGGAAAGGCTCAGTGACGAGGATGCGCGCGAGCAATTGCCATCGAGGATCGGACTTGAGTTCCTCATCGATCTCGGCAGGGTGTGAAGTCTGAAGATTCCCCATGGCCGTGGCACGCCGCCTTTACGGCGAGGTCCAGTATACATAGATGCTATTACACAAGTGAATAACGTTGGCTGAGACCTGACGAGATTCATGAAACGTGCAGAAGGCGTGACGGCTAGGGGTGTGGAATTTCGGGCAACTGCGATGCCCTCGGGGGAATCCGTAGGCGTCATACAATGAGGAAGGCAAAAATGTTCGCTCATGCGGAGGGATGTGTGAGCGGTTGAAACAGGCGGTCTTGAAAACCGCTGTACCCGGAAGGGTACCGGGGGTTCGAATCCCTCTCCCTCCGCCAGTTATAGCCAGCGCTATCCTCGATGACAACGCCGACCCGCAAGGCGAGTTCCTCGGGACGCTGGCGGTCACCCGTGTCTATCGGTTCCTCGGAAGTAGCGTTCTGCCCACTGCCATATGACCATCGGTGAACCACCGCGTCCTGGGCCGGGTAAGCTACCACGTTCGCAGCAGCGAACATAGTCTGACCGATTTTGACTGGGAGCAGTATCTGCGTTTTTGCAACACGTACCTAAAACCAGTAACGAGTTCCCCTTAAACGGCATCTGACCACCAGCCGATTTGAAGAAGGCGGCGCGCCAAAGTCGGACGTGGCTCAGGCGCGGACCCAGCTCGACAGCGCTTCCGTTGCCGACACTGATATTGCCGTTCAGCGCGACCAGTATGAGCACGCCATCGCCGTCCTCACTGACAAGCCTCCGGCGGCCCTCGACATTCCGGACTCAGCAGCCTCTGTGGCGGAGACTCTCTTCACTGCCGGCCGCCGCCACGCTGCGTCCGACATTGCGCGCCGGCTATGACCAATCGGTCGCGACGTATCGTCAGACCATGCTCACGACGTTTCAGCAGGTCGAGGACAGCCTAGCCGTACTCCGCATCCTGCAACATGAGGCTGCACAACAGGAAGAGGCAATAGCCTCCGCCCGTGAAGCTCTGGAGCAGGTCTCCGACCGCTACCGCGAAGGAGCAGACCCGTATCTCCAGGACCTCACTGTGCAAGCCGTCGTCCTCGCGAACGAGAGGAAAGAACTGGATATCCTGAGACGCCGCGTGGACGCCAGCGTGCTCCTCATGAAGGCTCTGGGCGGCGGCTGGAACGCAACATCCGTTCCGAAAAACAGCGATCTACACTGATTTACAACCGTACGGCTACAACATCGTTAGGTGTGCGGATGGACGGCGAGCCCCGGACAATTTGCGAACTGCACCGCGCGGCAGGTGGTTGATCCGAAGATTCGGCCGGCCAGGGCATTGCTTCCGCGCACGGCCATCATCATCAAATCGGCATTTTTCTGCGTTAGAAGCTGAACAGGCTTATACCCTTCATATCGACACCCGCTTCGGAGTGCGCTTTCTTCACTGCCAACCCTGCGTCAACGCCCGACGCAAGCTGTGCCACGGCTTTTTCCAGCTTTGCCGGGTGTTTTCCGGTCGTCGTAGTCTTCAGGTCGCTGAAGGAAATCTTCACGTCGGATGCAAGATGCACGGCGGTCACACATTGCTCCAGGGTCTTATAACCGTTGCAGGCCTGCTGCGGCGAAATGTTCGCGGGCAAAAGTTCCTGCAGCGTGTTTGCAAGTTTGGGATTACCCTGAAGCACCTCGTTCATCGACTTCAGATGCATATCATTGCCCGCATCGCCGCTGGAATTGGATTGCGCAGACGACCTTCCGCCCTCCGGGGCCGATGCAGCTCCGCGAGGAACAGCCTGGCCGATTGCCCATGTGCTAGCCAACAAGCCGAGCGCCACAAGGAAATGCCACTTCATGAACGTTTTGCCTCGAACAAAGAGGTAAGCCGCCGTGCGCTATCTCTGGAGATAGCGCACGGCGGCGGAAACAAATCCGAACTGCGAGGGAGTTAGAACTCGAAGTTCCCCCGGATTTCAATGATACGACCGTAGTTCAAACCCGTTTGGGTGTACTCGCCCGATGCCTTGCCAAAGCTTTCACCGAACGATGCATCCTGTGCCCCGGCGTCGCCGATACCCCAGCGCGGATGGTTGAAAGCATCCAGGAACTCGCCCTGCACGCTGAAGCGCATCTCGTTCTTCAGTGGAACCGATTTACTGACGGAGAAATTCGGTTTCCAGTACCGCGTCCCCCACAGCCAATAGCGTGTGCCCACCGAACCCGGCGTGCTGTTAGGCGTTACATACATCGGGTTCGTGCCAACACCGGGCGAAATGAATTTGGGATTGATCCAGTACGACGCGAATGTGTTGCCGGGCACCGAATGGTAGCCGATGGCGTGCTGCAGTTGTTTGTTCGTGATGCCCTGCAGCACCAGGCCGCCGTCGAAAAGATTATTGAAGGTCTGGTTGCCGCCGGTAATCTCGAAAGGCGCCCCGCTGGTGATGGTGTTGGTGGTTCCAATCGTCCATCCACCCACCGCGCGATCTAACCACATATTGTTGTTCAAATACGCTTTGCCCGTGCCGAAGGGAAGTTCATAGGTTCCCAATATGTTCACAACATGGTGAATATCCGCGGGAGTCGGTCCATAGCCAAGGCGAAGATTGCGCAGCGTGTACTGCGTGGTCATCGCCAGGCTCCGCGACCAGGTGTAGTTCCCCGTGAAGTGCATTCCGTGCCAATTCTGCTGGCGGAACTCTACCTCCATCGCGTTGTAGGTGGAGTATCCTGCCCCGGTCAAGTAGCTCACTCCGTTGCCCGCCTCATAGGGATTGGCCTGGAACAGATTCGTTGGATAGCTGCCGCCATTTCCGGAATAACCCAGAATATTGGCGCATGGAGTGAAAGAAGTGGAAACCAGGTTGCAGAAATAATTTCCCGTAGCCCCGAAGGGAGTTGAAAGCCCGCTGGCCATGGAGCCGGCCTGGCCGTGCTGCAGCGCGTAGATGAACCCGCCGTAGGTGTAGCCTCCGGCCATATTGTCCTGGAACGCGGTATCGAAGATCGGTGTCGATCCCGCGCCCCCCTGGAAGGACGCTCCACCGTTTGCCGCCAGAGTCTGCTGCGCCTTCTCAAACTGCTGGAGGAAACCGTTCTCGAAAATATTCACTTCGTTCAGATTCAACGGCACCCACTGATGAACGCCGCGGTTGCCAACATAGCGGATTTCGAGTGCGTTGCTCTGCCCCAGCTTCCGCTGGATCCCGAAGTTCCACGATTGGGTGTATGGCTGCTGGATGTGCGGATTCATGCCCAACAGCCCGGCCTGCTCGAATTGCGAAGCTTCGGTGAGCTGCGCCGAATAGCTGGTTGGGGAGATGAGGTAGTCCGTCGGGAAACTGCCGGCCAGATAACCGGCATAGTGCTGCGAACCGGAAGTATAGTAGCCGGTTGAGGGGGCGTTGGCGGCGCTCAGGCTGTAGTTCTGGTAGAAGAACGCGCCATAGTCCGACGCATAGGTCCAGTAATCCTGGTACTGCGGTGTATAGCGGCGGAGCGAATAGCCTCCACGTATGACGGTACTCGATCCGCCAACCAGTTTGCCCAGCCAGCCCTCAGTCACCTGTGGAGACCACGCAAGTCCGAAGTTCGGCTGCGGACTCACGTCCCACGGCGCATAGGCATGGCCGCGTGAAATGTAGCTGGGATCCGCCTCCCCCTTGAACGACCCTGGATTGAAGGCGTTGTTCACGCCGGTGGGTCCCCACAGTCCGGCTGTTGTTGGGCTGTAGTAAAGACTGTTCAGGTCGTGATCGTCACCGGTAAAGTCCCAGCGCAAACCATAATTGAGGGTCAGGTTCGGACGAAGGCGCCAGGAATCCTGAAAGAAGAGGCCTGTGGCTGTCTGGAGCTCGTCAAGGTTGAGCGCTCCGTAGGGCTCATACTGATGCGTGTGGGAATTGATGGGATGACTGCCGGCGACGGTAGCAATATCGCCGGTAAGGATCGCGTAGTAGGACTGCATTTCCCCGATCTGGTTTCCGTTAGCCGTAGCCAGCGCCGGGTTCGATGAGCTAAACACGTTCAGCGCGGGGTCGCCGCCCCCCATACCCATCACCACGTTGTTGTAGCCTTGCGGCGGATTCCAGTAGTGATCCTGTTCCCGGTAGAAGCTCATGCCAAATGTGAAATTGTGGGTTTTGTGCTGCCAGAGCAGGTTGTCGTTGAAGCTGAACAGCGGATAGAAGTTTGAAATCGTGGAATAGAAAAAGTCGCCGGAAGCGCCCGCTGTCCCATAGTTAAGGCCCCACGGCCCGACCCACCAGACAATGTCGTGCGTCCGATCGTAGCCATTCGATTTCGGCGCAGAAATCGCATAGTTATACAGATAGCCGCCCTGGAACTGGTTAATCAGCGTAGGGCTGATGACCCAATTCACACCCACGGCAGCGGTGTAGGCGCTCGACTTGGTTCCGTCCTGCATCCAGGAGAAATTCGATCCCGGAAAGCTGGGGAACAAGCTGGTCGGAGCGCTCGTCTTCTCCTCGTTGAAGGCCAGGCTATAGGTCAAATTCTGCTTTTGGTTGTAGTCAACGCGGAAGGTTGGGAAGTAAAAGAACTGGTTGTTGGGTTCGTGGTAAGTAAGCAGCTCCACATTCTTTGATTCATACGCATCTGCGCCGCCGACTGTGCCGATCGTACCGGCGGAGAGGGAGCTGTTGATTTTCGAAACCTCGCCGGCAATACCCGTGTCAATCGATGACTGCAAGCCCGCCGCACCCGCCAGAGTGAACAGGTTCACCGTATGAGAGTTTCCGTCGCTGCCAAGATAGGTGTAGTTGCCTTGTTGCATGGAAGGCGTCAGAAAGCTCTCGGCCCCAGTTCCCTTGCCAGGAATCATGTCCTGCTCATAGCTGCCGAAGAAGAACAGCTTGTCCTTGATAATCGGGCCGCCAACGCTGCCGCCGAAATCATTCTTGTGATAGAGCGGCTTGGGAACGCCATAGTAGTCGTCGTACCAGCTGTTGGCGTTAAGTCCTGAATTCTGCAGGTTTGCAAAAGCGCGCCCATGGAATTCATTGGAGCCGCGGCGGGTGGAAAGCACCGTTTGCATGGCGGCCTGACCATAGCCCTGCGTAGCGTTCAGGCCGGAGGTCTGAACGGTGATCTCTTGCACGTTCTGCAGGCGCGGTCCAACCGGTGTCGTTCCAGGTCCCATCGCTCCATAGGCCTTAAAGCGGCTGGAGGTCGCGATCGCTCCATCGACCGAGGTCACTTCGGCCTGGTGCTGCTGGTTGTCCCAAAGGCCGTTGGCGTAACCCGGGATGAAAAGGGTGAACGCAGTGGGGTCGCGGTCGTCCATGGGCAGGAATTCAATCTCCTGCAGATCAATGGTTGTGCCGATAACGTTGGAGGTAGTTTCAATGATCGTCGTCTGGTCGCCTCTGACCACGACCTTCTCCGAGACCGCACCCACTTCGAGAGGGACTTCGAGATCGGTTACGCGGGAGGCATGAATGACGACCGAGTCATAAACCATATCCCTGAAGCCGGTCTTGGTGACGCGAAGCGAATAGTCACCAGCATCCAGTCCGGCAAACGTATAGGTGCCCTCTTCGAGAGTGGCTGCCCGCCGGGTTTCATTGGTGGAGTTGTCTCGCAGGACGAGAGTAGCGCCAGGTATTACGCTTCCGCTCTTGTCCTGGACGGTAAGCACCAGGATGCCCTGGTTACCGGATTGGGCTCGCAGGCTGACGGCGGCGAAACCGGCGATCAGCAGGAATGTCAGGAATCTCAGGCTTGTCTTACCTAGTTGCGCCATCGGGGGGGCTCCTCAAATTCTTACTGTTGTCAGGACCGCAACGCCACAGTGCCTTGTCTTTGTTTTCCTGGCAGGGCATCCATGGAGCTGCGGGCTTGGTCTTCGCAATATGGGCGAGTAAACGCTTTCCATACTGTTGAATTGGAATTGTGCGTCAAACCAGGCGTCGCCTGCAACAGAAAAATACAAAATTGCATTTAATTTTGTTTGCGAAAATGTATTCTGGTTTCCGCAGGCAATCCGCGATCGGCCGGGCCCCGTTTCCTGCCCGGCCAAACTCGAGATCCGATCCCATCGCCTTGCGAAGGAGCCCTTTGTGCGCTGCTGCGGCCTGCCCTTTTCTCTTTCCTTCGCTGTGCTTCTTACTGCAATCCCATCCGCATGCGCGCAGGTCCCAACCGCACAAAGTATTCATGGCAAAGGCAATCCAATTCTCGGCGACGGCTCGTATTATTCCGCCGATCCCGCTCCCATTGTGGTGGGTAATACCCTCTACATCATTGCCGGACACGACGAAGCCCCGCCGGGCGTGAACGACTTCATCATGAACGACTGGCAGATCTTCGCCACCCGCGATGTGGCCTCCCATGTCTGGCAGCACTACGCCGGCATCGTGAGCCCGGAATCCGTTTTCTCCTGGGCGGCGCACGGTCACGCTTACGCCGCGCAGATCAACCAGGGTCCGGACAAGCGTTTTTATCTATACGCTCCGGTCGAAGAGGCCAACAGCAAAAACCGTGACCGCTTCGCCATCGGGGTTGCCGTCTCCAATTCGCCGCTCGGCCCATGGAAAGACGCGCACCCCAGCGGCCCCATCATCTCGCAGTCCGTTCCCGTCCGGAACAACATCCAGAACATCGACCCCACCGAGTATGTGGATGACGACGGCAAGGTCTATATCTATTGGGGCACGTTCGGGCAGCTCCGCGGGATGGAGCTTGCCCCGGACATGGTGACGCCCGTTGGCCCTGAGATTCGCGTCACCACGCTCACCGGCTTCTTTGAGGCGTCGTGGTTCTTCAAGCGCAGGGGCACCTATTACATGATCTATGCGGATAACCAGGCTGGGCCGGATTCTCCCTGCACTCCTGCCGTCTACCATGCGTGCATTGCTTATGGCACCTCGCCTGGTCCGCTGGGACCGTGGACGTATCGAGGCGTGATCCTCGACCCCGTCTCCTCCACCACCTCGCACCCTGGGGCCATTGAGTTCAGGGGCAAGTGGTATCTCATTTACCACACCGCCGATGCGAAAGGCGGTGGCCATTTTCGTCGCAGCGTTGCGATCGACGAGATGCACTGGAACGACAGCGTCACGCCGTCCGCCATTTTGAAAGTCACGCCCACGCGCGCACCGCAGCCGCCGCCTCCGCCCACGCGCAACGTGGCGCTCAGCGCTCACGCCAGCGCATCCAATGAACCTGTCCCGGTGCAGTATTGGATCAAGGCACTCAACGATGGCATCGTCCGCGAAAATCCACTGCCACCCGACATGTGGTGTACATGGACACCGCACAACCCGGCCACTCAATGGATCGAATACACCTGGGATCACCCCGTCACACTCAACGCCGTTCGCATCTATTTCTGGGCGGACCATCCTGCAGGAGCCGAAGAAGGAGTGGCGCCTCCCGCCGCATGGCATCTGGAATATTGGGACGGCCAGCAGTGGGCTCCGGTCCCTCACCCCAGCGCTTACACCACGGTGCTCGACAACTTTAACGAAATAAACTTCGACACCATTGCCACCCAGCGCCTGCGGGCTGTGTTCCAGGCCTCCGGCAACAACCCGCACTACGCTGCAGTCGCTGTACAGGAGTGGGAAACCCTGGCGCCTTCGATACAGGCAGGGTCTGCCCACTGAAGACATCATCCATTTCACCGACCATCGCGAGGCATTGCATGCGTTCTGTTCTTCTGTTTCCCGCCCTTGTCCTGTTCGCCGCTCTTCCCGCGCTCTGTGCCCAGAATGCGCCTGCCACGCTGGCAGCCACACCGCCCATGGGGTGGAACAGCTGGAACCACTTCGCAGGCAAAGTCGACGACAGCACCATCCGTGCAACGGCCGATCTGATGGTCAGCACCGGGATGCGCGACGCGGGCTATGTCTACGTCAACATCGACGACACCTGGGAAGGTACGCGCGACGCGGATGGGCACATTCATTCGAACAGCAAATTCCCCGACATGAAGGCGCTTGCCGACTACGTTCACGCGCGCGGGCTCAAGCTCGGCATCTACTCCTCGCCCGGCCCAAAGACCTGCGCCGGCTTCGAAGGCTCGTTCGGCCACGAGCAGGATGACGCCAACACCTACGCCGCATGGGGCATCGATTACCTCAAGTACGATCTCTGCTCGTACACCAAACAGCTCGGCAGCGCCCCCGGGCACTACGATCCGGAGAAGTCGCGCCAGGCGATGATTGCCGCCTATACCCTGATGCACAATGCGCTGCAGAAGACCGGACGTCCCATAGTTCTCAGCATGTGCCAGTATGGCTGGGAAGCAGTATGGCGCTGGGGCGCGGAGGCGGGTGGCAATCTGTGGCGCACTACCGGCGATATCGAAGACAAATACGATTCGATGGCGCGCATCGGCTTCGGCCAGGCGGGACTCAGCCCCTTTGCGGGACCTGGGCACTGGAACGATCCTGACATGCTGGAGATCGGCAATGCCGGCATGTCCGACATGGAGTACCGCACGCACATGAGCCTGTGGGCCATGCTGGCCGCACCCTTGCTGGCGGGAAACGACCTGTCGAAAATGACGCCGGAAACAACGGCCATCCTGCTCAACCGCGAAGTGATCGCCATCGATCAGGATCCTGCGGGACATCAGGGCGACCGCGTTTATACCGAGGGCCCGCTCGAAGTATGGTCGAAGCCGCTCGCTGACGGCAGCAAGGCTGTAGCCGTTTTCAACCGCTGGACGATGCCCCTCAAGCTGGATATTCCCTTGCGCAGATTCGGCTTTACCGGCACCGTACAGGCGCGCGATCTCTGGATGCACCAGGACGTCGCGCCCATCCAGGAGACATGGCACGCCGCCGTTCCCCCGCATGGTGTAGTGATGTTGCGCATGCGGCAATAATGCATCATCTTCGAACGATCTCGACTTTCGCTCTTGAGCTCCCGGCGGGGACGCGAAGCTGCACAGGTTTCTTTTCGTCGGGATGAAACTCGCTCGTTGCCGGACCGCAGATGACTCGATAGCTCCCGTTCGGCATTCCCGTGACCAGCAACTGTACCTCGCCGCTGGTCGTTGCCTCGGTCTCCAGTGCGAAGCGGAATTCCTGTTGTTCGATCGACCATTGGATAGGCTCTTCTTTGGCGAACCGCGCGCCCGTCAATGCAAGATCGATCTGGTGGCCGGCTGTGCGCAGGTGCAAACGACGGCGTACGCCGTCGCGCGGGACGATGTGCAGCGACGCCTTATCCTCGCGCATCTCCCCGCCGAAGCAGAAGCGCCCGAAAACAGGATCGTCCGCAACGATCGTCGCAGCGGACCGGAGCGCGCCGCAGTATCCCAAGTCGGTTTCGGAGGAGTAATACCAGGGACCGCGGTGGTGAGGTTGGCCGAGCCAGGTCATGCCGTTGGCAGCCGGCTCGAACCCGCCGCCCGTGCCGCCATCGTTGGCTTCACCCGGAAACCAGTATCCGAAGCCGGTCTCGCGCGTGCCGGTGTTCATCAGGGACCATGAACTGAGAAAGGATGCGTACCCGAGACGAATCGTGGCGTCAGGTTCGCCGTGATCGTACAACGCATGATTCAGCACGCCCCACCCACCCATCGGCGACATGTACGACAGTGTGAAAGAGTCTCCCGCGCCGCCGCGATAGTCGCTGCCGTAGTAGTAATAGGCCTTCTCGACGACGCCACGGCAAAAGAGATTGGCGCGAATCTGCGTGGTCGCGAACCGGACGGCTTCCGCCGGAGTGATGCCCGTCATCGGGTGATCGAGCGCGTAACGTGCAATGGCCTGCGTCGACTCGAAACCGGTTGAGTCAAACGCGTATTCCGATCCGAACAGGTTCGGTGCGCCGCTGACGAAGAACGCAACCTTCTTCTCCCAATGCGTGCGCAGCAATGCCGCCTCAGCATGCTTGCCGGCCAGATCCAGTTCTTCGATGAGTTGCGGAATCACCACCTCGTTATAAAAGCCCGTCTCATACGCTGACCAGCCGGTGACGCGCATGGGAATGGTAAACATGCCGAGTGCGGTGCCATACGCGCGTTCCAGGTAGGCCGCCCGATCCAGCTTCATCTTTATTTCCGGGTAGTCGCGGGCGATGCGGTACATGCTGAAGTACATCACCACAATGTGCGGATAGTCATAGCACCGCCAGATGTGCCGCTTGCCTTTGTTTCCTGGATCGCTGCTGTCGCGGTTCTGCTTCCAGTCCGGAATGCCGTAGATGCCGTAGCTGTCCGTCTCCTCGGTGGTGCGCTGCAGGCCGCCCCACACAAAGTGCTCGATATAGTAGTCGAGCGCTTCCACTTCGCCGGGGTTGGGGAATTCCGCATTCTTGCTGGCAAGATAGGCGGGCTTGCTCAAGCCCGGATCGTCGCAGGTGACTTCATAAATGCGCCAGCCCTTAATGCGGTCGTAATTGTCCGGTCCCAGTTGAACCTGCGAATCCATGTTCCATTCCGCGAGCAGGCCGTTGTACCACCTGGCTGCATCGCGGACCTGATGCTTCGCAATGAACGCAGCGCGTTTGTGGATGAGCGTCTCCAGAGGCTCCGACGCAAAGAACTCCAGCCGCGTGGCGCGGCCCGCTCCGTGGTTGACGATCAGCATGTTCTCGCCGAGCCGGTCAAATTTCACGCGGTAAACTCTGCGCCCCTCTTTCTCGCCGAGGGACTCAATCTTCGTCTGCTCAGGATGTTCGGCGACGATGCTTTGGATGGGGTCCTGCGACCGGACCGCAATGCAGGTGAACAGATCGGCGGGCACAGTCATGCCAGGCGCAATCTCGACATCGATCCCGCCCGCCTCCACCAGGCGCTGCCGCACGCCTGCATAATCTTGCGCCCAGGCCAATTGGAACGCATACGTGCGGCTGGCGCCGTCTTTGCCGGCCGGCGCCAGCGTGACGCTGGTGCGTGGCTGACGCCAGCGCCCTCCCGCCGCCTGCACGGCTTCACCCGCCGCAACCGAGTGCACGTAGGCCCGAAAGGATGGGCGCTCACCCCTGGCAGGCGGCACGTGATCCCAGTACTCCAGCGCTGTATTGCGCTCCGGCGTCATCACCAGATACGGGCCGACACTGTTCGAGCGCATCCAGAATAAGAACGACCCGTGTCCGAAAATGAAGCTGTGTTTCAGGACCGACGCGGTTGGCGGTTCTTTGCCATTGAAGCTGGAGTGCATCGGCAGCGGCAGAGCCAGGTCACCAATCTCAATCGGATCGGACGAAGTGTTGGACAGGTCAATGGTCCAGCGAAGCACGCTGCCCTGAGGCTCGAAGTGAACGGCCACGCCTAATGCGGGGCCGCGATCATCCTGCGCCTGATAGGTACCTGCCGCGCCCTGGGAAGCGGCAGCCTCCGCCGAGCGGAACTTTTGCCATGGGCTATTGGGACGCCGCCACGCGATCTCAACCGGGCCAAGTTGATGACCCGTTGCGACGTAGTTCGTTGGAAAGGCATCCGTGGCGAAACGGAGACTCGTCAACGCATTGCCATCGAATTCAAGAAGAAACGGGGAAGCGGGATGGGCACCCTGAGCCGATGCTTCTGCCTGAGCGTTCTCCCTGGCCAGAACCAATGAAGGGAAAGAGGTGCTGGCCGCAAAAGTGGCAGCCCCCAGCAGGAATTCACGACGGTTCGCGGTCAACTGCCACCTCGCTCTCACGAACGTATACAATTACGCATTCAATATACCGATTCGTCCGGCCATCCTGTCAAAGCCGCGCGCTTTCTGCTCCTGGCCCGGATGGGCAAAACGTCCAACCCAACATCATCTCGGGATTTTTCTCACAAATTCGCATTGGCAATCGACAATTGTGCGTACATTTTCGTATACATAACTGACAGCAAGAGACGCAGAGCACCAAAAGAGAATCGCAACCTTCTGCATCGGGCTGAGAGGATGAATCATGAAACATCGCGACCCTGCTCCCCACGCGAACGTGCAAGCTGATGTCACCGACCGCGCAACGGACGCGGCCCCCGGCCCGCAAAGAGAACTGATGAACCGCCGAAACTTTCTGGCTGGCGCTGCCGGGGCGGCGGCGCTCTCGGCACTGCACCCGCGCACCGGCTGGGCAATGGAGAGCCAGACCACCACCGTCAATCTCGCCAAGGTTGCCAGCGCTTCGTCGCTCTATACCTCAGGAGATACGAAGCTCTCCGCGCTGAACGACGGCGTAGTTCCGGAAGCCTCCAACGACAATCGCAGCGGATCATTCGGAACATGGCCGCGGCTCGATGTTCAGTGGGTGCAGTACGAATGGAGCAAGCCCGTCACCACGAACAAAGTCGATCTGTACTGGTGGATCGACGGCGCAGGTGTGGGAGCGCCGGCCTCTTACCGCATTCTTTACTGGAATGGCTCGGACTTTGTTCCGGTCTCAAATCCGCAGGGCCTGGGAATTGCAGCGAACCAATTCAACAGCACTACGTTTGATGAGGTGAAGACTTCGAGGCTCAGGATTGAGTTAACCTCCGATGGAAAGCTCTCACCGGGCATCCTGGAGTGGAAGGTCTTGAGCAGCGGCGCGGTGCCGCTCTTCCCTCCCACGGTGAACGCCGGCATCGACCGCGCAGTGGTGCTCGAGGGCAAAACTTATCTCTCAGGAAAAGCCGACTGGCTGGTGCCCAGCGCGGAGAACCGCGTCCGCTGGAGCAAGGAATCCGGTCCCGGAAAGGTCACCTTTGCCGACGCAACCATGACGGATACGACGGCTACCTTTTCTGAGCCCGGTGAATACGTCCTGAACCTGATTGCGGTTGGAGATAAGGACAACAGCTCATCCACGCTCATCGTGCAGGCCGAACCAGGCCCTCCCAAAGACCGGCTGAACGTGGTCTACACCACCCGCTACGCGATCGATAACCCGCTGTGGAATGAACGCGCCAAATCTCTAATCGTAAGCTGGATTCCGCACTGCGCCGCTCAGTGCGAGCGCACCGACCTGACGCAGGGACAGGGCGGCCTGGACAATTTCATTGAGGCAGCAAAGGCGCTGCGCGGTGAAGCTCACGCCCGCCACAAGGGCTATGTCTTCTCCAATGCCTGGGTTCATCAAACCGTCGAATCCATGTGCATTGCGCTCATGGTGGACCCGCAGGGCGATGCCGACATGATCGCCGCTCAGGATCAGATGAAGGCGACTCTGGAGAAATGGATTCCCATCATCCTCGCAGCGCAGGAGCCGGATGGATATTTGCAGACGGCATACACGCTGGCTGACCGCCACCGCTGGCCCGAGCGCTGGTCTCCAGATCATCGCGGCAATCACGAGGGCTATGTCTCCGGCTACTTTATCGAGTCCGCCATCAACCACTACACGCTGACCGACGGCCAGGATCTGCGCCTCTACAACGCCGCTAAAAAACTCGCTGACTGCTGGGTGGCCAACATCGGCCCAGGCAGGAAAGACTGGTTCGACGGCCACCAGGAGATGGAACAGGCGCTGGTGCGCTTCGGCCGCTTCGTCAACGATATGGAAGGCAATGGCCGCGGCGATTCCTACATCGTACTGGCCAAATTCCTGCTCGACTCGCGTAAGGGCGGACAGGAATACGATCAAAGCCATCTGCCCGCGGTGCGTCAGTACGAAGCGGTTGGGCACGCCGTGCGAGCCACTTATTTTTACTCCGGCATGGCCGATATCGCTGCCGAAACCGGTGATCGCGATTATCAAAGCGCCGTAATTTCGCTGTGGGACAACATGGTGAACCGGAAGTTGTACCTGACCGGCGGCATCGGGAGCGGCGAAACTGCAGAGGGATTTGGCCCGAACTACTCACTGCGCAATGATTCCTACTGCGAGTCCTGCTCAAGCTGCGGAGTGGTCTTCTTCCAGTACAAACTCAACCTCGCTTACCACGACGCCCGCTATGCGGATCTTTATGAGCAGACCATGTACAACGCTCTGTTCGGCGCAGTGGATAAGGACGGCAAAAACTTCTGCTACACCAATCCGCTGGTCAATACGCTGCGAACACCATGGCACGTTTGCCCGTGTTGCGTCGGCAATATCCCGCGCACGCTGCTGATGGTTCCCACGTGGAGCTACACCAAGGGACCGGAGGCGCTGCACGTCAATCTCTTCATCGGCAGCCGCGTGAATGTTGGCAAGATCGCCGGCACCAATGTCCAGGTCGTGCAAAAAACCGATTACCCGTGGAGCGGCGCTGTCGCCATCACCATCCGCCCGGACGAGCCGAAGACCTTTTCCGTCTATGTGCGCGTTCCCAACCGGTCAACCAGCAAGCTCTACACGGAAACCCCCGCGGTCAGCGGACTGAAGCGCCTGTCCGTCAATGGCGATCCGGTTCCTGTTCATATCAGGAACGGTTACGCGGTAATCACGCGCCGCTGGCAGGCAGGCGATCGGATCGAGCTCGAGCTCCCGATGGAGCCTCAGCGAGTCACGGCTGACCCGCGCGTCAAGGCCGATACCAACCTGATTGCCCTGCGCTACGGGCCGCTCATTTACAACGTCGAGGTCGCGGATCAGCACGATCTGGATCAGCCTCTGAGCAGCGCGCCGCTGAAAGCCGAATGGCGTCCCGACCTCCTGGGCGGCGTGGTTGCCATTACTGGAACCTGGCAGGATGGCACGCCCATGCTGGCGGTACCGAACTTTGCCCGCATGAATCGCATAGCGCCCCCGCGTCTCGAGGCCGCAGGGGACGCGTCGGTGAATTATGCTCCGGGGGCGACGAACGCGGCGGCAACGGCTAACCCTGCCGGCTCAACCAATCCTCCCGCGAATGCCGGCGGCCACCGGCCATGGCGGGAACGAAAAATTGAATCGAAGGTCTGGATGACTTCCCTCGCTTAGCGCTACGGATAGCTCCCTCCCTTCTTGTTTCCTCCTGGCCGGCCGGAGTTAGCGATATCAGGTTCCACCTCTTGTGGGTCGTGGATGACAACGCCAAGGACATCATCTGGAAGAAGGCCGCCGGGTATCTGACTGTTCGAGCACCGTTCAGTCCGCAACATAATCTTTCAATCCCGAAAGCCGCGCTCTAATTGTCCGGAGTCTGCGCATCCGGCCCGTCATCGCCATACTCTGGGCAGGATCAGAGAATCGCTCGGCAGGTCGCTAGTAGATGAGTTTGAGAGAGAACTGAATTTGCCGCGAGGTGCCGGCGGTTTTGCTGATGAGGCCGAAGCCTGAGCCTTCGATGGTGTTGGCAGGAAGTCCCATGTTCACGACGTTGAAGAGGTTGAAGAACTCGCCGCGGAACTGCAAGTCGGTGCGCTCCAGTCCGCTGGCCCGATGGCCGAAGGGCGTCGTCTTGATGAGCGCGTAGTCGAAGTCGTAGTAGGCGGGGCCGCGGAAGGTGTTCCGGCCGAGGGTTCCCAGCCGTCCGGAGTTCGGTCCGCTGCCCCCGGGGATGTCGATCGGGATGTGAAAGAAGCTGGCGTTGTTCATGCCTCGGCCGAAGTAATCATCGCGAGGCCGCGTGCCGCTGTGGGCGGTAGAGAGGTCGGGCTTGCCAACCTGGTCAGGCCGGTCGGCGCCGATGGTCCCATAACCGGTCTGCTGGATGCCGGAGTAAATCGTGAACGGCGAGCCGCTGTTGATCGTGGAGATGCTGAGGAACTCCCACCCCTCCGTGACCGCATGACTCGTGTTCGACAGGAAGCCGATCTGTTGCAGATGCAGATCCTGGGCTGCGCTCAACGCGAAGCCATGGGTCACGTCGAAATTTGACGGGCCCTTCTCAAGGTGTGTGTTGAAGGGATCCTGCGGATTGAAGACGGTGACTGCGCCGGTGTTGCCGGTGCCCCCGATCACGCCGCTGACGTCGTCGAGCGATTTGCTCCAGGTGTAGCCGGCCTGCAAGCCGGGACCGCCGTGGGCTACGGTTCCCGAGAGCGATGTTTGCAGCGCGTTGTAGGAAGAGTGCGCGTTATCCGTAATAACCGACTCCGTCCCGAAGCCGCCGGTGACATTGCCGCTGCTGTCGAAGTTGGTGAAGGGCGCGAAGCCGGGATACGCGCCGGGATATGCATTCGGACTGGAAGACCGCGGCAGCCGGAACGACTCCGTCCCAACATAGGCCGCATCGGCGGTGAGGCCGCCGAACGAGCGCTCGAGGCCGAGGGTCCAGGTCTGCAGAAAGCCATCGCCGAAGTTGCGATCGATCGCGCTGAGATTGAGCAGCGACAACTGATGGCCGGGCGCGAGCGCGGCCAGATCCTGCTGGTAGCGGTTGACGTCCATGACGGTATTGGCCGGGACTCTTTTTGTATTCCCGCTGGCGAAGACGTTAGCGCCTTGCGGCGTAAAGGTCTGGGGCAGTTCGTCGGGAGTGATCTGAAACCCGTAGGCGATCTCGCCGCTCTTCGATGCGTTCACGCGCGGGTAGACAACGAAGGGCGTAGAGCCGGTAAGAAAATTGTCCTGCCAGATATTGGGCGGGATTACGGTGATAGCGCCGCCAGCATGAACGCGAACAGCGCCTGGCGCGCTCCAGTCGAGCTGCAGGCGCGGGCCCCAGCCATTCCAGCCCATCTGATAACCCGGCTGCGGATTAATGAGGTAGACCTGGTCCACGCCCGCGGCGGGATAGGGATTCAGGAAGCTGGAAGTACGGTGCGCGCGCTCAGTAATGGGCGTGTAGACCTCGTAGCGCAGTCCGTAGTCCAGCGCCCAGTTCCTGTTGATCTTCCAGGTGTCCTGGACGTAGGCGTTCACGTCGTTTCGATTGATGGCAGCCGGTCCGATGTGCGCTCCGGTCGACGAGTAGGGCGGCGCAACGGCGATAGTGTAGCCGTACGGATAGCCGAGGAGCAGGCTCGAAAGAGTGTCGGGCAGCGGATCGCCCGGCTCGACGTTGTGGTGGCCGCTGGCAGAAGGAATAAAGACGGGCGAATAGACCGTGCCGCCACCAAAATCGTATTCTCCGTTGGGGCTGATGCCGAAATAAGTGGTGTCGCGATTGAATCGCGCTTCGACACCCCACTTCATGGCGTGCGTGCCGGTGGTGCGCGCAAAGTTGAGCTGGCCCTGAAAGAGATTGCCGAAGGCCGACATCACGGAGCCGGCTGCGGAATCGAAGGGCTCGAACAGACCATCAGTGAACTTCAGCGCGGGATCGGTATGGTTGGCCGTTGGAAATGAGGGCGTGGAGCGCGTGACGCTGGCCGATGCGGACCACAAGAAACGCGGAGAAACGGTGCGCGTGTAGGCGAAGACCACGTTGCGCTGGCGATCGACGTACTGCACCGCGAAGGTTGGGTCGAGAAGCGTCTGGTCGGGATTGGTGGTGGGGCCGGTAAGGTTGTCGTACGTGAAGCGGCCGAGGAACTGACCCTTCGGCCCAAGCTTCTGATCGATGCGAACCGAGAACTGATCGGCGTCGGTGTTGACGTTGGAGGGCGCGGCGTAAGTGCGCGCGCCGTACGCCCCTGTGGGGTTATTCGGCACGGGATAGCGAGCGAAGAGGTTGGCGATGTCGGAGTTGACGGGCACCTGCAGCGTGTCCGTCGCGCCGTTGGAATAGGTAACGGTGTCCTGGCCGGCGCGCTCTGCGGCGGTGGGCACGGCCAGCACCTGCGTGGTGCCGAGGACCTGGCGGAATCCCTGATACTCGCCGAAGTAGAAGGTGCGGCCGCGGCCGTCGTAGAGATGCGGCAGGATGACGGGGCCGCCGTTGGTGAAGCCGAACTCGTTGCGCCGAAAAGGCGGAATGCGGCCGGGATCGGCGATGGAGGGATGATCGAAGTAGTTGCGCGCATCCAGCGAGGAGTTGCGGAGGAACTCGAAGAAGGAGCCGTGAAAGCCGCCGCTGCCGGAGCGAGTGACGATGTTGGTGAATCCAGCGGCGCCACGGCCGATTTCGGCGGGCATCCAGCCGGAGCTGGATTGCAGCTCCTGTATGGCGTCGACGTTGAAGTTGGTGAAGATGGTGCCGCCCATCTCGGGGTCGCTGATGTCGGCTCCGTCCATGGCGAAGGCGGCCTCGACACCACGCTGGCCGTTGATGGCAAACTGCTGCGTGAAGTTGGTGGCGCCGTTGGTGTCGGTCATGGTGCCGGCGGCGAGCAGGAGGAGCGTGCTGAAATCGCGGCCGTTGAGCGGGAGCTGGCTGACGGACTGGCTGGAGAGCTTTTCTCCGCCAGTTGCCCCGGAGGCATTGGCGGTGGTGCCGGTGTTGGCGCTCGGCGACACGGGCGTGGAAGCTTGCGGCTCGGCGGCAACTGTGAGGGTGTTCTGGTCGGAGACGGTGAGCGCATCGGGCGCATTGGTGGTCGTCACTGCAACGGCAGGCGTTGCGGGGCGGCCGGGGCGCTGCACGGAGACGGTATACGCGCCGGGCGCCGTGCCCGCGATCATAAAGCTGCCGTCGGATCCGGTAACGGCGGTGCGCGTTTCGTTGCCGGGGGCGACGACGGTGACGGTGACGTCGGCGACGGGCTCACCGGCGGCGTTGCGCACGATGCCGGACCAGGACGGCTGAGGGGTGGCAGTTTGCTGCGCCTGGAGAGTCGCTGTGGCGAGGACGCCTGTCAGCAACAGGCATCCGCAAGTCCTGAGAAAGAGCTTCCAATCACTCGCTGCTTCCCTGCAACGGGTTAACAACTGAACTGCGCGCTGCATGACCATGATTGCCCGTCTCCCCTGGTCCGCTGAGGCCTCTGGCAGGTGCCGCCGAAGAGTCGCTCAAACGATTCACTAGAACCTTCGCGGCATTATAGCCTTCGGAGACAAGACTTGGCTCTGAGAAGTGCAGTGGACCGCGTTACCCTCGCCATTTTCGAGGCAACGGGCTGCAACCCGCCACGACAATGCAGCGAGCGGCTAGTTACTTACGGCTGAACCGTCAGGGTTAAGGTCGCGGTTGCGGGGGAGACTCCACCGGTCCCGGTCGCGGTGACGGTGAGGGTGTAAGTGGATGATGCTGGCTGACTCGAGTTGCTGGTGCTGCTGCATGCAGTGATACCCGTGATAAACGCCGTAGCCAACCCAACAACGAACCTGCCACGCAGGCGCCGGCGACGGAGGAACAAGGGTGCGGCCAGCAGGCTGATAGGCCAGAACATAACGCCGAGGAGTTGGCGATGTTCTCCTGCAAGTGCGGTGGTGGTTAAGGATGTTTGCACGGCAATGGTGACTGGAGTAGAAGTAGTGACTGCGGTAATAGTGGCTGTGGACGGAGCGCTGGTGCAGGTGTTGGTGGCTGGTACGCCGGCGCATGAGAAGGTGATGGCTCCAACGTAATTTACTGAGCTGAGCGCGAGGTTGAAGACAGCCGTGCCTCCCGCGGTTACCGTGGCGGAGAGGCTGCCGGAGGCCGCCGCACCGAGCGAGATACCGGCCGGAGCGATCGTCGCGCTGACTTCGTTGGAATTAGGGCTGGCGCCGTTGGTGTTGGTTGCGGTGAGAAAGTAATAGTAGGTCGCGCCGGCGGTGAGGCCGGTGTCCTGATAGGACGAGGTCGATCCATCGAATGTGGCGATGGGAGTGGACGACTCTTTACCGGACGCGGTGCCGCGATAGAGATCAAAACTGGTGGGCGTGCCGCCCGCTCCGGGCGACCAACTCAGGGACACCGTCGTGTTTGCGGCGGTTGCGGCGAGGGTGGGCGCGCCGGGCGCTGCCCCCGCGTTGTTGTAAACGCAATAGTAGAAAGTATTGCCGCTGAATCCGATGTAGACGGTCCCAAAGACATCCCAACTGGCGGTCATGGTGTTGGGGATATCGAGGATGCCGTAGGGGTAGTAAGAAATGCGATTGAAAGTGACACCGCCATCGATGGACTGGAAAACGCCCCAGTTGGCGTCGCCGTGGTAAAGGCCATAGACGTAGATTGCCGGATAGGATTTGCCAGGGGCGGACTTACCGAGGGCGAGGGTCCAGGCGTAGTCGAAGACAGGACTGCGGGTGAAGGTGTTGCCGCCATCGAGCGTGTGGAAGAGGCCGTGCGAAGAGGCGCCGCCATTTCCGTCGATGAGCCACATATCGCCGGAGACGCCAGGAACTGTGGCGAGGGTTCCATGGTGAGGATCGTTGGGAGCATTCGTAGCGGGTTCCTGCGCCCAGGTGACCCCGCCATCGGTACTCTTCCAGAAACCGCCTGCGGTCAGGTCAGCGTAGAACGTTCCGGGGGTGACGGGGTCAGCGACGAGCAGGTGCTGGGAGAGAGCAAAGATCCACGGTCCCCATTGAAAGCCCATGTAGGTGTACGAGGTATTCGAGGGGCACTCGGTGCGCTGGAGGGCGCCAGGCGCTGCGTTGAAGGAGGTGGTCTGGGTCCATGTAGCGCCGCCGTCTTTGGAGTAGAACGGCGCGGGACCCTGGGCGAAGATGGAAAAGTCGTTGTAGTTGCTGGGAATCCAGACGAGATTGTCGGTGCCGGGCGGATTATTTTCCTGACCTGCGGGGCGCGCGGAGACGGCAATGCTGCCGAAGTAAAGAATGCAGGGATGAGTTCCGGCTGCGATGGAGGGAAACACCTGCCAGGTCTCACCGCCATCCGCGCTGTAGCCACTCAATTGCGATGACAGCAGCGACGGATTGCCCTCGGAAAGGTTCGCGGACACTTCCACCACATACTTAGGCTGGTTGGGTGCGTAGTTGCTGTCCGTCGATGAGGAGAGCCCATCATTATTGGCCCAGAGATCGATGGGGAAATGTTGCGCAGTATAGGTGGATGGATCGGTGATGGTGAAGAGCGTTTCGTCCTCGACGGTAAGGACGGGATCGCCGCCGGGGGGAACGACGCTGGGCTCCGAAACGGCCTCTTCGATTCCTTCAGAAGCGCTGGTCCAGATGGGAGGGTTGGTGAGGGAGTCAGTGGCATCGTTGGGTGTGGTGGTGAGGATGCCGTCGTTGCCACAGGCGATCCACAGAACACCAGCGGGATCCATGTAGAGCGCGCTGACGGAGTCGTAGTGACCCTGAGGACGGAACGAGGAAGGTCGCAGCCACTCGATGGGCTGCGCTGAGGAATATTGCAAGGGTCCAAGATCGGTCCAGCTGGATCCGCCGTTGAGGGAGCGGGCGATGGAACTGCCTCCGGCGGCGAAGATGCGCTGGGCGTTGGCGGGGTCGACCGCGATGCCGCTGTCTCCGCCGTGAGGAGGAGTGGTGGTGGTCCACGTATATCCGGTGCGCGTGTATTGGTAGAGATTGTTGTTACTCGCGTCGGCGATCCACAGATTGCCGAAGTTATCGAGGGTGGCGAAACCCACAGTGGAGGAACCGGAGCTGAGGATTTTCCCGGTGATGTCGGTCCAGGTATTGCCGCCGTCGGCGCTCTTCAACACACCGCCTCCGGTGACGGCGTCCTTGTTGGCCTCGTTATGGGTGATGTAGGTGACGTAGACAATTTTGCTGGCCGTCTGACCGGCAACTGAGGCAGTTGCGGTACCGCCATCGATGCGGGGGAGCTGGAATTCGTAACGGATGGAGGTTGTTGATACGGGAAGTCCGCCGCCGGTGACTTGCGCCCACGTGATGCCGCCGTCGAGGCTGCGCTGGAGGCCGTCGGGATTGCCATTGCCGGCGCCCGCACCCGGCGGGCCGAGGTAAGCCAGGTTGCTGTTGTTGGGGTCGATGACGATGCGTTCGCCGGTGGTCTCCGACGAGAGATTGCCGCTGAGGTTGAGGTTGCCAGCAGTCCAAGTTTTTGCGCCATCGGTGCTGTAGAAGACATTGAGGCCCGAGGAATTGCCGATGTCGGCGGAGCCGTTGAGGGTGAAGACGGCGAGAACGTGATTGGGATTTTTGGGATCGATGGCAATTGCGCCGCCGCCGCCGTTGATGGGCGCGGCGCTGTAGGCTGCGGGAAGTGCGCCTGACACTTTGGTGGGGAACCACTGTTGCGCGGAGTTATCCCAGCGATAGACTTCGTCGACGTCGCCGCGTGCATAGCGGCGGGTGGGGTCGCTGGGACTGACGGCCATACCGCGCATCCAGCCACCGGCGCCGATCTGCACGGGGTTCCACTGATATTGGGAGGTGAGGTTGGCGTCCTGCGCACGCAGTGAGGGCGCGAGGAATGCGCACAGGACGGCGAGGATCAGCGCCGGGAAGAATCGATGCGCGGCGAGGTTTTTCGTTGAGCGGCAGCGATTCGAAGTGCGGGGGCTTTTCTGCACAAGCCACGATAGCCCCTGCCGGTGGAGAAGGGCCAGAGTACCGCGGTACTTCAGGACGCTATGCCAAACTCACTTTCAGAGCCGCGGCGAAATCGACCGCGGGTTTGTACTGCGTGGGTAAGGTGAGGCGCAGGGCGTCGGGACCTTGCTTCCAACGAAGGCGTTCGCCGGTGCCTATGAGCTCGACGTTGGCGATTTTGCCGGGTTGGGTAGCACTGGATGTGCCGAGAGATTCGATCGCGAATTCCCCGGTGGGCCAGCCGAGAGCGATCGCGTAGACGATGTTGCCCGCCTTGTTGCGCGTGAAACGGATGTCTTTCTCGCTGAGTTTGGCGATGCTGTTGCCCTGAAATTCACCGCTGTTGATGGCGTTGGGGCCTTCGCCGTAGACCTTCCATGGGCGGGTTTCGTAGATGGCTTCGCCGTTTACGCTCATCCAGTCGGTGATGCGGTCGACGACGGCGATCTCTTTGGCGTCGATGGTGCCGTCAGGGCGGCCGGGGATGTTGAGGATGAACGTGCCGTTTTTGCTGACGGTATCGATGAGCCAGTGAATGACGTCGCGGGGCTGGAGGTAACCGCCGTATTCGCCAGGTTTGTCGAAGAGGCCGCGATCGTAGTGCCAGTCGCCGATGCAGGTCTCCGACTGCCAGGTATAGGGCATGATTTTGTTGGTGAGGCCGCGCTCGTAGTCGACGACCACGGTTTTCGCCCACTTGTCGGGGACTTCCTTGATGGTGATGACGCCTTCCATCTTGCCGCCGTGGGTTTTGAGGTTGTGGTTGTAGTAGAAGGCGCCGGCGTTGATGCCGCCCCATCCCATGGGGAACAGCGGGTTGTCGAAGTAGAGCAGGTCGGGGTCGTGCTGGGTGATGAGGTCGCAGGTGCGGTCGTAGAAATTCTTGACGAAGGAGGGATCGGGGAGAGCGTTGAATGGGTGCTTGGCGCCGTACATGCGCTGTGGATCGTAGCCTTCCCACCACTGGTTTTTTCCGTCGGCCATGGTCATGCGGCCGTCGTAGGGAACGCCGGCAAACTGCCCGGCCTTGTCCGCACCGTGAGCGGTTTGGAACCACCACCAGTTGCGCGCCTGATGGATGGTGACGCCGAAGCGGAGGCCCTGTTTGCGGGCCTCGGCGGCCCAGGTGCCGACGACATCGCGATGGGGACCGAGGTTGACGGCGTTCCAGGGATGATGCTTCGAGTTCCACGCATCGAAGCTGTCGTGATGGTTGGCGAGAGAGATGAAAAAGCGGGCACCAGCTTTTTTGTAGCGGGTGATGAGTTCTTCGGGCTGCCAATTGAGGAGGGTCCACTGGGCGCAGAGGTCTTTGAAGCCGAAGCGCGAAGGGTGACCGTAGTGGTCGAGCTGATATTTGTTTTGGCGATGGCCTTCGATGTACATCTGGCGGCCGTACCAGTCGCCGGCCTCGGGAACGCATTGGGGGCTCCAGTGGGCCCAGATGCCGAACTTGGCGTCCTGATACCACTCGGGGGTTTCGTACTGCAGCAGCGATTCCCAGGTGGGCTGATAGGGTCCGTCGCCGGCGAGGTTCGGAATGGGGGCGCGCATGGGGACGCCATCCCAGGAGCCGCCGGGGATGGGGAGTTCTGGCGGCTCGCCCCATTCGGTCGGTTTCCAGTCGCTCTCGTTGAGCTTGCCGGCGACAATTTGGCCATCTTGGAGGGAGTAGAAGACGCGCTCGGATTCGGGCGTGGCGCAGTACTGCGCGTAGTCCATGGTGAGTTTGTCGAAGCCGGGAGGTTCGGGGATGGGGTGCGCGGGCTCCTCAGGGAAGACGGGCTTTTGCGATTGCGGGAGTGCGGGGACTGCGGTGGAAGCGGCAGCGGCCGCCATGAGTTTCACAAAATCGCGCCTGCGCATTGAGGACCTCCCGGGGGGGTGGGTTTGGAGCAAGAGGCAGTATAGCCGGGACTGATCGTCCTGGCGCTTCGCGCCGCTCCGTCCCACTATCGCTGCAACCGCTATTCGTCGTAGTGGAGGAGGGAGAAGACGTCGTAGTCCCTGAAGCGGTCGCGGCCTTTGAGGAAGTCGAGTTCGATAGCGAAGGCGAGGCCGGCTATTTCTCCTCCGAGTTGCTGGACGAGTTTGATGGTGGCTTCCATGGTGCCGCCAGTGGCGAGGAGGTCGTCGACGAGAACGACGCGCTGGCCGGGCTCGATTGCGTCGGCGTGGATCTCGAGGGCGTCAGAGCCGTACTCGAGGTCGTAAGTGACGCGAACGGTGGGGCCAGGAAGCTTTTTGGGTTTACGCACCGGTACGAAGCCGGCGTTGAGGCGGTAGGCGAGGGCGGGGCCGAAGATGAAGCCGCGGGCCTCGATGCCAAGGACGAGGTCGATTTCTTTATCGATGTAGTACTGCGCGAGGGTATCGATGAGCTGAGCAAAGCCCACGGGATCCTTGAGGAGCGTAGTGATGTCGTAGAAGAGGATGCCAGGTTTGGGGAAGTCGGGGACGGTGCGAATGAGCGCTTTGAGCGGCTCGCAGTCGGTGATGATGGGTTTCATAAACGTCTACCAGGCTCCTTCAATACGAAACGATTCGAGATTTTCGGCTTCCTTATCGGCCAGATCGTGTTCGATGACGGCATCGACGCGACTGCCCCGCGAACCTTTGCGGAGGGCGAGGGCGAGATCGGCGAGGGAGTCCGGATCGCCCGCGGCGAGGACTTCGACATGGCCGTCTTCGGTGTTGCGGACCCAGCCCTGGAGCGAAAGAGCGGCGGCTTCGCGATGGACGAACCAGCGAAATCCGACCCCCTGAACGCGCCCTTTGACGAGGAAATGACGAACCAAACGGGAAGCCATGGGAAGCAGGGTTAGTGTTTCAGATTGGGGCGCGGGGGGCAAGACGCGGGGAATGGGTTGAAAGGTACCAGCGCTGAACACGTTCGAAAATAAATCCTGAACTTGTTCAAAATCCTCTTGCAACGGAGCGGAGACGGGGGTATTGTGATTCCTGAACGGGTTCAAATATGAAATGGAGGGGCGGGTTATGTACATTGCGGGTTGTTATTTCAGCTATTTAGCGATCAGCATTCTGCTGACGGTGTGGGTGGCGCGGACGCTGCACGCGAGCGGGCGGATTTTCCTGCTGGATGCGTTTCACGGGAACGCGGAACTGGCGGATTCCGTGAACAAGCTGCTGGTGGCGGGTTTTTACCTGATTAACATTGGGTACATTGCGCTCGCGCTGAAGACCCAGGATCCGCTGGTGAATTTCCGGCAGGTGATTGAGCTGGAGAGCACGAAGCTGGGGGTGGTACTGCTGATTTTGGGTGGGATGCATTTCTTCAACATGTTTGTGCTGGCGCGGATGCGTCGGCGGGCAGTGGGAGGATTCCCGCCACCCTACAGCGTGCAGGCTCGCTAGAACCCCGGGACGAAAGGCCGGGAACCAGAAAGGCGATAGCAGGAAAGGCACCTATATGAATCATGAGCATGGGATTTTCCAGACTCCGTACTACGTCACCTATTTGATCGCCTGCGTTGTGGTGATTGGGGGGCTGGCCCTGGTTTTGCACTGGGCAGCCAATGTGTTTCTGAAGGAGTCGTTCGACGATCGGCCGGAGATTGGGCGAGCCGTTGGCAGGCTGCTGGACATCGGGTTTTATTTGGTGAGCGTCGGGTATGCGGCGATGACCAGTTACAGCTACGTGACCTTCAACACGATGGGGGACTTGGTGGATGTGGTGACGACGAAGCTGGGCGGCCTTCTGCTCCTGATGGGATTTCTGCATGTTTGCAATTTGCTGATTCTTGCGCTGTTCAGGGGGCGAAGAGGCGGAATGCGGACGGCGGCCGTATCGTGATGGCTATGGTGAATGCAATGAAAGGCAAGACGACACCGAAATCGGAAGAGACGCGGGCTCGGATTCTGGAGGCGGCGCTGGCGACGTTTCGTGAGCGTGGTTTTGAGCGGGCGACGATGCGGGAGATCGCGGAGGCCGCGCAGGTAGCGACGGGAGCCGCTTACTACTATTTCGATTCGAAGGACGCGATTGTGATGGCGTTCTACGCGCGGGCGCAGGAGGAGTTGCGGCCGGAGGTGGAGCGGCTGTTGCAGGGCGCGCGAACGTTTGAGGCGCGGGTGCGAGGGATTATCGAGGGGAAGCTTGCGTACTTCAGGCCGAACCGGCAATTGCTGGGCGCGCTGACGGCGCATACGGATCCTACGCATCCGCTTTCGCCGTTCAGCGATGCGACGCAAGCGGTGCGGGACGAGGATGTGGCGCGCTTTGAGAAGGCAGTGGAGGATTCGAAGGTACGGCTGCCGAAGAATATCGCGCCGTATTTGCCGCGGCTGCTGTGGCTCTATCAGATGGGAGTTATTTTGTTCTGGGTCTACGATGCTTCGCCGGGGCAGCGGAGGACCGGGGTGCTGCTGGAGAAGTCGCTGAAGATGATGGTGCTGACGCTGCGGGTGGCGGGACTGCCTTTTCTGCGGCCGATTCATCGGCTGGCGGGGGAGTTGTTGCAGGCGATGTACGGGAAGGCGTGAGCCATGCGGATTGTGATTCCGGGCGGCAGCGGGCAGGTTGGGAGCCTGCTGAGCCGGCATTTCCAGGCGGAGGGGCATGCGGTGACGGTGCTGAGCCGGCGGGTCTTCCCTGCCCCGTGGAACGTTGTGGCGTGGGATGGAAAGAGTGCGGGAGCGTGGGCGGAGGCGCTCGAGGGGTGCGATGTGTGCATCAACCTGGCGGGGCGCAGCGTGAATTGCCGGTACACGCCGGAACGCCGCAGGGAGATTTACGATTCACGAATTGAATCGACGCGGGCGCTGGGCGCGGCGATGGCGGGGATGACGGATCCACCGCGGCTGTGGCTGAATGCAAGCACGGCGACGATCTACCGGCATGCTCTGGATCGCGCGATGGATGAGGCGACGGGCGAGTTGGGCGGCGGGGAGCGGGGCGCGCCGGATACATGGAATTTTTCGATCAAGGTGGCGAAGGACTGGGAGGCGGCGTTCTTTGGAGCGGCGACGCCTCGGACGCGGAAGGTGGCGATGCGAAGCGCGGTGATTATGACCGCGGACCCGAGCGGACCGTTTGCGCTGCTGTCGACGCTGGTGCGGCTGGGGCTGGGGGGTGCGAATGGGTCGGGAAAACAATTTGTGTCGTGGGTGCATGCGGCGGATTTTGTGCGCGCGGTGGAGTGGCTGATTTTGAATGAGGGGCTGGAGGGGGCGGTGAATATTGCGTCGCCGCATCCTTTGCCGAATCGCGCGTTCATGCGGGAGTTGCGGGCGGCGTGGGGAAAGCGTGTGGGGCTGCCGGCGACGGAGTGGATGATTGAGGCGGCGGCGTTGGTGATGCGGACGGAATCGGAGTTGGTGCTGAAAAGCCGGCAGGTGGTGGCAGGACGGTTGATGGGGGCGGGATTCCGGTTTGAGTTTCCGGAGTGGCGCGAGGCGGCGCGGGATTTGGTGGGGCAGTGTCGCGCTGCTGCTGCGCATGCTTCGCAGGAAATTAGTGAGCGATAGGCGGCTGTTGATTCATACGGTCGGCAAAGATTTTGGCGAAGGTGTAGATGCTTTGCATGGGGTTGGCGCCGATCGATGTGGGGAAGACGCTGCCGTCGACGATGTAAAGATTTTGGGTGCCCCAGACGTGGAAGTCGCGGCCGACGACGCTGGTGGCGGCGGCGGCGCCCATCTTGTCCGTCGCCTGCATGTGCGCTGACGTGACGATGGTTTGATTGGGGATGAAGCGCAGGCGATGCGCTGCCTGATCTGCCTGCTCGATGTGGGTGAGGACGACTGGCTGGAGCGGAGGCTGCTCGCTCGAAGGACTACCGGCGACGTTCTCCGAGGTGGGCAGGAAAACTTCTCGCGCGCCTCCACGAAACATGACACGAATGGCCTTTGCGACGCCTTCGCGGAAGCGCTCTGCATCGGCATTGGAGAGATGGTAAGCGATGAGCGGCTCGCCGTTCGTGTCGACTGTGAGACGGTTTTCCGGCGAGGGCGTGTCGACCAGCATGACGCCGAATCCCGCGAGATTCCGGAATGACTGGATCATCTCCAGAGAGTGCTTCGAGGGTCCGGGTGACATGACTGCGGCGTAGACGGGAGCTGCGGACATGGATTCGAGCGCGTAGCCGCGATCGATGAGATGGTCGCCGACGTAGACGGAGGCTTCAGTGCCGTTGAGGGCGTCGATGGTGCGATCGAACTTGCCCATGATGGGCATGGAGGGATGGAGGATGACGCCGCGTCCGATGAGAGGATTGGGGACGCCGGAGCGGAGAAGGATGGTGGGAGAGCCGAGGGCTCCGGCGGAGAGAATGACGGTGCGGGCTCGGATGGTGAGCGTGGTACCGGCGGGAATGTTGAGGTAGTTGGGGTCGGAGATGACACCGTCGGCTGCGAGGGGCGCGCGGGTGAGGATTTCGACGCCGACGGCGCTTAGCTGCTCGCCGGTTCGGCTGAAGAGGACGCGGCGGACGTCGGCGTCAGGGAGAAGGCTGAGGGGATTGGCGGAGTCGGTGAGGGCGGCGAGAAGCAGTTCGCTTTCGGACGAGCGCTTGTCGGTAACGGGATACGGGGAGTGGCCGGGGGCGTAGGTGTTGAGGTCGTAGAGGCTGGGGTGCAGGCCTTCGGCGCGGGCGCCGTCCCAGAGAACGCGGTTGTTGGTGTTGATTTCGGATTCGGGGACAGTGCGTGTGCCGATGGCCTGCTTAACCCACGCGTAGGCGCTGGCGAGCTGGGCGGGTGTGAATTCGTCGGGGCCGATGCGACCGTCTGCGAGCCAACTTTCAATTTTGGCCAGGACAGCAGGCGAGGTGGGTGCGAAACAGAGGTCAACGTTGACCTGCGATCCGCCTCCGACGGTCATGCCGTTGTGGATCACGATGCCGCCGTCGGTGGAGGTGCGCTGGTCGAGGAGGTCGTCGGTGATGCGAGTTTGCAGGGCGCCGGGGATGAGAAACGATCCGCGTTCGATGAGGAGGACGTGGTTACCGTGGCGGCGGAGCTGATGGGCGAGGACGGAACCGGCGGGGCCGCTGCCGACGATGAGGAAATCGAATGGGCGATTATCGGCGGAGAGGATGGAGTGGGTCGCGGCATCGTAGCGGAGGCGCGTGGGCGGAAGCTGCGGGCGATGCTGCTGGATCCAGTCGTGCGGGGCGTCGCGGTTGAGTTCGACGCCGGCGAGCTGCTCCTGAAGTGGAGTGTAGGTTTTCGCGATGTAGAAATTGCGGAGACTCATGGCGAGCTGGCGGGGAGGATTTTGATCGCAGGTGGCGAGAAGGAAGAGGACCTGCTCGCGCTGCGGAAGAGTAAGAGCGGCAAAGGGCGCGGGACCGTCCGCGTGGAGAAATGCGGCGAGGCCGCAGGCGGAGCCGAAGGCGCGGAGATCCTGGAAGGGCGCAAGTAGCTGGCGAAAGTACGGTGAGGGCGAGGCGGAAGTCCAAAGGGCGTCGCGCACGGCGAGAAATTGCGGGATCAGTGAAGCCTGGGCCGGAGCGGTGCTGAGAAGCGCGCTTGCATCAACGGGAATGAAGGCGGCGAAGAGCGCGTCGTGCGCGGCATGCAGGGGGTCGGGCGCAGGTGGCGCGGGCGTCGGGGCGCAGGCGGCGAGAGTGAGTGCGAGCCAGAGGCGCAGGAATTTCACGGGGTCCAGTGTAGCGGGTGGGGCTGGATGGCTTGACATCCCTAAACGTCTAGGTCTAGAGTGCGGGATACCAAGTTGTCGATGGGTGCGCGAGGGCGATGGCTAAAAACGATTTGCAGGGGACGCTGGATTTGTTGGTACTGAAGACGCTGGCGCAGATGGGGCGGCTGCATGGATACGGGATTGTGCAGCACATTCATCGAGCGAGCGATGATTTGCTGCGGGTGGAGGAGGGGTCGCTGTATCCGGCTCTGCACCGCATGGAGCAGAGCGGGTGGATTGGGTCGGAATGGGCTCTGACGGAAACCGGCCGCAAGGCGAAGTACTACAAGCTGACCGTGGCGGGGAAGAAGCGGCTGGAAGCGGCGGAGAAGGATTTCGAGGAGTTGGTGCGGGGCGTGCGTGCGATGCTGCGATACGCGTAGGGACTGGCTGTCCAAAGTGGAGCGGCTACGCGGGTGCGCGACGAGCGGCTGGAGACAAAAGAGGCAGAACGATGGGATGGTTGCAGCGAATTCGGAACCTTGGAAGGCGCGACGCGGTGGACGCCGAAATTGCGGCGGAGCTTCAGTCTCATATCGATCTGGCTGTGGAAGAGGCTGTGCGCGCAGGGATGAGCGAGGACGAAGCGCGGCGAGCGGCGCGGCTCAGGTTCGGGAATCCGGCAGCCGTGAAGGAGACGACGATGGAAGCGGATGCGGCGCTGGGGATCGATGGCGTATGGCGTGACGTGAGATTCGCGGTGCGGCAACTGAAAAGGTCTCCGGGATTTGCGGTGACAGTGATCGCTACGCTGGCTCTGGGGATTGGGGCCAACACGGCGATTTTCTCCGCGGTGAAGGCGGTGTTGCTGGCGCCGCTGCCCTACAAGGATTCCGGACGCATCGTCGCGGTATGGACGTCGAAGCCCGCGCGCGGAGAAAGCGAACCATCGGCGAGCAGCCCTGGAGATTTTGCTGTTTGGAAGCAAAAGGCTGGGGTCTTCGAGGACATGGCGCCCTCCTACGACGACGAAATGACGCTGACCGGATCGGGTTCGCCGCAGTTTCTGATCGGCTATGCGGTATCTGCGAATTACCTGAGCATTCTGGGAGTCGCGCCGGCGATGGGGCGTCTCTACACGGATGAAGAAGATCGGCCGGGTGGGCCACCGGTCGTGCTGCTCAGCGATCATCTGTGGCGCACGACATTCGACGGCGATCCAGAAATCGTCGGCAAAGCCATCACGCTGGATGGCAAGCGGTACACGGTGCTGGGGGTGATGCCGCGTGCGTTCAACTATCCAACATCGGTTCAGATCTGGACGCCGTCAGCACTGACGCCTTCCGCGTCCAGCGATTTTAGCCACACCTTTGTTCGGATTCTGGCGCGGTTGAAGCCCGGCGTCAGCGCAGCGACGGCGCAGGCGGCGCTGAACCGGGTGGAAGCGCAGGTGGCCGCGGCGCGTCCGGACACGGACCATGGCAATCGCGTGGTGGTCACTCCGCTGCGCGAACAACTGGACGGCGACATCCGGATGCCGTTGTTGATTCTTCTGGGGGCGGCGGGACTGGTGCTGCTGATTGCGTGCGCGAATACCGCAGGGCTGGGGCTGGCACGAGCGGCGGAGCGGCACGCGGAGGTCGCGGTGCGGCTGGCGCTGGGCGCGACGCGGACGCACCTGGTGCGGCAATTCATGACGGAAAGCCTGGTGCTGGCCATACCGGGAGGGATGGGCGGGGTGCTGCTGGCATGGGCCGGCACGCATTCGCTGCTTCGACTGTTTCCCACCGATGTGGCGAACCTGCGCATTCCGGTCGTGCAGGCGATCCCCGTGGATCGCGGGGTATTGCTGTTTGCGCTGGGGGCGACGGTGCTAAGCGCGGTGCTGTCAGGACTGGCTCCGTTGTGGAGAGTGGCCCGTGCGGCAGATGCCGCTCGCATGAAGGAGTCGGCGCGGGGAACGACGGCGGGCGCTGCATCAAACCGGATGCGGAGCGCGATGGTGATTGTGGAAGTAGCGCTTTCGCTGATGCTGCTGACCGCAGCGGGGCTGATCGTTGCGAGCTTCGAGAAGGCCATGAACGCAGGCCTGGGGTTTGAGCCGGATCACCTGTTGTCGATCGAAGTGCTCTTGCCGCTTAACCGGTATCCGTCGTCGAACCCGCAAAAGCGGCAACAGTTTACGGAGAATGTGCTGCTCGCGATGGTGGCAAAGCCGGGAGTACTGATGGCAGGAGCCACCAATTACGAGCCCCTCAGCGGATTCTGGGGAACGACCAACTTTCTGGTGCGCGGCGACGCGGTCCCGGCGCTGGGTGTGGGCCCGGAGGCGGACGATCGCCTGATTACTCCGGGCTATTTCGCAACGATGCACATTCCTGTGCTGCGCGGGCGCGGCTTTACAGCGGCCGACCGGACGGGCAGCGAGCCGGTGGCGATGATCAACGAGACATTTGCAAAGGAATATTTCCCAAGCCGGGATCCGGTGGGCCTGGAGTTGAATCTGGGCTCGGGGCAGAAGCCGAACTGGTGGCGGATTGTGGGTGTGGCCGCGGACGTGAAGTCCTTCGGGCGGGACCAGCCTACGCACGCGGAAATTTTCCGGACACTCGAGCAGGTTCCGTTCCCACTGATCGCATTCAACGTACGAACACGGGTGGACGCAGCAGCGTTCGTGAAACCAGCTGAAGAAGCGCTGTGGAGCGTAGATCCGGATCTGCCGATTTTTCAGGCGATCCCGATGGAGGAACTGGCGAGCCAGACACTGGCGGTCCGGCGAGCGAGTTCTGCACTTGTTGCTGGATTCGCGGGGTTAGCGCTGGTGCTGGCGTGCATCGGCATCTACGGGGTCATGGCATACGCGGTAACGCAGCGGAGGGCGGAAATTGGCGTGCGCCTTGCGCTGGGAGCGCAACGCGGTGACGTGCTGCGGATGGTGCTGGGGTCGGGCCTCCGGCTTGCGCTGATCGGCGTCTTGATTGGGCTGGCAGGAGCGCTGGCTTCGAGCCGGTTGTTGCACAGCCTGCTGTTTCAGGTGAGCGCGATCAATCCATTCATCTTTGCTGCGGCTGCTGCAGCGCTGATCGGAGTGTGTCTGGCGGCAGCGTACTTACCAGCGCGGCGTGCAGCAGCGATCGATCCGATGCGGGCTTTGCGGGCGGAATAAGAACTGGCTGTCCAAGTGGAGCGGCTACGCGGGTGCGCGGCGAGCGGCTGGAGACAAAAGGGGCAGAACGATGGGATGGTTGCAGCGAATTCGGAACCTTGGAAGGCGCGACGCGGTGGGTGCGGAGATTGAGGCGGAGGTGCGCGCGCATTTTGATATGGCAGTGGAGGATGGGGTGCGCGCTGGGACGACCGAAGAGGAAGCGCGGCGTTCGGCGCGGCTGCGATTTGGGAATCCGGTGGTGATGCGGGAACGTGCGTTGGGAGCGGATGCGGCGGTGGGGCTGGAAGGGTTGTGGCGGGATTTGCAGTATGCAGTGCGGCAGCTGCGCCGGTCGCCGGGCTTTGCAGCAACGGTGGTGTTGACGCTGGCGCTGGGGATTGGCGCGAATTTGGCGGTTTTTCAACTGCTCTACAGCGTGCTGCTGGCGCCGTTGCCAGTGACGCGGCCGAGCGAGTTGGTGGCACTGCATGGGGTGCAATCGCCGTTCGATGGGGAGTGGTTTGTTTCGTATACGGCGTATGAGCGGCTGCGGGCGGCGACGGGACAGTCGGCTCCAGTGATTGCGCGATCGGGGTTTGGTTCGGGCGTGCTGCAAATGCAGGGCGAGCAGGCCGGAGTAGCGCGATTTCAGATGGTTTCCGACAACTACTTCAGCGTGCTGGGCGTGACGCCGGCGGCGGGGCGGTTGTTTGTGGCTAGCGATGGGCGCGTGGGGCAGAATGAGTGGCCCGCGGTAGTGCGGTATGGATTTGCGCGGGAACATTTTGGTTCGGGCCCGGTGGGTCGGCGTGCGGTGTTGAACGGCGTGCCGGTGGTGATTGTGGGGGTAGCGGCGGAGCGGTTTTTGGGAACGATGGTCGGATACGCTCCGGATTTTTGGCTGCCGATTGAGGCGCAGTCGGCGGGACATTTAGGGACGTGGTTCGATTCGCTGGGGCCGGGGTTTGGAATTCATCTGGAGCAGTCATGGGTAAGCCAACCAGGAATTTTCTGGTTGTGGACCATGGCGCGAGTCCCTGAGGTGCAACGAGCAACAGCGGCAGCGCAATGGACGCGCGCGCTGCAGCCGGATTTCGCAATGATGGCGAATGCGGCAGCCAATCCGCAGGCGAAGGCTGCGATGCTGCTGGCGCAGGTCCAGTTGATTTCGGCGGCGCGCGGCGAGGGACGTTTGCCGCAGGACAATTCCCTGCCTCTGCTTCTGCTGATGGCGATGGCTGGCGTGATTTTTTTGGTGGGGTGTTTGAACCTGGCAAATCTGCAGATGGCGCGACTGAGTATGCGGCAGCGCGAATTGAGCGTGAGGATGGCGCTGGGCGGGAGCCGTTGGCGGTTATTACGGCAGGTGCTGGTGGAGGATGCGCTACTGGCTGCGATGGGCGGCGCGCTGGCGCTTATGACGGGACGCGCAGCGAGCGTGGCGCTGGTGCACTGGGCATCGAGCCGGGACTGGCTGCTCGACTTCAATCTGCGGATGGAGTGGCCGGTGATGGTACTGGG
Source organism: Acidobacteriaceae bacterium (assembly GCA_035482355.1). Classification (GTDB taxonomy): domain Bacteria; phylum Acidobacteriota; class Terriglobia; order Terriglobales; family Acidobacteriaceae; genus Palsa-343. The sequence continues at coordinate 3,197 of DATHQV010000088.1, read as the reverse complement.
CGGCGCGCTGCTGATGGGAGCGCTCTGCGCGTTCAGCGTGGCTCCTGCGTGGCGATTCACGCGTGAGAGTTTTGCGGCGGCGAGCGGTTCGAAGTGGATTGGCGCGGCGGCCCAACAAAGCCGCGTCGCGCGGCGCTGGTCGAGCGCGATGCTGGCGGGGCAGGTGAGTTTGTCGCTGATCCTGACGGCGATGGCGGGATGCTTCGGCGCAACGCTGGTTCATTTAGCACGCGTGGATACGGGGATGGATCGCGAGCATGTGCTGAGCGTGCATGTGGACATGACGAATACCGGGTATGCGACGCGGCAGAAAGATCTTCCGGCGCTGTACCGGACGCTGATGGAGCGGATTGAGGGACTGCCCGGTGTGCGGGGAGCGGCGGTGGGAATGTGCGAGATTCCGGGATGCGGATGGAACACCGCGATCCATGTGTACGGGCGACCGGAGAAGTCAGACGCGCAACTGCATGGCGAGGAGGATCACGTCGGACCGGGATATTTTCGGGCGATGGGAATTGGGCTGGTGCGGGGTCGTGATTTCACTGATGGAGATCGCGCGGATACGCAGCCGGTGGCGATTGTGAACGAGGCGTACGCGAAGAAACTGTTTGGCGCGGAAGATCCGGTGGGGCACTGGATTGGCTACGAGGCGGCACCGAACGATCATGAGTTTTTGATTGTGGGATTGGCGGCGGATGCGCAGATGGACGGACTTCGCGCGCCGGCACCGCCAATGGTTTGGCGGCCGATTGATCAGGACCCTGCGCCGATTCACAGCATTGAAGTGCGGGTGACAGGTGCGCCGGAAGCGGTGGCCGCGGAGGTGCGTGCGGCGGTGGCGGGGGTGGATGTGCAGTTTCCGCTGCGGGAAATTGTGCCGCTGAACGCGGAGTTGGACGATGGGCTGGCTACAGAGCATTTGCTGGCGCGGCTGACGGGAGCGCTGGCGGGATTGACTTTGGCGCTGGCGGCGCTGGGATTCTATGGGGTGGTGTCGTTTCGAGTAGCGCGGCGCAGGAGCGAGATTGGGATTCGCATGGCACTGGGGGCAACGCGAGGCGGGGTGCAGCGACTGATTTTGCGGCAGACGGCGATGATTCTGCTGATGGGAATTGTGCCGGGGCTGGCGCTGACGGTGGTAATGACGCATGCGGCGCGGAGCGTGCTGGTGGGGTCGGCGGGGACCGATGGGCTGGCGTTTCTGCTGGCGGCGATGGCGCTGGCATGCGCGGGGATGGTAGCGACTCTGCTGCCGGCTCGACGCGCGGCGGGGGTGAATCCGGTGGAGGCTTTACGGGCGGAGTAAGCGAGGTACGGCGATGAGCTTGATGCGACGAATCACAAATCTTTGGCGGCAGGAGCGGGTAGATGCGGAGATCGCGGCGGAACTGGCTTCGCATTTTGAGATGGCGGTGGAGGATGGGGTGCATGCGGGGATGACTCCGGATGAGGCGAGACGAGCGGCGCGGCTGAAGTTTGGGAATCCCGTGGTGATGCGGGAGCGGGCGGTGAAGGCGGACGCGGCGCTGGGGCTGAGCAGCGTTTGGGCCGATATGCGCTTTGGCTTCCGACAACTGGGGCGCGCTCCGGGATTTGCTCTCACGTCGATTGCGGTGTTGGCGCTGGGTATCGGCGCGTGTACAGCGATTTTCAGCGCGGTGAATCCGATTCTGTTCGAGCCGCTGCCGTATCCTCACGCGAACCGAATTCTGACCATCTGGAATACGTACGATGGGGCGCGCAGCAGGCTGGCGTTCGGCAACTGGCGCGAATTGACGGAACGGAACCACTCGTTCGAGGCGCTGGCCGCTTATGAGGCATGGCAACCGGTGATGGTGGGCGGAGCGCAGCCGGAACGGCTGAATGGCCAGAGCGTGAGCGCAAGTTATCTGCGCGTGCTCGATGTGGCACCGTGGCTGGGCCGCGACTTTCTGTCGGCAGAGGACAGGTATCGCGGGCCGAAGGTGGCGATTGTGAGCTACCGGCTGTGGCAGCGGCGCTTTGGCGGCGACCGCAGCCTGGTGGGGCGTGCGGTCACGCTCAACGACGATCGTTACACCGTGATTGGCGTGATGCCGGAGAATTTCGAAAACGTGCTGTCGCCCCAGGCGGACATTTGGACGCCGCTCGACTACAACACCCAGGGTCTGGCCACAGATTTCGATAGCGCCGAGTGGGGGAATCACCTGTATCTGGTGGGGCGGGTGCGGCCGGGTGTGAGTCGCGAGGCAGCCTTGCGCGATCTGGATGCGATCGCCGCGGATCCGGTGTCACAGTACAAGCGTCCGCAGTGGGCGGCGATGCAGCGCGGGCTGATTGTGGATGCGCTGCAGGCGGACATTACGCGCGAAGTGCGGCCCGCGTTGCTGGCAGTGATGGGTGCGGTGATTCTGGTGCTGCTGATGGCGGGGGTGAACGTCACGAATTTGCAACTGGCGCGCGGCGCACAGCGGCAGGGCGAGTTCGCGATGCGCGTGACTCTGGGCGCGGGGCGGATGCGTGTGGCGCGGCAGCTCATCACGGAAAGCCTGCTGTTGGCGGGACTGGGCAGCGCGGTGGGAATGGGCATCGCGGTAGCCGGACTGAGGGCGCTGGTGGCGATGAGCCCACCCGGGCTGCCGCGTATCGACGCGATCCATTTCAGCGGTGCAGCATTCTTCTTTGCGTTGGCTGTTTCGACGCTGGTGGGCGTGGTGTCCGGGTTGGTTCCGGCGCTGCACGCATCGCGCGAAGAATTGAGCGCCAACGCGCAGCGAAATACAGCGCGCACGACGCGCAGCGACAGTTGGACGCGGCGCACGCTGGTGGTGACGGAGGTGGCGCTGGCGTTGGTGCTGCTGGGCGGAGCCGGACTGTTGTTGCGCAGCATGCAGCGACTGCTGGCGGTCGATCCGGGATTTGATCCGTCGCACCTGTTGACGATCCAGATCAACACGAGCGGACACAAATTTGAGGACACCGCGGCGGCGCCGGGGGCGGGCAGCCGGGCGCTGAAGCATTTCTTCGAGCAGGCGCTGAATGCGGTGCGGCGCGTGCCGGGCGTTCGCGCGGCGGGCCTGACTACGAATCTGCCGCTGACTGACGACGCGGTGATTTACGGGAACTATGGCGCACATTTTGAGAACGATCCGCCGCAAGGCGGCACCGATGTGTTTCGTTATGTGGTGAGTCCGGGGTATTGCGAGGCGATGGATATT
>DATHQV010000087.1:0-2437 GCA_035482355.1 Acidobacteriaceae bacterium | reverse complement strand
GGCGGTATGCCGGGTGGTAAAGGGATTTCGCAATTTGCGAGTGGGCGCCATCGGCGCGCGTCCGGCGGCCTTCAACACGGTGCGCTATAGCGAAAAGATTCTGGAATCGCAGGGCATCTCGATTGAGACGCTCGACCTTTCCGAGGTGCTGGGGCGCATCGAGCGCATGCAAGACAATGACGACCAGGCGCAAGCCAAGCTGGCGGCCATTCACCAATACGTGGATGCCACGAGCGTGCCCGCGCCCGCCTTATTGAAGATGGCGAAGTTAGGCGCGGTGGTCGATGACTGGATGGCGGCGACGGAGGTCACCATCAGCGCGGTGCAGTGCTGGACTTCGATCGAAGAAAATCTCGGCGTCGTCCCCTGCACGGTTATGAGCATGATGAGCAACGAACTTCTGTCGAGCGCGTGTGAAGTGGACATTTGCGGCGTGTTGGGCATGCACGCTCTGCAGCTGGCTTCCGGCACTCCCTCGGCTCTGCTCGATTGGAATAATAATTATGGATCGGACCCGGACAAAGCGGTCTGCTTCCACTGCTCCAATTTGCCGAAACATTTTTTCCGCTCGGTGAAGATGGATTTTCAGCAGATCATTGCCGGCACCGTGGGCAAAGAAAATACTTTCGGCACCTGCGTCGGGCTCATCAAACCGGAAAAGATGAGCTTCGCCCGCTTCTCGACCGACGACACTTCCGGCAAGATGCGGGGATACGTGGGCGAAGGCCGATTCACCGACGACCCCCTGAACACCTTCGGAGGCGCGGGCGTGGTGGAGATCCCACAGCTGCAGCGCCTGCTGCGTTTCATCTGCGAAAGGGGATTTGAGCATCACGTGGCCGCCAATCTTTCCAGCGTCGCCTCCGCCGTGCAGGAAGCCGCCACCCGCTACCTGGGTTGGGACGTTTGCTATCATAATCAGGATCACGGCCGCGACCACGGAGCCTGCTGATGGCCCTGGTCGCGGGCGTCGACTTCGGCACCCTCAGCGTCCGTGTCTCTCTGGTCGACAGCGAACGTGGTCTGCTCGCATCCGCCATCGCCGAGTACCCGCTGCATCGCAAGCGCGAAGATCCGGAATATGCCACCCAATCCCATGACGATCACATGCGAGCGCTGGCTTCAGCCACCCGCGAGGTGCTGAAGACCTCCGGCATCCCGGGCAGCCAAGTGCAGGCGATCGCGCTCGATACCACCGGTTCCTCGGTGATTCCGGTGGGCAAAGATCTCGAGCCGCTGGGTGAGTATTACCTGTGGTGTGACCACCGGGCGAAGGGGGAAGCCGCCGAGATCACCGAAGCGGCCCGGCGCGAGTGTCTGCAAGCCATTCAGTGGTGCGGTGGCGTCTATTCGTCGGAGTGGGGATTTTCCAAGCTGTTGCACTGGCTTCGCCACCATCCCGAGAAACGATCAGAATTTGTTTCCGCCTTCGAGCATTGCGACATGGTCGCAGCCACCCTGTGTGGCATCACCGATCCCGGCAAAGTAAAGCGCAGTGTTTGCGCGATGGGACACAAGTGGCTGTGGAATGCACAGCTGGGCGGCCTTCCCCCGGAAAGTTTTCTGATCAAGGTGGATCCTCTGTTGCGAGGAGTTCGCAGCCAACTGGATGGCGAGTTCGCTACCTCCGACCAAATCGCCGGCCAGCTCTCGTCCGCTTGGGCGGCAAAGTTGGGACTCCAGGCCGGAATTCCCATCCCGGTCGGCGCCTTCGATGCCCACTGGGACGCGATCGGGGCCGGGTGCCGAACCGACGACATGGTGAACGTCATCGGCACATCCACCTGCATGATTGGAATCACTCCCGCAGTGAACCTGGTGCCCGGCGTTTGTGGGGTTGTCCAGGGCAGTGTGCACCCTTTACGCACGGGAATCGAAGCCGGACTTTCCGCGGTGGGCGACATTTTCCGTGCCATCGCTGCCCGCGCCGGCACGGATGTAAAGACCCTCAGCGTGGGCCTGGAGAAGTATCGCGCCGGGCAGACCGGCCTGCTGCGCATGACCTGGGACAACGGCGATCGCACCGTGCTGGTGAACCCCAACCTGCGCGGCGTCACCTTGGGATGGAACTTGCAGAGCACAGCCCAGGACGAACTGTTCGCCGCCATTGAAGGAACGGCGTTTCATACCCGCGTAATCCTGGATCGCATGGCCGGGCATGAGGTCCACATCAAACGGGTGATCAATGCCGGGGGCATTCCCCAGAAGAATGACGTCCTCAATCAGGTCTATGCCAGCGTGCTCGGGCGTCCGCTGCTCGTACCGAGCAAGAGCGTGGTCAGCCTGGGATCTGCCATCTTTGCCTTCTTGGCGGCCGGGATTTTCAAGACCATCGAGGAAGCGCAGGATGCGATTTGCCCCTCTCATCGAACCTTCCTGCCGGATGAGTCGGCGCAGCGCACTTACGACCGCTTGTACCCTCTCTACAGCAAGTTGT
>DATHQV010000086.1:0-3376 GCA_035482355.1 Acidobacteriaceae bacterium | reverse complement strand
GGAGCGGCTGCAGGCGGATGAGGCGTATGTCCACGGAAGGCATATGGAGGCGCTGCCTCTGTATGAGGACCTGAGCAGCCAGGACCAGACGATTGCGCTGTTCGCGGAGAGGCACGGAACGCTGCTGCTGGAGAAGGCAGAGATTACGCAGGACCCGAAGGAGCGCGCCGATCTGCAGAACCAGGGGATCGCGGAGCTGCACAGGGCGCAGAGGCTGGGGGACAACAGTCCGCTGCTGGTTCAGACTTTGTATAACGCGTCGAAGACACCGGTGGGAGCGGCGGTTGGAGCACCGCTGGGTATGTTGCCGCTGACGGTGGGATATACGCATGCTGGGTCGGCGGTGGCGCTGCCGTACTTTCAGCAGGGGGAGCAGGCGTTCTCGGCGCAGAACTTTGCGGCGGCGGCTCCGCTGTATGTGAAGGCGAGTCAGGCTGATCCGGTGTGGTACACGGCGGCGTTGGACGCCGGTGATTCGTACTTTCGGATGAGGGACTTCAAGAACGCGGGCGCGTGGTTTCAGAAGGCGGTGGTGATCGATCCGAACCGCGAGACGGCGTACCGGTATTGGGGCGATACGTTGTGGGCCGCGGGCGACAAGATGGGAGCGAAGGCGAAGTTTATCGATGCCATTGTTGCGGAGCCGTTTGCGGGATCGACGTGGGCGAAGCTGGAGCAGTGGGCGGGGGCGACGAAGACTCCGTTCATCGTGGTGCGGGTGCATCGGCCGGAGTTTACGACGCCGGATGGTCAGCTGAAGGTGGATGCGTCGCTGGAGAAGGAGACGGGCGATGGGCACGCGTCGTGGCTGGTGTACGAGCGCGTGCGAGTACAGCATGGAGCGCGGACACCGGGGCAGTTGATCATGGCGGGCGCGAGCACGGCGAACGGGGAGTTCACTCCGAACGGTTATGTGCACACGCTGGATGAGGAGATGGCGGCGCTGAATGCGATGCTCGACGATGTGCAGAAGAAGGTGGCGGCAGGGACCGTGACCGAGGCGAAGATGGAGCCGGGGATTCGGGCGATGCTGGAGCTGCGGAAGAACGGGTTCCTGGAGCCGTTTGTGATGCTGAACTTTCACGATGCTGGGTTGAGGCATGGGTATCCGGCGTACCGGATGGCGCATCGGGAGGCGCTGGTGAAGTATTTGAACCAGGTCGTGGCGCCGGGAGTGGCGAAGTAGGGAAGTGGTTAGTAGTTAGTGTGGGATGTGACACGGCGGTGTGAGTTCCTGCGGGGGTACCCCGGGGTACGAGGTTGGTTTTCCGCGCTGGTTCGGTCGGTATAGTGAGGCAAGGCGATTTGTCCGCGGCCTTACTCGGGTCGGGCGGAGATGAAGATGGGTTCGAAGCGCGGCGCGACAGCGGGTGCGGGGGTGCTTGAGGCGCCAACGGAGGATGACTCCCCCTATGACGGGGAGCCGTCGCGTCGTCGGACGTCGCGGTCTGCGCGAAAGCCAAGCTACGAGGTTCCTGAGGACGAAGATCCGGACTACTCGGATGTTTATGATCAGCCAGCGTTTAGACGTCAGGGCGGATCGTTCAAACTAAAGGTTCGCAAGGGGCTGCCGAAGAGTTGGTGGGGGCGCGTGGGGTTTGCGCTGGGGTTCCTGGCGGTGGTTGGGGTGATCTTTGCCGGGCTGGCCGGGCTGCGGAGCGCGCTGCTGCACGATAGCCGCTTTGTGATGACGACGTCGGAGGACGTGCAGATTTTCGGCAACCACAACATCGCTCGGGCGCAGGTGCTGAGCGTCTTCGGCGCGGACCTGGAGCGGAACATCTTCCGGGTGCCGCTGAATGAGCGAAGGGCGGATCTGGAACGGCTGCCGTGGGTGGCGCATGCGACGGTGATGCGGCTGCTGCCGAACCGGATACGGATTGCGGTTACTGAGCGGACGCCGGTGGCGTTTGTGCGGCACGGGAGCCAGATCGGGCTGGTCGACGCGAATGGTGTGCTGCTGGATATGCCGCCGGATGCGGCGGGCGATCCGCATTATTCGTTTCCGGTGCTGACGGGGCTTTCGGTGAACGATCCGCTGTCGACGCGCTCGGCGAGGATGGCGATCTATCAGCGGTTCATGCAGGAGTTGGGCGCGAAGAACTCGAGCACGATCAGCGAGGCGGATGTTTCGAACCCGGAGGATGTGAAGGCCGTGGTGTCGAGCGGCGGCACGGACATCCTGGTGCACTTCGGGGATGAGGATTTTCTACACCGGTACGAAGAGTTTGAGCAGCATCTGCCGGAGTGGAAGACGCAGTATCCGAAGCTGGCTGCGGCGGACATGCGGTATGAGCGGCAGGTGGTGCTGGAGATGCAGCCGGGCACAGGCGTGCCAGTGAAGAGCGATTCGGGCGCGGCGGATGCACCGGGAGCGACGGTTCCGGCGCCTGCAAGCTCGGCACCTGCGACTTCGGTGGCTCCGACTGCGACGGCTCCCGCGGCGGCGCCGAGTACGGTACCAAAGGCGCCGGCGAAGGCTGCTCCGAAGGGCCCTGTGAAGCCGCAATCGCATGCGGTGGCACCTGCAAAGGCGAAAACCACAAGTTCTGCTGGTAAAAAACAGACGGGGAATGGCAAAATCTTTGCTGACCTAGCTGCAGCGCATCGGGCCCAGCAGTCTCACGCGAAGCACGTGACCGGGGCGAATGCCGAATGAACCTGGCGGGTACGTCATGAATCCAAAGTCCGACACACTGATCACCGTGCTCGACGCCGGCAGCTCGAAGAGCTGCGTGATGGTGGCTGAGCTGGCGGATGGTGTGCTGCGGTATCGCGGGCATGGGATTCAGCCGTCGCGTGGGATGCGCAAGGGCGTGATTTCAGATCTGGGGCCGGCGGCGGCGGCGATCAACGACGCGGCGCTGGTGGCAGAGCGCGGGACGAAGGCTCCGATTGAGACGGCGGTGGTGGGCATCGGCGGGCCGCATATTCGCGGGATGAATTCGCAAGGCGGCATCACGATGGGCTCGCGGATGAAGGAGATAACGCGGGAGGATGTGCGTTCGGCGATTGACCGCGCGCGGTCGATCGGGCTGGCGCCGGACCGCGAGGTACTGCACCTGCTGCCGCAGCAGTTCATTTTGGATGACCAGGCGGGGATTCACGATCCGGTGGGGATGGTGGGGAACCGGCTTGAGGTTTGCCTGCATATGTCGACGTGCTCAGGAAGCGCGGCGCAGAGTGTGATTACGTGCGCGAACCGCGCGGGGCTTGAGGTTGTCGACACAGTGTTTGAGGGGCTGGCTTCGGCGGAGGCGGTGCTGAGCGCGGATGAGCGCGAGCTAGGAGTATGCCTGGCGGATATCGGCGCGAGCTCGACGGAGCTGGTGGTGTTCTTTGAGGGATCGGTGGCGCACACGGCGGTGCTGCCGAT
>DATHQV010000085.1:0-20868 GCA_035482355.1 Acidobacteriaceae bacterium | reverse complement strand
TGCGCCTTCGCCCGCGCCTACCAACAAGCAACCGGCTTCGAAAAGCTTCACCCAAAGCTGCCTGCGTAGCTCTCTCGCGAACAGTTTCTCGCTAACAGCTTTTTGCTATCAGCTTTTCGCTAACAGCTTCTCGCTGCCCTTACACATTCCCCTGCCGCATCTGCTCGGCCAGGTGCTCGGAAGCTCGCATCGACAGCGCCAGAATCGTCATCGTCGGATTCTGCCAGCCCCCGCTCACGAAGCTCCCGCCGTCCACCACAAATAAATTCTTGATGTCATGGCTCTGGCACCATGGATTCAGCACGCTGGTCTTCGGATTGTCGCCCATGCGGCACGTCCCCAGCTCATGAATGCTGTATCCCGGCGGATTCGGATCGTAATTCTTCGAGAGAACTTCAAACCCCGCCGCTTCCACAAGCTCACTGCCTGTATCCACCGCATCCCGCGCCATATTGAACTCGTTGTCGGTGTAGCGCGTGCTCACATGTAGCGCTGGAATATTCCACGCATCCACGGTATTCTTGTCGATGCTCACGTGATGATCGTAGTGAGCCAGCACTTCGCCCATGATCCCGATCGACAAACCGCTGCCGCTGTAGCTGTCCAGTTTGTCCTGCAGCTCTTTGCCATACAGAGCAAAATGTTTTGGATCCATCGGCCCCGTCCCGCTGTAAACATTCAGCGCATAGCCGCGAATAAAATTCTTCGCCTTGTCGTTGATGTTGCGAAAACGCGGAATGATCGCCTGGCCATCCATCAGGTCGCGCGTCGCCTTGCCATCGCGCGCTTCGGGCACGGAGCACGCCAGTCCCGCTCCATAAATCTGATCGATCAAATAGTGCCCCAGCACCCCGCTCGAATTCGCCAATCCGGAATTTAGCAGAAGCCTGGTGCTCTCCAGCGTCCCCGCCGCCAGCACCACCACCCGTGCCCGCACCGACATCTCGCGCCGCGACAGCCGATCGACAAAATGCACCTCGTCCAGCAGCCCCGTGCTCGGATTCGCCCGCATCTCTCGAACCACCACGTTTGGAATCGCATGCAGCTTCCCCGTCGCGAATGCATCCGGCAGCAACAGGTTCACCGAACTCGCCAGCCCGTCCACGCCCAGCGACGCACGCGTCTTGCACACCGGAATCCCGCGCTTCTCTCCCTGCTCGCGGAAGCGCTGCATGCATCCGCACCACGTAGAATCATCCGGCACAAAATTTCCGTCGGGGAATTGCGGCAGCCCGTACGGATCTCCCTGCACGCGAAAAATTCCTTCAACCCGCGAATAATAAGGAGCCAGATCCGCCAGGCTAATCGGCCAGTCGTCGCCATACCCGTCGTGCGACTTCGACTTGAACTCGTAATCGCTCAGTCGAAACGATTGCCGTGACCAGAACAGCGATCGTCCGCCAAACAACCGCACCCGCACCCAGTTGTACTGTTGGCCCTGATCGTACGTGTATGGAACCTCCTTCTCATCCACCCACGTGTTCGCGTCGAATTCATTCGACTGGAAAACATGCGGCAACCGCCCCGGCTGTTTGAATCCGCGAAACGGCAGCGTGTACGCCTGCCGCACTTCCGTATCTTTGTGCACCTCGGCGATCGGGCCCGCGTTCAGCATCAGGCAGGAGATGCCCTTCTCCGTCAGAATCTTCGCCGCCATTCCGCCCGAGTGCCCGGAACCAATGATCAGTACATCGACCTTCTCGCTCATCTCACTCCCGTGTTGCCTTACCGTTATGCACGACCCACGCCGTCAGCTCCGCGGCAAATATTTCTCTTCCACATCCGGCTCCACCGGATACCAATAAAGCCCCGTCCCCGGAGCCCGTTCCCCCGCAGCCACTGCCGCATCGGCCCACACCTGCGAATTCATCGTCGCCGTGCGAATATCGGCATGCGCCAGATTGATGAACGCCTCATACGGCTCGCTGGGCGGATGATCGGTCATCCACGGCTTCAGCCATGGCTTCAGCAATGCATCCGCCTGCTCCGCACTCACCGCCGCAAACGCGACGCCGAATTTCTGCCGCGCCTCCCGATCCAGCCGGTCCAACCCTGACTTGTACATCCGCTGCCGGTCCTGCGGCGACACCGAAATCAGAAAATCCAAAAACTCCGGAGCGCCCGCATCCATCGCTCCCGGATATCCCTTCAGCGGCGGCATCATCAACTCGCAGAGCTGCCGCAGCGTCGCCATTTGTTCCCGGCTAAAGAACTTCGTTTCCCCGCTCGCCACCGCGTCCGGCATCACCGACCCAATGGGCAATGGCTTCGCTTCCATCAATCCGCGCATCCATGGCACCGGTCCCGGCGCTGGAGCGCGCACCGCACCGGGCAGCGTCGACGCCTGCATCGGTGTCGCTGCCGCCGAAGCCGCCGGCGCTCCCCCTGCCACTCCCGATGCGCTTTGCCCCAGCATCGCTTTCGCGCCCACCGATGCCGCCACCATTCCCTTCACGAAATCGCGACGCCGCATCTCCTACCCTCCCCGCCAATTAAAGTTCAGCCAAATTGTACCTGCCGCAGACGGCATAGAATCGTCCGTCTGTGCTCCACATCTAAAATTCAGAACCATCCCGCCTGGAGGCACTCCAAATCATGAAATACAACACACTTGGCCACACCGGCCTGCTCGTCTCTGAACTCTGTCTCGGCACCATGACCTTTGCCGCCGGCGAAGGTATGTGGAAGCCCATCGCGGGCGTCGATCAAAAACTCGCCGACGAACTCGTGCGCCTCTCCCTCGACGCCGGCGTCAATTTCATCGATACCGCGGACGTCTACACCAACGGCGAGTCGGAAAAGACCCTCGCCCAGGCCATCACCAATCTCGGCGTTGCCCGCAAAGATGTGGTCATCGCTACCAAGGCCTATGGCCGAACCGGCCCCGGCCGCAACGATGTTGGCGCCTCCCGCGGCCACATCATGGACGCCGTCGAAGCCTCGCTGCGGCGTCTCAAAACCGACTACATCGACCTCTATCAGATTCACGCAGCCGACCTCACCACGCCCATTGAAGAAACCCTTCGCGCCCTCAACACCCTCGTCGAACAGGGCAAGGTCCGCTACATCGGCTGCTCCAATTGGCATGCCTGGCAAATCATGAAAGCCCTCGGCATCTCCGAATTGAGAAATCTCGCGAAATTCGACACGCTCCAAGCCTACTACTCCATCGCCGGACGCGACCTCGAACGCGAAATCGTTCCCCTGCTCAACGATCAGCGTGTCGGCCTGCTCGTCTGGAGCCCGCTCGCTGGCGGCCTGCTCTCCGGCAAATTCTCGCGCGAGAATCAGAAACCCGAAGACTCCCGCCGTTCCGCGTTTGATTTTCCCCTCGTGGACAAAGACCGCACCTGGCGCATCCTTGACGTCCTGCGCCCCGTCGCTCAGGCGCACAACACCAGCGTCGCCACCGTCGCTCTGGCGTGGATTCTCGCCAAGCCCTTCGTGACATCCGTCATCGTCGGAGCGAAACGAGTCGATCAGCTCCAGCAAAACCTGGCAGCCGCCGATCTGCAACTCACCGCCGAAGAAATGAAAAAACTGGATGAGGTCAGCACCCTGCCACCGGAGTACCCCGGCTGGATGGTGCCCTTCCAGAACATGAACCGCCTCGCCGACGTGCCGCGTATCTAACAGAAAACCCCGGCCTCCCGATCAGAAGTCCGATCGGAAGCCGGGGTCTGTTTCACTTCTCGGTTACTTGCCTTTAGTCACCCGTAGATCGCCACCCGTCATCTGCGTCGGCTGCCCAACACCCAGCAGTTCCAGCATCGTCGGCGAAATATCGCGCAGCGACCCGCCCGGCCGCAGCGCGAAATCATCCGCATCTCCAGCTACGTAGATGAACGGCACAGGATTCGTGGTGTGCGCGGTATGCGGACCGCCCGTTCCCGGATCCACCATCATCTCCGCGTTGCCATGGTCCGCGGTAATGAGCCATGCCCCGCCGCCGCGCTGCTTCATCGCCTGATAAATCCGTCCCAGGCACGTGTCGACCGTTTCCACCGCGCGAATGGTCGGCTCCAGCCGTCCCGAGTGCCCCACCATATCCGCGTTCGCGAAATTCACCACCACCACATCGAAGGCCCTGTCATTCACGGCTTTGATCACGGTGTCCGCAATGCCCTCCGCGGACATCTCCGGAGCCAGATCGTACGTCGCCACTTTTTGCGATGGCACCAGAATCCGATCCTCGCCCGGAAACGGCTTCTCGATCCCGCCGTTAAAGAAGTACGTCACGTGCGCGTATTTCTCCGTCTCCGCAACGCGCAGGTTCCGCAGATTCGCCTGCGCCATCAGGTTTGCCAGCAGGTTTTCCATCGACTCCGGCAAAATGATCATCGGCAGCGTGAAATTCTTGTCGTACTGCGTCATGCAAACGTAGTGCAGTCCGCTCGGAATCTCGCTGCGCGGAATCGTCGCGTCCAGCTCTTCCCACGAAGGCAGTTCCCGCCCCGCCTCTTTGCTCAACCCGCTGTTCCGCGCCAGCACCCGCGTAATCTGCCGCGCCCGGTCCGCGCGGTAGTTGAACATGATGCACACATCGTCGTCGCGAATCACGCCGTTCGGACGCCCGCTCTCATCCGTCACCACAAACGGCATCGTGAATTCATCAGTGATCCCGTTGTTGTAGCACTCCTTCATCCGCGCCACCGGGTCCGCGTACGCTCCGCCCTCCGCCACGCCTTTCACCATCGCGTCGAAGGCTTTCTTCTCGCGCTCCCAGCGCCGGTCGCGATCCATCGCGTAATAGCGCCCGGAAACGCTGGCCAGCTTCCCCCCAAATTCCCGCAGCTTCTGCTCGAGCGCCGCCAGATACGCGGCTCCGCTCGTCGGCAGCGTATCGCGCCCGTCCATAAACGCGTGGACGAAAACCCTCTCCACGCCCTGCAGTTTCGCCGTCTTCAAAAGCGCGTACAGATGTTCCTGATGCGAGTGCACGCCCCCATCGGACAGCAGTCCAAACAGGTGCAGCTGCGTCTTCCGCGCCTTACGCATCGCTTCGAGAATCGTGGGGTGCTCGAAAAATTCCCCGCTCGCAATCAGCGCATCGATGCGCGTGATGTCCATCCGCACCACGCGCCCGGCGCCGATATTCAGATGCCCCACTTCGCTGTTGCCCATTTGCCCGTCCGGCAGTCCAACAAAATGATCCGACGCATGCAGCAGCGTGTTTGGATATTCCCGCAGCAGCTTGTCATACACCGGCTTGCGCGCCAGCGCGATGGCATTGTTGTCGGTCTGCGCGCGATATCCCCATCCATCCAGAATCGTCAGTACAATCGGCTTTTTCGGTACGGACACAATTTCTCCCACTAAAAAATGAAGTGAAATGTTTAATTCTTCGGAGCAGTCGGGGGAATCTGCTGCTCGTACTTCTGCTTCGCGGCATCGATCTCTGCCTTGTGCCGCTGGAGGACGTCCATCATGGTCTGCTCCCCTGCTTTTTCACCGGCCGCCTGCGTGTCTTTCATTATCTGTGGCATCACCGCCAGCATGCGCTGCCCTGCATCAGTCTTGTAGAACGCAATAATCTCTGCCGCAACCTCCGTCGACAGATGCGCCTGATAAGCCTCCACCACCATCTTGTCGATCACGCCGCCATCCAGCAGCGTCTTTTCAAAGTCCTGGAGAACATCTTCCGGCATGTAGGCCGGCATGCTCTGCCGGAGCGTCGGCATGGAAGCATCCAGCATGTCCTTCGTCAGATTCGCAGATCCCGTCAGCCTCATCATCTCGTGCACCTGGTCGACGGTGATCGGGTGTTCAGGGGCCGCGGAGTTCCCTGTTCCCGGACCTTTCCCTTCCACCCCGGCGGCGGGCGCAGTTTGAACCGGCGCTGCTGGCGGCGTCTTCGCCGGTGCGGCTGCAGCCGGTGGGCTCGCACTCTGCGACTGCCCTGCTCCGCTGCCTGCATTTGCAGCCTGTTGCCCCGCGGCCGTCAAACCAAAAGCCAGCGTGCAAACGATCCAAATATTTTTCCGCATAGAGTCTCCTTCCACCCACGTTACACCGCAGTGGGTTTACATCTTTGCGGCCAACTCCACCACCGCAGCCCGTGTCAGAATGCCTGGCTCTGCGGCGAGCTCACCGTATGCTCCTGCTGATACTTCTTCTTCGCCGCATCCAGTTCCGCCTGATGCCGCTCAATGACCTGCAGCATCACCTGCTGCCCCAATTCCGCGCCCGCCTGCTGTCCTTCGCCCTCAATCAGCGGCATCACGCCAATCATCCGTCGTCCTGCCGGCGTCTTATAGAACGCGATAATCTTCGCCGCGTCCTCCGTCGACAGATGCGCCTGGAACGTGCGCACCAGAGCCGCGTCGAAGTCCGCCATCTCCAGGCTGTGCCGGAAATCATCCACGACGCTGTCCGGCATATACGGCAACATCTGCTGCACAAAGGGCAGCATGCCGTCCAGCATTTGCTGCTTCATATTGCCCACGCTGGTCAGCGCCAATATCTCGCGCACCTGCGCCACCGTCATCGGGTGCGCAGGCGCCGCTTCCGGCGCCTGCCCCGCACCTGTTGTTCCGGCTGCCGTTCGACTCGCCGGCTTCCCCGTCGCACTCTCTGCTGAAACCGTGACCCCCAACAGAAGAAAGAAAACCAACCACGCCGAATGACGCACAAGGCCTCCTGACGACCGTACCGTCTCGACGTGGAGACACGAATTGTATGCGCCATCCGGTGCGCATCAACCCTCCAATGCGCACCGGAAGGAGCCGATTAACCGCCGAAATTCACTGCTTCCAACCCAAGAAATTCCGACGCCTGTCCCAGCTCTTCTTCAATCCGCAGCAGCTGGTTATATTTCGCAATGCGATCCGTGCGCGATGCCGAACCCGTCTTGATCTGGCCCACGCCTGTCGCCACCGCAAGATCCGCGATGAACGTGTCTTCCGTCTCGCCGCTGCGATGCGAAATCACCGATGTATATCCATACCGCCGGCCCAGCTCGATGCACTCCAGCGTCTCGCTCACCGTGCCAATCTGGTTCAGCTTGATCAAAATCGAGTTGCCGACGCCTTCCTCGATGCCCTTCTGCAGCAGTTCGGAATTCGTAACAAAAATGTCGTCGCCGACCAGCTGGATCTTCGTTCCCAGTTCCTTCGTCAGAACCTTCCAACCCGCCCAGTCGTTTTCCGCGAGACCATCTTCCAGAGAAATAATCGGATACTGCCGCGCCCAGTCCGCATAGAACGCAACCATCTCTTCGCTGCTCTTCTCGCTCTTGTCCGACTTCTTGAATACGTACTTTTGCTTTTCGGTGTCAAAGAATTCGCTCGACGCCGGATCGAGCGCGATCGCCACGTCCGTCCCCGCCTTGTAGCCGGCCAGCTCAATCGCCTGCAGAATCACTTCAATGGCTTCCACATTCGACTTCAGCGATGGCGCAAATCCACCCTCGTCGCCCACCGCCGTGTTGTAACCCTTCTTCTTCAGCACGCCTTTCAGCGTATGAAACACTTCCGCGCCCCAGCGCAGCGCATCCGAGAACCGCTCCGCGCCCACCGGCATCACCATGAACTCCTGGAAGTCCACGTTGTTGTCCGCATGCGCGCCGCCATTCAAAATGTTCATCATCGGCGTCGGCAGCACGGACGCATTCACTCCGCCTAGATACCGGTAAAGCGGAATCTGCAGCGCATTTGCTGAAGCGCGCGCAGCGGCCATCGACACCGCCAGAATCGCATTCGCGCCCAGCCGGCTCTTATTCTCCGTCCCGTCCAGCCCGATCATCGTCGCATCCAGCAGCCGCTGGTTCGTCGCATCCATCCCGGTCAGTTCCGGCGCCAGAATGCTCTCAATGTTCTCTACCGCCTTCAGCACTCCCTTGCCCAGATAGTGGCTCTTGTCGCCGTCGCGCAGTTCCACGGCCTCATGCTCGCCCGTCGACGCCCCGCTCGGCACCGCCGCCCGTCCAATGGCGCCCCCTGCAAGGACCACATCGGCCTCAACTGTTGGATTCCCGCGGGAATCAAGAATTTCTCGCGCACGAATTGCAGCAATTTCCGTCATAGTGCTCCTCATAATGTGGTGCTGAAGTCGGTCTTTGAGCCGGGGACGCCGATCGACGCGAATCGCTTCGCCCGTGGCCGCGCCAATCGTCTCAAGAAGGGTCATCGAAGGCTCCCTGCCTTCGTTTTCACAGATAGGTCCACCCGCGATTTTACCAGCCCGCGCCTCGGCCAGGGCGTGACGGCCATCACGACTCGCCACGAATTTCCCGCATTTTCCATGCGCCAAATGCTGCATTCCCGGCGATTTCGCATCACCGTAACTGAGTTGTAACCTGGCGTCCACATTTCTCGTTTAACTCATCTCTAGGTGTCTCTCCTCTCCCACCACGGCCCCTGGAAATCCCTGGTTGCTCGCACAAGTCGATCCCCAACCGATTCCTCAACCTCAAGCCTCAACTTTTAAGGAGGTCCCATGCACAAGATTCTGGCAACGGCCCTGTCTGCCTTGCTGGTCACCGGTCAGTTCGCTGCTCCGGCTGCCGCAGGCGCACAGGATGATGGCACACCCACCGCTACCCCCATCCGGCATGTCGTCGTCATCTTCGGAGAGAACATTTCCTTCGATCACTACTGGGCGACCTACCCCTATGCGACGAATCCCAAAGGCGAGCCCGCCTTTTATGCCGATCCGCATACGCCGAGCGTGAACGGCCTGCTCCACGACGGCCTCTTGACCCGCAATCCCAACTTCCTCAACTCCGCCGTCAATGGAACCGCCGCTCAGAATCCCTTCCGCCTCGACCGTTCGCAGGCAGCCACCGCCGACATGGACCACGACTACACGCCGGAGCAGGAAGCTTTCCATGCAGGTCTCATGGATTCGTTTCCCGCCTTCACCGGCACGGCCGGACCTCCGCCGACCGGCCTAACCACCAAGGGCCTGGTCATGGGCTATTTCGACGGCAATACGGTCACCGCACTGTGGAATTACGCCCAGCGCTTTGCCCTGAATGACAATTCCTACGGCACGACCTTCGGGCCGTCGAGCCCGGGTGCCATCAACCTGATCTCTGGCCAGACCAACAACGTCACCGACTCAGAAAACGCCGGAAGCGACATCATCAACGATGGCAACGGTGGTGAAACCCTCATCAGCGACGCCAATCCCCTCGGCGATACTTGCTCCGGCACCTCAGGCGCGCAAGTCCAGCTCACCGGAACGAACATCGGCGATCTGCTCAACGCCAAAAACATCACCTGGGGATGGTTCCAGGGCGGGTTCAACCTCTCCATCACGAATCCCAACAAGACCACCGGCTGCGCGCGCTCCACCACTTCGGCGGTGACCGGCGTGACCGAAGTTGACTATATCGAGCATCATGAGCCCTTCCAGTACTACACATCGACCGCCAACCTAAACCACGTGCGCCCAAGTTCGACAGCCATGATCGGGCATCAGGACGCGGCCAACCACCAGTACGACATCAACGACTTCTTTACTGCAGTGAAGGCGGGCAATTTCCCGGCCGTCAGCTTCCTCAAGGCTCCCGGCTTCGAAGACGCCCACGCCGGTTACTCTGATCCCATCGACGAACAGAACTTCGTCGTCACCGTGCTCAACTTCCTCCAGTCCCGGTCGGAGTGGGCTTCCACCGCCGTGATCATCAACTACGACGACTCCGACGGCTGGTACGACCATCAAATCGGCCCCATCGTCAACCAGTCCACCACCGCCGCGGACATGCTCTCCGGTCCCGGGCAGTGCGGCACGGGTACCGATACCGCGCTCCCCGGCCCCAGCGGCGCACCTCACGCACAGGGACGCTGCGGCTACGGTCCGCGCATTCCGTACATGGTGATTTCACCGTGGGCCAAAGCCAATTCTGTCGATCACACCGTCACCGACCAGTCCTCGACCATTCGTTTCATCGAGGACAACTGGCTCGGCGGCCAGCGTATCGGCAGCGGTTCATTCGATTCGATCGCGGGATCGATCAACAACATGTTCGACTTCAACCGGCAACCCCAGCCAACTCCTTACCTCCTCGACCCATCCACTGGCGAACCCATCCACGGATTCCCGGGTGAACCGGGCGGCGGACATTCGCACGGTTGGTAGTTCTTCTCTCCTCGCTCCGGCTCTTTGCGATTCCCTCGCAGAGAGCCGGAACGTTTTCTCCCCTCAGGCGACAATGAAGTAATGTCTGAATTCCGTCCGACTCGCCGCGCATTTCTGCGCAACAGCACGCTCGCCCTCGCCGCACTCGGAACGGAATCCGCTCTCCCTCAAAATTCAGCCTCCCCGCAACTCGATCCCTCCACCCTCACGCCGTTTGTCGATCCCCTCCCGATTCCGCCAGTCGCCCACTCCACCTCCACACGCCCCAGTCCCGAAGATTCTCACGTCAATCTTCCGTATTACCGCATGCCACTGCGCGAATCGTTCGTCCGCGTCCATCGCGATCTGCCGCCGACCCGCATGTGGACCGTGGGCGACACCTTTCCCGGCGCCACCATCGAGACGCAATCCGGTCAGGGGCTCATCGTCGACTGGGTCAACCAACTGCCTGCGCGACACTTCCTCCCCATCGACCACACTCTCGAAGGCGCGGGGCGTGGCGTTCCCGAGGTTCGTGCAGTCATCCATCTGCACGGCGGCCGCACTCCACCCGGCAGCGATGGCTATCCTGAGCACTGGTCCGTCCCCGGCCAGACACAGACCTGCTTCTACCCCTGTAACCAGCCCGCAGCCCTGCTCTTTTGCCACGACCATTCCATGGGCATCAATCGCCTTAATATTTATGCCGGGATGCAGGCGTTCTTCATCGTGCGCGATCCGCGCGAAGACGCGCTCCACCTTCCTGCCGGCCCTTACGAGATCCCGCTGCTCTTCGCCGACCGATTCTTCACTCGCGACGGCCAGCTCTTCTACCCCGTCTCACCCAATCCCCAGCGTCCGTGGGTACCCGAGGTCTTTGGCAACGCCATCCTCGTCAACGGCAAGCTTCTCCCGTATCAAAATGTGGAGGCGCGCAAATACCGCCTCCGTCTGATGAACGGTTCCAATGGCCGCTTCTATCGGATATCCCTGGCCGGCGGCCACGAGTTTCACGTCATCGCCAACGATCAGGGTCTGCTCGCGGCGCCCGTTCCCGCGCACCGCGTTCCGCTTGGCCCCGCTGAGCGCGCCGATATCGTCGTAGACTTCGCACCACTGGCCGGTTCTACGATTCGTCTCGTCAGCGATTCCTTCAACCTCATGGAATTCCGCGTGGCGTCAGCAGTTTCCAGCTCGCCAGCACACGCCTCGCCCGATCCCAGCCAACTTCCCGTGATTCTGAGCTCACCCGACATCCGGCCCCGCGAGCAGGATGCGATCCGCACCCGCCGCCTGACCCTCGACGAGCGCCTCGACGACGTCCAGCATTCCATGGGCATGCTCCTCAACAACACTCCGTGGATGGCTCCCGTCACCGAAAACCCCACCCTGGGCACCACCGAGATTTGGGAGCTCGTCAACCTGACCGACGACTCCCATCCCATTCATCTGCACCTGGTCCGTTTTCTTATCCTCGACCGTCGCCGCATCGACGCCTTCGAATATCAGTCGAGCGGGAATTTTCGTTTCTTCGGTCCGCCGCAGCCTCCCGAACCCTTCGAGTCCGGCTGGAAAGACACCGTGCGCACCGACCCCGGCGCCGTCACCCGCATTTTGGTTCCCTTTAATGGCTACGCCGGCCGCTATGTGTGGCACTGCCACATCCTCGAGCACGAGGACAACGAGATGATGCGGCCCTTTGACGTGATTGCCCCAACCGCGGGTTGACCACGCCACGATTCACGGCTGCTGATAGGCCCCGCGGTCGTATCCATCTGAGCCAGGCCGCGGATTGCCCAGAAAATCCGTCGCCGGCGCCAGATACGACGTCCCGCTGCCCAGCGCCGGGCTACTCGGCGACAGCGTCAACAGCACGTTCATCCGGTTCGCATCCGCCGGATCGACGTACAGCGGATTGCCCGTCAAATCGTGTGGCCCCGCCGTCATCCCCGAATAATTTGTGCCCCCGGAATACACGTTGTAATCGAGCAGAACCTGGCTCGCGTTGCAGCACACCACCGCTGGATTCTGCCCCGCGCTCGCGTAAAAAATGTTGTTGATCACGTTTACATCCGACGCTTCATTCAGATTCATTTCGCCGCGTCCGCTCACGTTCGAATTCAGCACATCGTTGTAGCTCGAATTGTTCACCACATCGACGTGATCGCTCTCGAACGCCTCAATCGCCGCGCTGCCGTTTCCGTAAATCACGTTGTTGTCGATCAGCGTCCTGCCCACGTAGGCG
Organism: Acidobacteriaceae bacterium; assembly: GCA_035482355.1. Taxonomy (GTDB): domain Bacteria; phylum Acidobacteriota; class Terriglobia; order Terriglobales; family Acidobacteriaceae; genus Palsa-343. The sequence continues at coordinate 8,561 of DATHQV010000085.1, read as the reverse complement.
GGGATCCCAATTGTCGGGTCATACGTCGAATTCCGGTTCGTATCGACGATGATCGCCTCGCCATCCGTAATCGTGCCCGAATCCAGATCCGGAATCAGGTTCTGATTCCCAAAGATTCGGTTGCCGGTGATGAAAATTTTGTAGCCCGTGGTGTTGTCGTAATTCCAGTCCTGGTAAGTCGAGATCGCGCTGCCGTCGTAAATCGTGTACCACGCCGAATCGTAGATCGTGTTCCCGGCAATCGTGAGGTAATCCGACTGCGCCGTCCCAATCCCCGCCCCAGCGCATGCGTAGATCGTGTTGTTCAGGAACTTCAGATGGTGCGGCTTTTGCGTCGCCGTTCCCTCCCGCCCATCGGAAACAATACAGTTTCCGTTGAACGCCGGGTCGGGATTCGTCGTCGACTGCTGCTGCGCCTGCGCCAGCGTCACGTTGTAGTTGTTGCCCACCACCGTGAACCCGCTGATCTGGATATACGCAGCCGTATAGTGCACGAAGAAACCAGCCCACCCGTTAAACGACACCACCGGCGTCTGCCCCGGATAAGCCTCGAAAGTAATCCATGCATTCGCGGTTCCTGCCGTGTTGATGTCCACCACGTCGCAGCTCGAACAGGTGTTCGTATACGTCCCGTTCATCGCGTAAACCGTATCGCCTGGCTGCGTCACGTCTGCCGCATGCTGCAGAGTCAGAAACGCCGTCTGCGGCGTCAGCCCATCCGCCGAATCGCTCCCCGTGCCGCTCACGTAGTACGTCTTCGCCGAAGAGTAGCTTGCGGTGACGGTGGTATTCCCGCTCATCGTCACGCTGCACGTCACCGTGCTTGTCGTCGTGCACCCACTCCAAGATGAAAACTTGTCGCCCCCAGCGGTAGCCGACGCTGTCAGAGTCACCGTCGATCCCGCAGCATAAGTGAGGCTAAATCCCGTAGTTCCGCTGGCCGTGCCGCTGGCGTCGGCAGGCGACGCCGTAATCGCCACCCCGGTTGCCGGATTCGCCGAAGCCACTGTAAGCGAATACGTGATCGGCGGTGGCGGCGTTGTCCCCCCGCCAGCCGTCGAACTGCACCCTGCCGCCAGAATCGCGCCTCCGCTCACCACCAGAAGCCCAACCACCTTCATCCAGTTGCGGCCTATGCTTTTTCTCATGTGTAGGTTGCGCCTGCATCCCCCCGGCAAGACGAATTCTACTGCCGCTAATCCCCGCCCGCCTGCACCTTCAATAAGTTTGCAACCGATCCGGCATGCCTTCGGTACTGAGTCCTTCGAGAGCCTCACCCGCCAGGTGCCCCCGTATCCAGCTTGGTGCGCGACCGTAGTGTCGCCCTCGCCAACGCCTCGCGGACGGGCTACTCTCAAAACATTGGGCCCTCCCCCAATTTCCTCCGCGACTCTCGCGGCTGGGGCGGGTTTATATCGCCTGGATTCGTGTCTTCCAGGTGAGGAGCGAGCACTATGCAACCAAACTTTAGAATTCTCGTGCTGGCGGCGCTGTCCAGCGCCCTGCTGACCCCGGCTCTCCTGGCGCAGTCCGCACCCGCCACGCCAACCGATCCAGCCAACCAGCAAGCCCAGCCCGTGCCCGATCCGGCTGCTCAGAATCAGAACTCCGGCGTCTCGCAGCCGCCTCCCGATTCCTCCATTCAAGCCGACGAAGACCTTCCCGCGCCCACGCCCAAGCCACGTGCAGCGATCCCCGTCGCGCCTCCGCCGGCCGCAGCTGTCGCGGCTCCGCCCATGCCCGCTCCTCCAGTCGAGCGCCCGGCAGGAAGAGCCGCGAATTCCGAGTACGCGGGAGAGGTCGACAACACCGACGACGGCATCGTCACCGTCGTAGCCGCACCCGGCAGCCCAGCTCCTCTCCAGGCCCGTCAGCCGGACGCCGACTATGGAGTCGCCACCAACGTTCCCTTCAATCCCAACGATCTGCCTGAGGGCACCAACATCCCCGTGCGCCTCTCGCAACCGCTATCCACCAGCGACACCGAGACCGGAACGCCCTTCAAGGCCGTGGTCACGCGCAATGTGTACAACGGCGGTAACCTCATCATCCCCATCGGCTCCGAAATGCGCGGCCGCATCACCTACGTCTCGCAGGGACATCACGTTGGGCCGCACGCCACTCTGCGGCTGCGCCCCGAAGCGGTCATCCTGCCCGATGGCACCGCGTATCACCTGTACGCTCAGGTAGCCGAAACCGATGCGAACGGCACCCGCACCGACGACGAAGGCGGCATTCAAACCACCACCCACTATAAGAAGGACGCCGTGGAATACGGTGCTGGCGCCGGCACCGGCGCGATCATTGGCGGTGTCGTCGCCGGCCCGGTGGGCGCTGGTGTGGGTACGCTGGTTGGCGCGGGCGCAGTCACCACCCATATGCTCCTGCAGAACCCTCAGGCTCTCCGGTTGCCGGAAGGCACCGTGCTCGTTTTCAGCCTGACCCAGCCGATGAACATCACGCCGACCAAAAACTAGGCACGTCGGGAATCCGAATGATTACGCGGCCCTACGCGGCCGCGTAATTTTTTGCGCCCAAACTCCCCTCCCAAGCCCCAAAATGGTTGGGACCTCCAGGAGCCTCCGATGTCCGCTGTCAAGCCCGTCCCCGACGGCTACCACAGTATTCAGCCATACCTCTACGTCGCCGGTGCAGCCGAAGCGATCGCGTTTTATAAGAAGGCCTTTGGTGCCATCGAGACGATGTGCATGCCCATGCCCGACGGCCGTGTCGGTCACGCCGAGCTCCGCTTCGGCGACTCAGTCATTATGATGGCCGACGAGTTCCCCGAGCGCGGCATTCACAGCCCGAAGCACTACGGTGGCTCCCCGTTCAGCCTCATCTATTACGGGGAAGACTGCGACGCGGTCTACCACCAGGCCATTGCTACCGGGGCAAAGAGCGTCCGCGAGCCCGCCGACCAGTTCTATGGCGACCGTTCGGCCGGCGTTGAAGATCCCTTCGGCTTCCAGTGGCACTTTGCTACCCACATCAAAGACCTGTCCCCTGAAGAAATGAAAGCCACCATGGCGGAGCAAAAGCCCGAATGACGCCAGCAAGTTTTCGCAAGATTGCTCTGAGCCTTCCCGACGCGAAGGAGCACACCCACCAGAATCACCCCGACTTCCGCGTGGGCGGCAAAATCTTCGCTACCCTCGGCTATCCTGACGCAGCCTGGGCTATGGTCAAGCTCTACCCCGCCCAACAGCACGCCTTCGTCGCGGCCGATCCCAAAATCTTTGTCCCCGTCAAAGGCGCATGGGGCCTCAAAGGCTGCACCAACGTACGGCTGAAGACTGCGACCATCGCGAAGGCGCATGAAGCTCTCCACACGGCCTGGCGGAATACCGCCGTCCACGCAGCCCTGCGCGATTTGCAAAAAACAGAGCTGGCGAAGAAGAAGAGCACCCGGAAAACCGCCAAAGTCAAGGTTTCCCCTGGATCGTAATCACATGGCGTGACGGCCTTCGAGCGCGCGCGTCATCGTTACCTCGTCTGCGTACTCGATATCGCTTCCCGCCGGCACGCCCGTTGCGATCCGCGTAATCCGCACATTCGTGGCGCGCAGCAGGTCCGCCAGCCAGTTCGCGGTCGCCTCGCCCTCCACCGTGGGCGACGTCGCCAGAATCACCTCATCCACATCGCCGCGTTCCGCGCGGGCAATCAGGTTCCCCACCCGCAAATGTTCCGGCCCCACTCCATGCAGCGGCGACAACGTCCCATGCAGGACATGAAAAACGCCGTTCCATGAGCGCGTTTTCTCAATGGTCGCGATGTTCGTAGGCTCTTCCACCACGCAAACCAGACGCTGATTTCGCGTCGGGCTGGAGCAATAAAGGCACGGCTCAACGTCTGTGATGTTGTTGCAGATCGAGCACAGCCGCAGGCATTCCTTTACATCGCGAATCGCCGCCGCCAGCGCTTCCGCATCCTGATCGTCGGATCGCAGGATATAAAATGCCAGTCGCTGCGCCGACTTGGTTCCGATGCCCGGCAGCTTGCGGAGCTCGTCGATCAGCCGCGCCATGGGTTCCGCGAATCGTGACAAGCCCCTGCCCCCTAAACTTTCTCCGCCGCTTCCACGGCCGGTTGGGAACCCCGATGCTTCGAATCCGCCGCGTTCGCTCGCCCGGCACGCACTGCCTGGGCCAGTTCGCCCAGCAGGGTGTACGTTTCATCCCAGCCAATGCACGCGTCCGTAATGCTTTGCCCGTACACCAGCTCGCGCCCAGGAACGTGCTTTTGCGCCCCCGCCACCAGATTGCTCTCCAGCATCAAGCCCACAATCCGGCGATCGCCGTTCGCAATCTGCCCCGCGACGTCCCGGCACACACTCGGCTGCCGCGTGTAGTCTTTGCCGCTGTTGGCATGGCTGCAATCGATCATCACTCGCGCCGGCAGCCCCGCCCTCTCCAGCAATCGGCTGGTCTCCTCAACGCTGGCAGCGTCGTAATTCACCGTCTGCCGCCCGCCCCGCAAAATGATATGGCAATCCGCATTCCCCGACGTAAACAGAATCGCCGATTGCCCGTAAGCCGAGTGACCCAGGAAGGTGTGTGGGTGCCCCGCCGACAAAATCGCCTCAATCGCAATCTGCACATTCCCCGACGTTCCGTTCTTGAAGCCCACCGGGCACGACAGCCCCGACGCCAGTTGCCGATGCCCCTGGCTCTCCGTCGTCCGCGCCCCAATCGCGCCCCAGCTCACCAGCTCCGCCATATACTGTGGCGAAATCATGTCGAGAAATTCCGTCCCCGCCGGCACGCCCATCTCCGCCAGATCCAGCAACAGCCGCCGCGCCAGCCGCAGGCCGTCATTGATCCGAAACGATTCGTCCAGAAACGGATCGTTGATCAGCCCCTTCCAGCCCAGCGTCGTTCGCGGCTTCTCAAAATAAACCCGCATTACGATGCGCAGATCGGCGGAGAATTCCGCAATCGCCTTCTTCAGCAGCCGCGCATAATCCCGCGCCGCCGCCGGATCGTGAATCGAGCACGGGCCCGCAACCACCAGCAATCGGGAATCGCGCTGGTGCAGGATCTCGACAATCTCCTGCCGCGCATGGAAAACCGTGGCCGACGCCGCCTCCGTCAAAGGCAGCTCTTCTTCCAGAAAAACCGGCGGCAGGACGACTTTCGTCGACCGGATACGAAGATCGTTGGTTTGAAAGAACATGGTCCTGCTTCCAGTGTAAGGGCTGCCGCCCGCCCACCCCAAACGGGAGCCGCGCGCAGAATCTTGGGCGACTGTGCCGCATGCGAAGGCGGTATCGTCCAGGCTATAAAGAAGAAGGGCGAGGCATTCCTTCTGCTCGAAACGGAATGCCGCGCTTTCCGAACATTCGATGAAGATTAGAACAGCTTCCCTGGTAGTCGTCCTGTCGTTGCCAGGCCTGGTATTTCTGGGTGCAACCCTGGTCAAATGGCGTGGCTTCCGCGCCAGCACGATGCCAAACGCATTCGAAACTTCAGTGGCGCGGTCGATGCGCGATTTTGCGATTCCGCGAGCTGAACATCGGCGGCCCAATCCCGTCGCAACAGATCCCAATGCCCTCGCGCAGGGGCGGGAGGCATTTCTTGCTCGCTGTGCCGTTTGTCACGGCGTCGATGGCCGGGGAGCCACGGAAATCGGCGCCACCCAGTATCCCCGCGTCCCGGACCTGCGCTCCGCTCCCACACAGCGCCTCAGCGATGGCGACATCCACTACATCATCGAGAACGGCGTGCAGCTTTCCGGTATGCCCGCCATGCCGGGCGCGCATGCGGAGACAGACGCCGAGAGTTGGAATCTGGTCGCCTATGTCCGCAGCTTCAGGTCCCCTGCTCCGGCGGAAGCTGCAACCCAGCTACAAATAGCGAGTTCGGCACATTACGTAGGTTCAGAGGCGTGCCAGAAATGCCATGCGGCTATTTATGCGCGGTGGAAGCAGACGCCCATGGCCAATGTTGTTCGCGACCCCAGACAGCATCCGGACGCGATCATTCCCGATCTCAATTCGAACAACGTCGCCAGATTCTCCCTCGATCAAGTCGCCTTCGTCTACGGCAGCAAGTGGAAGCAGCGCTACTTCACCAAAATTGGTGACGATTATTACCCGCTGCCGGCGCAATGGGACGTCGGCAACAGGAAATGGCTGAAGTACCACGTTCCTGATACTGGAGCGGACTGGTGGGCGGCCTATTACCCTTCCGACAACTTCCAGCGTCCGACGGGCCCAACCTGCGATGGCTGCCACTCTGTCAATTACGACATTCACAGCAAGCAGCCCACCGAATGGAATGTCGGATGCGAACGCTGTCACGGTCCTGGCAGCGAGCACGTAGCGCATCCCGCGCGCACCAATATACTGAACCCCGCCCAGATGGACGACGTGGCTTCGGACGATACCTGTATTGCATGCCATTCCCAGGGCAGGCCCCGTTCCGGTCTCATCGGCGGAAAAGCCTATGACTGGCCGGTTGGCTATCACGCCGGTCTTCGTCTCGTCGACTACTGGAAGCTTGACGAAATCACGTTGGGTCAAACCGACTTCTCGCATTTCGCTGATGGCACGGCGCATAAGAACCGCATGCAGGGCAACGATTTCGTGCAGAGCGTGATGTACCGACATGGCGTGACCTGCGCCACCTGCCACGACGTGCACGGCACAGGCAATGACGCGCAGTTGAGGTTGCCCCCCGACAAACTCTGCCTGGACTGCCATCAACCCGGATCACCGAATGGTCCGCATTCGGCAACCCTCGAAGAGCACACCCACCACAAGACAGGCAGTGCCGGGAGCGAGTGCATTGCGTGCCACATGCCGAAGATCGAAACCGAGGGCGTTCCAGGTTCGTTCGTTCGCTCTCATACCTTCCAATTCATCACTCCAGCAATGACCGAAAAGTACAAGATGCCGAATCCATGTACCTCATGCCATGCCGGCAAAACGACAGCCTGGGCGACTACCGAATTGGAGAAGTGGTCCAATGTGTCGCCCTGGAGGGTAGGCAATTAACCGGGGGCTTTAGCGTGCGCGGACCTCCGTGTTGATCTGCTCAATCAGTTGCAGCGACAGGCTCCTAATCCGGCCCCGTCCCGTTCCCGTGGCGCTCCTTCTTGTGTGTATCGAAATACACGTCCTGCTCGGTAGCGAGATGCTTCGCCTGGTCGGCAGCGCTCTGGGCCGCTTCCTGCGCTGTCTTTTGGGAGAATTCGTACGCCGGATCGGCAGGCACCGTATGCAGCGTGTCCGGCCATTTCCCGCTGGCCGCCACCAAATCCTTGAGCGACTTGCGGATGTCGGCGTGCGCCGAATCGTAGGTGTCCAGGTTGTCCTGCAACTCATCGCAAAGGTTGGTGAACTCCTCCAGCTTGGCGCGAATCTGCGCCTTGCGGTCCGCCGCCTGACGATTAGCGACCAATTGCCGCACTGCGTCCAGCCGTTCGCCAATGAACCTGATATACAGTTTGATCCGCTCATCCGGGTGGATCGCGTTGTCGCGAATCTGGTTGACCTCATCCTCAGTCAGAGGATCGGTCCGGTCCTGCGCATGCAAACGCGCAGAAAGTCCAAAAGCAAGCAGCACGACGAGGAAACAGGCGATCCGGCGGAACATAGGGGCCTCTCAAACAATCATCCTGGACGCAAACGTGAGCCCCGCGCAAGTCTTCAGGCCTGTTTGCCCAATCTTTACGTCGCATCGACCGGTGACGCCAGACCCGTCGGCGGCGACGGCTGTCGATACAACAGCGCTGGCAGGAACATGAAAAGGTGCACGCAACCCGCAACTGCAACCGCATACCCAACAAACCACCATGCAAACGGATCGGTCGCGTCCAGAAGCACCGCGACAACAAGAGTGATTCCCCCCGCGATCAGGAAGGCGCGCGCCACCGCAATCAGCCCTGGGTTGCGATAGGGCTGTCCGGCGATGGGCTGGAATCCGCTCATCGATGTACCCTCCGCAGAGGAGCCGGTCGCCTTCCATCGCCCAAGTTCCCGCAGCAGCCGCGCAGCGGCCATCCCCAACTGCACTGGGTGCAGGATGAACGAGTGGACATGGCCCGTTCCCGGATCGCGAAACCGCACCATGGGTTGCCGTCGCATCCACGCCGAAGGCGAGGCAGCCACTTCGCCCACTTCCACAACGTCCGCGGGATTCAACGCAATCGAGACACGCTCACTCCGATAGCGCAACCTTCCACCCTCAAACCACAGCAGCCCCGCATCGAAGAACCGGAACCCGTTGTAGACGCGCGCCTCGCCCTCCATGGCAAGTCCAGCCAATCGCCCCCTCACGCCGAGCCGCGCCTCCAGCTTCCGCCGCAGCCGCCCATAGTTGCCCGCCGTCACCACCCCTGCCCCCAGCTTCGTCAGCACGCATCCCAACACGACGCCACCCAGCATCGACACCGCTAAATGGCGGATACCGTTGCCGCCAAATCGATCTACCAGCCCCGCAGAGACCAATGCCGCCGCAGCCGTGGCGATCATCACCGCCCATATGTAAGCTCCGGCGTTTTGCTTCTGCCAGTCGGCCGTGAAAATCGCCGTGCCGCTCTCTTCCGGCGGCAACTCA
>DATHQV010000084.1:0-4819 GCA_035482355.1 Acidobacteriaceae bacterium | reverse complement strand
TCGAACTCGATCGTCTTCTTCAAATAACTGCGGTACTTCGCATTCTCCTCGTCGCGCAGCATGTTCATGAACGCCGAGTTGTACACACGATGCATCCCCAGCGTCCGCACGAAATAACCCTCGAGCAACCAGAACGCCTCTGCCAGCAGCAGCGTTCCAGGGACCTCCACCGCCACGCGGTCCACCACCTCGCGCCAGAACTCGCGCGGCATCAGCGCGTCGAACTCCTCCTGACTCATCGCATTCTCTGCGCGCGAAGGAATCGACCCACCCGCCCCTGGCAGCGGGAACCACAATCGCTGCACATGCCGTTTCGCCAGGACCATCGCCGCGTCAAAGCGGATGATCGGAAACAGCCGCGCCACATGGAGAATCGTCTGGATCACCTGCTCGCGCACGAACGCCTGCGAGTAATCGATCTGAGCCGTGTCATTCCACGCGAACGTTGTCCCATCGTTGCCGTGATAGACAAACCTCGTCGCGCCGTTCGAGTGATGCCTCAGCCGGAACACCACCGCCGCATCCGTCTGGTCGTAGTAGTGATCCTCAATCTTGATCTCCACCCGCGAATCCGTCGACAGGTCCGGCCCATTAAAGCTGTAGCTCGGAAACGGGCTCTCCCACCGGTACAAAAACCAATCGGGGTGCTCAATCACCCAATCCGAATCGATTCCCATGTGATTCGGCACCATATCGCTCGCCAGCCGGATCCCAAAATGCGCCGCACGATTGCGCAGGTACTCATACGCCGAGTTCCCACCCAGATCCTCCGCAATCTCGTACCGCTTCAGCGAGTACGCACTCGCCACGGCATCATGATGCCCACGCAGCCGCTTGATCGTACGCGACGCCACGCTGCGCTCCCAAAGCCCAATCAGCCACAGCGCCGTCATCCCGCGCTCGGCCAGAATCCGCAACTCCTCATCCGGAATCTGGTCCAGCCGATGAATGTGCCGCCCATACTTCTTCGATAGCTGTTCGAGCCACACATACGTGCTCTTCGCAACCATCACGACGTTCGGCATCCACGCCTGGTCCGCCGAGAACGCCTCGTACTCATTCAGCGGCGCCTGGTAATCCGCCGAATACCGCCGCCTGCGCCTTCCCTCGGCGTCGATATACCACTGGTCCTCAAACCCGATGTACTCATCGCCGACGAAGCCCTCGCCACCGCGTCCAGGAGGCCCATGCCTGTGCCAGTCAGGCCCCGGCGGATGAAACATCATCCAGATCGCCAGGTCCTCCTCGCGCAGCGTATCGATCGCCAACAGAACCCGCTTCAGATCCGCGCCGAGATACGGCGTCCAGTGCTCACGAATGAAATCCAGCTGCCCCGTCAGCGAATCCGGCGACGCCTTCATCGGCGCCTCGAGCGCGTCCAGTAGACTGCCTACCTCCGGCGCCAGCTTTGGCCGCGTCTTGAAGTACTCCGGCATCGTCTGCGTCGCCTTCGCGTAGATCGTCTGCTCCCGCAGCGGCGCATCCGAGTACAGCTCACGAAACGGCTTGAACGCCGGATTGATGTTCGCCAGCCACAGCAGCAGCAGCTCCTCCACCGCGGCCTCGCGATTCGGCATCCCTTCGGTCGCCTTCGCCAGCCACTCCGCCGCCGTCATCTCCCCGCGATACACCGCCGTATTCGGAAAACGCTCGGTAAAAGTCCGCAGCAGCTTCTCCACCTGCTCCGGATCGGCCTGCGCGGTAATCCACCGCACTGCCGCCCTCAGCACCTCCGGATCTTTCTCTTTCCGAAACCGCGCCACGAGCGCATGATTCAGCTCGTCGATCATCCCCATCGCATACAGCGCGCCAGCGTGAACAACCCGCTCGGGATCGTTCTCTGTCCCTCTGGCCTTATTCAGCGCCTGCGCCATCTTCCGCGCTGCCGCCACATTGGCAAAGACGACATTGCCCGTGTAGCTGAACAGCAGATCATCCAGCTCGAGCCGATCGCGGATCTCGCGGCTGATGTGAAATTCCATGCAGGGTCTCTTTTTTTGGCGGCAAAGAAGGAAGTGCACCCGGTGCGCTCTGCGCGTACCAGAACTCTATTTCCTGTGAAGCGGAACCACTCCGATTAGATGCCTTTGCACTTCGCTGCGGCTCTGGACCACAAGCGTACCTTTCTCAACTCAGCGCGCCCTCCGGCCCGACGCCTTCTTTGCGGCAGTCTTCCTTACGAGCGCCTTCTTGCTGACCGGCCGCTTCGCTGCAGACTTCTTGGCCGTCGCCTTCTTTGCCGAAGCCTTCCCGTCGTTCCCGCGCGCGGCAGCCGATGAAATCTTGGCCAGCTTCGCCGCATGGCTCTCCAGCAGCTTTTCCAGTTGCCGGATCAGCACCGGTGTCTGCATCGGCTTCACCAGCATGCGGTCCGCACCCATCTCCATCCAGTCGTCCTGTTCCACCGGAAACGCCGTCAGCAGCGCCACCGCCGGATGGTACGGAGCCGTCCGCGCCGCCTGGATCACCTCGCGGCCCGCCGCATCCGACTCCATCCGCATGTCGGTGATCACCATCTGATACTCGCGTGTACGGAGCTTCGACCGCCCCTCATGCGCCGACGTAGCCGTATCCACTTCAAAGCCCGAAATCTCGAGCACGGCCTTCATCGTCAGCAGCACAGCTACTTCATCGTCCACCAGCAAGACACGGCGCTTTGGCAAGTCAAACCTCCAAGGGCTCGCTGCATTCCGCAGCGGCCTCATCTGGCACGCAAAAATCGGGGTGCCGTTATCCGCCTCATATTCTCAGCTATCTCGACCACGGCGCAAGCTTCCAACAATCGACGCCATATCGCCTCACAGGCGATTTATGTCGTGCACATACATGACTCCCTCCGATTCCACCTGACGAATTCTTCTCACCTCAGCACGATTGATCCGGACCAAACCCGCTCATACGGTTACATTTCCGTTACAACCAACGCCTGCTGAACAGATCGCTGCAGATGCTACACTTAAATCCTTCTTGGCCCCGAAACGCCTGTTCTAACGGGTGCATCCAACCTCAATACATAAGCTCGCCCAACCGGCGCGCTGGAGACTGCTACTATTCCGCCTCTCGACAAACGCTCGCAAAAGTCCTTCATCCGCACTAATGACCGCATTCGCGCTCGCGAAATCCGCGTCATCGACGAAAACGGTGAACAGCTCGGCGTCATGGCGCCGTTCGACGCACTCAAACTCGCGCGCGAACGCTCTCTCGACCTCGTCGAGATATCGCCCAACGCGGTACCGCCCGTCTGCAAGATCCAGGACTACGGAAAGTTCCTCTACGAGAAGGACAAGAGCGACCGCGCCGCCCGCAAGAAGCAGAAGGTCATCGTCATCAAGGAAGTCAAGTTCTCCGTCACCGTCGACGAACACGACTACCAGACCAAGAAGAATCAGGCCGTCCGCTTCCTCACCGAAGGCGACAAGGTGAAGGCCAGCCTCCGCTTCAAAGGCCGCCAGATGTCGCATCGCGACCTTGGCTATAAGATCATCAACCGCCTCATCACCGACATCGGCGAAGCTGGCATCGTTGAGTTCATGCCGCGCATGGAAGGCACCACGCTGCACGCCATCCTGGCTCCGTCCAAGAAGGCAGAGCCGGCGACTCCCAAGCCGAAGCCCGCTGCACCGCAGCCGGCAGCTCCGGCTTCTGGCGCCACCGCGTAAACTCGCCTGCACCTTTACCAGTGCACTTTTTGTAAAACTTTCGTATCAGCCATTTCTTAGCTTCCCACTAAGTGATGTTCCACGCGGAACATCACTGTTCCACACCGCTCAACCCCAATCTTCCAGCGCCGCCAGCGCTGCGTTATACCCGCACATCCCGTGCACGCCGCCACCCGGCGCCGTCGACGCACTGCAAAGATAGAGCGCCCGATTCGACGTCCTGTAACCCCGCAGCGTCGGCCGCGCCACCAACTGCTCCAGCGTCATCGCCCCACCCGAAACATCGCCGGCCTGCAGATTCGGATCCATCAGCTCCAGCGCCGACGCACCCCAGCTCCGCCGGGCCAGCACGCACTCCCCAAACCCCGGCGCGAACCGCTCCATCTGCGCCTCGATCACCGCCGTGCGGTCGTCGTCCGAGCCACTCGGCACATGACAATACGCCCACGCCGTGTGTTGCGGACTCCCATCTTCAGCCAAGGGCGCACGCTCCGGATCGAACAAACTCGGCTGCACCACGATGACGAACGGCCGGCGGTTCTGCCGGCCTGCAAACGCATCCGCCTCCGAGGCCACGATCTCCTCGAGCGTCCCGCCCAGATGAACCGTCGCTGCACGCGCACACTCTGCCGCCGCCCACGGAATCGGCCGCCGCAGAGCATAGTCGACCTTGAAAATTCCCGGCCCCCGCCGAAACCGCCGCAGCCTCGCCTGAAAGCTCGGCGTCAGCGCATCGCCTGCAATCGCCGCCATCGCTCTGGGTGACGTATCGAACAGCGTAATATCCGCCGCGTTCAACCTCTCCAACTCCTCGAGGCTTCCCACCTCAAATTCCGTCACAATCCGTCCACCGAACGACCGCAACAATCCCGCCAACGCATGCGTGATGCTCTGCGCTCCGCCCGCCGCCACCGGCCATCCCGTCGTATGCGCCGCCGTCGTCAGCACCAACCCCGCCGCCGAGCTCGCAATATGCGTCAGCGGAATCACCGCGTGCGCCGCCACTCCCGCAAACAGCGCTCGCGCCGGTTCGCCGCGAAACACCGCCCGCGCCAGGCCTCGCGCCGGAAACAACGCGACGGACCCAAAGCTCGCCATCGTATCCAGGTGCTGCGGTAGCCCCATCCACGGCGCTGTGACCGCGTCTACCAGTTGCCCCC
>DATHQV010000083.1:0-18319 GCA_035482355.1 Acidobacteriaceae bacterium | reverse complement strand
GCGGAGATTTGTGGATCAGCTCAAACAGCGGCGTGTATCGCGTTGCGGATGCGGGCGGTGCGTCGCCCACGGTGATGCGGTTTGGCGTGGCGGACGGGATGCGGATCAGCGAGTGCTCGAGCGGCGGGCATCCGGCAGCGGTGCGGTTGAAGGATGGGACACTGTTGTTCGCGACGCTGAAGGGGATTGCGACCGTTGATCCGGAGCACATGCCGGTGAATCGCGTGGCGCCGCAGGTGGCGCTGGAGCGCGTGAGCGTGGACGATGTAGCGCAGGGCGGGCTCACCGATCTGAAGATTGCGCCGGGGCGCAGCCATTACGAATTCGATTACGCAGGCCTGAGTTTTGTGGCTCCGCAGAAGGTGGAATACGCGTACCGGCTGGAGGGCTTCGATCCGGACTGGGTGCATGCGGGGACGCGGCGGGTGGCGTACTACACGAATCTGCCGCACGGGCGGTACACATTTCGCGTGAAGGCGCGGAATAACGATGGGGTGTGGAGCGACGGTGCGGCTACGGCGGTGCTGACGATTGAGCCGCATTATTACCAGACGCTGTGGTTTGAGCTGCTGGCGGCGCTGGCGCTTTTGGGGCTGGGTTATGCGGTATGGCGGCGGCGATTGCTGGGGGTGGAGCGGCAGTTCCAGGCAGTGCTGGGCGAGCGGGCACGCATTGCGCGAGAGATTCACGATACGCTGGCACAGGGATTTGTTGCGGTGAGCGTGCAGCTGGAGCTGATTGCGCAGCTGATGCACACGTCGGCCGAGGCGGCGCGGGAACAGCTGAACCAGGCGCGGACGATGGTGCGCAGCAGTCTTGAAGACGCAAGGAGCTCGATTTGGGAGCTGCGTTCGCAGACGGCGGAGCGGGAAGATCTGGCGGCACGGCTGTTGCGGTTGACGGAGGAGACGATTGCGCGCGGAGGATCGCGGGCGCGGGCGGCGATGCAGGTGAATGGGACGTATCATCCGCTGGACGACGGCGTGGAGCGCGAGGTGTTGCGCATTGCGCGGGAGGCAGTGGTGAATGCGGTGCGGCACGGTGAGGCGGAAAATATTCACGTGCGGCTGGAGTTTGACGAGGATGCGTTTGCGATGGAGATTCGCGATGACGGGCGGGGCTTTGCAGGGATGCCGCCGGATGGATCGAGCGGTCACTTTGGTTTGACGGGAATGCGGGAGCGCGCGGCGGCGATCAACGGATCGCTTACAGTGGAAAGCAGCGCGGGCGAGGGTACGCAGGTGAAGCTGGAAGTTCCGCTGGCGCGCGGCGCTGCGGGAAAGTCTTAAGGCGGAATACGTAACTATGACAGATACGATAAGAATTCTGATCGTCGACGATCACCACATTGTGCGCCAGGGGCTGGCGGCGCTGCTGAAGACGGTTGCCGGTTTTGAAGTGGTGGGGGAGGCGCAAGACGGTGAGCAGGCGGTGGAACTGCATCGAAAGCATCGTCCGGATGTGACGCTGATGGACCTGCGGCTGCCGAAGATGAACGGAGTGGAGGCGATCACGAAAATCCGCCAGGAATTTGCGGCGGCGCGCATCGTGGTGCTGACGACGTTTGACGGCGATGAGGATATTTACCGTGCGCTGCAGGCGGGTGCGAAGGGTTACTTGCTGAAGGGAATGGATCTGGCGGAGCTTTCTGAGGCGATTCGCACGGTGCATGCCGGGCGGACGCGGATTCCGCCGCGGGTGGCGGAGAAACTGGCGGAGCGGATGAGCGGGGCGACGCTGACGGCGCGGGAGATGGAAGTGCTGCGGCTGATTGTGGCGGGGAAGAGCAATAAGGATATTGGGAATGCGCTGTTCATCAGCGAAGCGACGGTGAAGACGCATGTGAACAGCTTGTTAAGCAAGATGGGCGTGGAAGACCGCACGCAGGCGGCGACGACGGCATTGCAGCGGGGGTTGGTGCATCTTGATTGAAGTGCAGCGCGTAGGGTGTGGCGTTTAGCGTGTAGTACCGAGGATTAGGGGCCGAAAATGAGGTGGCTGTTGGGGATGAAAGTTGCTCGCGGAATTGCTGCGGCCTGTCTGCTGGTTGCTGTGTGCTGTGCTGGGGCGCAGGAGACTCGCGATCATGACTGGCGAGCGGCTTCGGATGCGGAGCTGAAGACGGTGATTCCGGCGCGGGCGCCGGTAGTGACGGAGCGGATTGAGACGGAGATGCGTTCGGCTTCGGGGATCCGCAACGGGCACGGGAAGACGATTGCCGGGGTGGTGCTGATTACGGCGGGTTATTCGGCGGAGGGAAAGTATTCGCATTTTTTTCTGACGCAGGTTCCGCTGAAGATTGGGAATTCGTTTCAGCTGCCGGCGGGCGAGTATGTGATTGGGTACGAACACGGCGACAACGGACTGACGGTGCATTTTTATGAAGCGGCGACGGGCAAGCCGGTGGGCGATGTGGTGGCGACGCAAATTCCGGGTGTAACGCGAGTGGAGCAGATTCGCATATGGCCGCCGGGCGACCGGTCGGTGATCCAGATCGGGCGCTTCGGATTCAGTTATCAAATTGGGGGGTAGCGAGGGATGGCGCAGGTTTTTTCGCCGAAGGAACAGAGAGTGCTGGAAGCGCTCAGCGAGAACTGGCAGGAGGAGATGCTCGGCTTCTATACGTATCACACGCTGGCGGAGCGTGACGAAGATCCGATACGGAAGAAGACGCTGCGGCACATGGCGGAGGCGGAAGCGCACCACGCGGCCCTGTGGGCGAAGCGCATACGCGAGCTGGGCGCGGAGGTTCCGAAATACAGCGGTAAAGAGACGGGCGATGCGGACTCGCTGGTGAATCGCGTGGGCGGACCGGCCATGGCGCTGCGGCGGCTGGAGATTGACGAGAGCCGGGCCATTGCGCGCTACGGGCAGCAGTTGAAGGACCTGGGGGACGAGCCGAGCATCGCGATTCTGCAGCAGGTGATTGTGGAGGAGCAGGACCACTATCGCGAGCTGAGCGAGTTGATCCGGCACCGGTATCCGAAGCCTGCGGCGAATTCAGAAAATGCGCGCAGAGAGCTGAATGAACTGCTGGGGCAGCGAAATAAATCCGGCCGGAAAGCGGCGGGCTGGATTGGCGACGCGATTTACGGCGTGAACGATGGGCTGGGCGCCATTTTCGGGATTGTATCGGGCGTGTCGGGCGCGACGCTGGGCAACAGCAAGTGGGTGCTGCTGTCGGGGCTGGCGGGCATGATTGCGAGCGCGCTGTCGATGGGGTCGGGCGCGTATCTGGCGGCGAAGAGCGAGCGCGAGATTTACGAAGCGGAGTTGAAGCGCGAGCGTGAGGCCATTGAGATGAACGGGCCGGAAGCGCGGGAGCTGCTGTCGCTGTATTACCAGGTGAAAGGGATTCCGCGGGACGACGCCGACCATGTGGTGGAGCATATGGCGGAGGATACTGGGCAGTTTACGCGGGCGCTTGCGGCGGAGCGGCTGAACATGACGGAGGAAGGGCTGAGCAAGCCGTTCGTGTCGGCGTGGTCGGGTGCGCTGTCAACAGCGGTGGGCGCGTTCATTCCGATTTTGCCGTTCTTCTTTATGAGCGGTTATCCCGCGGTGATTGTGTCTGCGATCATTTCGCTGCTGGCGCATTTTGCGGTGGGCGCGGCGAAGTCGCTGATCACGGTGCGTTCGTGGTGGGCTTCAGGGCTGGAGATGACGCTGGTGGGGGCGCTCGAAGGCGCGGCTACGTATGTGATTGGGATTTGGCTGGGGCATTTGGGGGCCTGAACCTGCTAAGAAGCGGTCAGCTAAAGTCCGGCCAGCTAAAAAGCGGTCAGCGACACAGCGGCCAGCGATTCGGTGCCCTGCTGAAGCAACGCTGGCCACCAGGGGCTATGTATTCGTAAGAATCACTTCGACATGTGCGCATAGTAGTCCTGCAGGGTGTAGAAGGCTTTCTTCTTTTCGCCTTTATCTGAGATGAGGCCTTTGCGGTTGTAGTCGTCCTGGATGCCGGGGATCTGCCGCATGGGCGAGCGGAAATCCGTGAGCACCCACGGGCTCATGCCGCGGAGAAACGGTATCTTGTCGAGCATGAGGAACTGCTGGCGGAAGACGTAGTCCTCATATTCCTCAGTGAACATGTTGGTTTGCGGGCCGTGCAGGCCGGCTTTGGCGTCGGCGCCGAATTCGCTGATGATGACCGGCTTGCCCATTGGATTTTGCCAGGTGTAATCGGGAATGGTGGCCGCGTTGCCCATGTACCAGCCGATGTATTCGTTGTAGCCGAGGACGTCGAGGTCCTGCCCTAAGGGATCGTCGAGTGTGGCGGTGGTTCCTTTGAAGTGGGTGACGATGGCGGAGGTGATGAGGCGCGTGGGATCTTGCGCGCGGGCCTCGACGGCGAGCTGATGCAGGAAGGCGTTGCGCTCGGGGCTGCCGGGGGTTTCGTTGGAGAGCGACCACAGGATGACGGCGGCGTGGTTGTGGTCGCGGCGAATCATTTCGGAAAGCTGCTGCTTCGCGTTGTCGAGCGTCGCGGGATTGGTCCAGTCGATGGACCAGTAGACGGGAATTTCGGACCAAACGAGAATGCCGAGTTTGTCGGCGACGCGATACTCGCTTTCGACGTGCGGGTAGTGGGCCATGCGGACGAAGTTGCAGTGAAGGTTGTGAGCCCAGCCGAGGAGCGTGGCAGAATCCTGTTCGGAGCTTGCGCGGCCGGAGCGCATGGGAGCTTCGTCGTGAAAGCTGATGCCGCGCAGGAAGATGGGCTGGCCGTTGAGCAGGATTTGATCGCCCTTCACCTCGATGGTGCGGAAACCGATGTCGTCGGAGAGGTGGTCGGGGCCAGCGGCGATTTCGATTTTGTAGAGGCGGGGATGGTCGGGGGACCAGCGCTCGAGCGAGGGGGCGTCGAACGCGAAGGCGGCGCGGCCATTTGTATCCGTGACTGCATCTTTTCCGATGTGCAGATCAGGAATGTGAATTTGCACGGCGGTTCCGGCAGCAGCGCCTTCAACGTGGACGTAGCCTTCGATGTGGTTTTCTGAGCCGCGCTGGAGTTGGAGCGAGTAGTCATCGATGTAGGTATCGGGGACTTCGACGAGGGACACGTCGCCGGTGATGCCGCCGTAATTCCACCAATCGGTTTTGAGGGTGGGGACGCGATCGACGGTTCGCTGGCTATCGACACCGGCGACGATGAAGTTGTCGCCATCCTTCACGGCGCCGGAGATATCGCAGTCGAAGGGGGTGAAGCCGCCTTCGTGGCTGCAGACGGGGACGTCGTTGACGAAGATGTAGGCGGCGTAATTGACGGCGCTGAAGTGCAGGAAGAGATGCGTGTGCGGCCTGGGATGGACAGTGAAGTCGCGCTGATACCAGAGGAGGTTTTCGTAATAGAAAAGCGAATCTTTTTGGGAATTCCAGTCGCCGGGGACATTGAGGGTCGGCGAGCGGGAGAAGTCGTATTGGACGAGCGGGCCGCCGGGGACGTAGTGCATGTTTTTCGCGTAGCCGCCGGGACTGGGGTGGTCAGGATTGTTGCCCCATCCGTCATGATAGGGATCGGCGATGTAGTGCCAGGGGCCGTTGAGGCTGGTTTGGGGGCGGTGGTCGACGTCAACGAGCAGGGTGGTTTGCTGGGCGTGGGTGGCGAGGGAAAAAAGAAGCGGAAGAGCAAAGCACAGCGAACTAAAGCGGCACATGACACGCATGGCCAATATGGTAAACCGCGGCTACGCTTTGCTGCCGGGAGTGCGGTGGCGGAAGCGATTCGCTTGTTCGAATTCGTCGCGAAGCTCTGGAGATTTGAGATTTTCGCGCAGGTGGGCAAGGCGTTGTTCGAGGGCGTGGAGGGCGGCTGCAATGGCGTCGGAGTTGGTGTGGGCGATATCGCGCCACATGGAAAAGGGGCTGGCGCCGAGGCGCGTCATTTCGCGAAGCGCGCGGCCGCCAATGGGGAGGAGATCGGGGTTGGCGGCGAACTCCTCTTCCAGCAGGGCGGCCATGGCGGTGGAAACGAATTGCGGCAAGTGGCTGATCCAGGCGCAGAGAACGTCGTGACGTTCGGGTGAGAGGTCGATGATGCGGCAGCCGAATTTGCTGACCCACTCACGCCAGGCCTGCGCGGCCGGCGATACGGCTTCGCCTGTGCTGCAGGGAGTGAAAAGCCAGACAGAGCCGAGGAAGAGAGCGGCATCGGCGTTGGCTGCGCCGGAGACTTCTTTGCCGGCCATGGGGTGGCCGGGGAGGAATCCTGACTGACCGGGGCCGTTGTATTTGCCACGAGCATGGTTACAGATGGCTCCCTTGACCGAGCCGACGTCGGTGACCAGCTGATCTTCACGCAGGATGGGAGCGAGGCGGTCGAGGTTTTCGAGGATGGTGAAGACGGGGCCGGCGAGAAGGATGAGATTGCTTTCCGTGGCTGCGGTGAGCGGGTCATCGGAGGTGACGGTGATGGCTCCGAGACTGAGCGCGGTGTGCAGTTGCTGGGGATCGGGGTCCCATCCGGTAATGGAGCCGGTGAAGCCATGGGAACGCAGCGCGAGGCCGACGGATGCGCCGATGAGGCCGGTGCCGAGGATCGCGATGGTTTCAATGGGCATTTTGGTAGTTAGATGGTACGGCCGACGGCGGGGGCGATCACCCGCAGCGACGTCATGAGCTGCGCGAATTGATCGGGGAAGAGCGATTGCGCGCCGTCGGAGAGGGCCTTGTCGGGGTTGGGATGGACTTCGATGAGGAGGCCATCGCCGCCCGCCGCAATGGTTGCGCGCGCCATGGCGGCAACTTTGTCGCGGAGTCCGGTGCCGTGCGAGGGGTCTCCGAGGATGGGCAGGTGAGAGAGCTTTTTGACGACGGGGATGGCGGAGATGTCCATGGTGTTGCGGGTGTAGGTTTCGAAGGTGCGGATGCCGCGTTCGCAGAGGATGACGTCGTAGTTGCCGCCCGCGAGGAGGTATTCGGCGGAGAGAAGCAATTCTTCGATGGTGGCGGCGTTGCCGCGCTTGAGCAGGACGGGTTTGCGGACGGCTCCGAGTTCGCGCAGCAGATTGAAGTTCTGCATATTGCGCGCGCCGACCTGGAAAAGGTCGACGTAGGGGAGCATCAGTTCGATCTGCGAAATTTCCATGACCTCGCTGACGATGAGGAGGCCGGTGAGGTCGCCCGCCTCGCGAAGGAGCTTGAGTGCGTCAAGGCCGAGGCCGTGGAAGGAATAGGGCGAGCTGCGGGGTTTGAAGGCGCCGCCGCGGAGGAATTTTGCGCCGGCGGATTGAACGGCGTAGGCGCAGGCGAGGATTTGCTCGCGGCTTTCGACGGAGCAGGGGCCGGCCATGACCACGACTTCCTCGCCGCCCACGCTGACGCCGTTGGGAAAGCGGACGATGGTGCCTTCCGGGCGGAACCTTCGGCCGGCCAGTTTATAGGGTGAAGAGATGCGGATGACTTCCGCGACGCCGGCGAAGACTTCAAACTCTTTGTGGTCGAAGACGCCGGGCGTGCCGACGCCGGCGAGAATGGTTTGCACAGCGCCGGTGGTGCGGTGGACGTTGAAGCCGATTTCCATCATGCGTTCAACGACAGACTGAATTTCTTCCTCGGTGGCAGAATCCTGCATTGCAACGATCATTTTTCTTTTCCTGTCTCGGTGGGCGGAGGGGCCTGGCGGGAGGCGAGCTCATTCCGCTGGAGGGCGCGCATGACGTCGACGATGCGCTCGTAGATGTGGACGAGCTCGGCGTCGGGCAGGGGCCCGGGATTGTGCGAGCGTACATTTTCAAAGATGACGCGTTCGCGATTGGGTTCGTAGACGGGGAGCGACGTGGCGCGCTTGAGGCGGCCGATTTCCTGAGCAGCAGCAGCGCGCCGGCTGATGAGCCTGACGATTTCGCGGTCGAGCTCATCGATTTCGCGTCGGAAAGTTTCGATGTCCATTTCGTTATTGATCCGTTCAGGAGATGAATTCCGATGGTTGCGCGATCGTTCCCTCAGGGGCTAAAGCCCCTTCGTATTTGCAGCTTGCGGCTCGGCTGAAGCCGAGCTCTTTCAAAACAGAGCGTTCTTCCGCACGCTGTGGAGCACCGCCCCTTCACCACAGTAAACGAGGGAGAACTTAACGGGCCGGCACGGCGGGCTCTTGAACGCCCCCGCGCAGACCCTGAATAAATCGTGCGATGGAACTGGGAGCGTCTTTGGGCCCGGCCTGCTCGATGGTGGCGACGAGGGCGCTGCCGATCACCGCCGCGTCGGCGAATTCACCCACCGCTGCAAAGTGTTCGGGGTTCGAAATGCCAAAGCCGACGGCGATGGGCAGCTTGGTGAATTTGCGCAGGCGGCGGACGAGCTGCTCGGCGTCATTTTCCAGAGAGGCGCGAGTGCCGGTGATGCCGGTGCGGGAGATGGCATAAACAAATCCCTGCGACGCGGCGGCGATGCGTTCGAGGCGCGCGTCGGGGCTGGTGGGCGCAGCGAGAAAGATGGGCGCGAGGTGATGGCGGTGCATGGAGTCGAGGTAGTCAGCCGCTTCTTCGACGATCATGTCGGTGACGAGGACGCCGTCGACGCCGGCCTGTTCCGCGGCGACGCAGAAGTTCTCGAGGCCGAAGCGGAGGATGGGATTGAAGTAGGAGAAGACGACGAGGCCGGCAGCGGGGCGCGCAATGCGGAGCGCGGCGGCGAGGAGGAGGACGTCGCGGAGGCGCGTGCCATTGGCGACGGCGCGCTCGCTGGCGCGCTGGATGACGGGGCCGTCGGCGACCGGATCGCTGAAGGGAACGCCCAGCTCGAGGACGTCGGCGCCGGCGTCGATGGCGGCGATGGCGATGTTGTGGGTGGTGGCGAGGTTGGGATCGCCGACGGTGAGGTAAGCGACGAGGCCGGGCTTGCTGGCGAAACGGATGGGCATCGCGGCTACGCTCCCAGGTTCAATTCGCGCGTGAGGATGCCCATGTCTTTATCGCCGCGGCCGGAGACGTTGACGATGACGATGTCGCGCGGCGTGAGTTTGGGCGCGAAGCGGATACATTCAGCGATGGCGTGGGCGCTTTCGAGCGCGGGGATAATGCCTTCGGTGCGGGCGAGGCGGAGCGCGGCGTCGAGAGCTTCAGCATCGGTAGCCGAAGTGTATTCGGCGCGGCCGGCGTCGTGGAGCGCGGCGTGTTCCGGGCCGATCGAGGGGTAGTCGAGTCCGGCGGAGACGGAGTGGGTGGTGGCGATTTGGCCGGCATCGTCCTGGAGCAGGTACGAGTAGGTTCCCTGCAGGACCCCGGGGGATCCTCCTGCGAAGCGTGCGGCATGTTCGCCGAGGAGCGAGCCGCGGCCTCCAGCTTCGACGCCGATGAGGCGGACTTCCTTGTCGGGGATGAATTCGAAGAACGCGCCGATGGCGTTGGAGCCGCCGCCGACGCAGGCGATGATGGCGGAGGGCAGGCGGTTTTCTTTCTCGATGATTTGGGCGCGAGCTTCGCGGCTGATGACGCGATGGAAATCGCGAACCATGGTGGGGTAGGGGTGCGCGCCGAGAACGCTGCCGAGGAGGTAATGCGTGGTGCGGACGTTGGTGACCCAGTCGCGCATGGCCTCGTTGATTGCGTCTTTGAGGGTGCGGGAACCGGAGGAAACGCCGCGAACTTCTGCGCCGAGCATCTTCATGCGGGCTACGTTGAGCTGCTGGCGGCTCATGTCCTCTTCGCCCATGTAGACGACGCATTCGAGTCCGAATAACGCGCAGACGGTGGCGGTGGCCACGCCGTGCTGGCCGGCTCCGGTTTCCGCAATGATGCGTTTTTTGCCCATGCGAACAGCGAGAAGCGCCTGGCCGAGGCAGTTGTTGATTTTGTGCGCGCCGGTGTGGAGCAGGTCTTCGCGCTTGAGGTAGATCTTCGCGCCGCCCAGGGATTCGGTGAGGCGCGCGGCGTGGTACAGCGGCGTAGGGCGTCCGGCGAAATCGCGGAGGAGCGCGTCGAGTTTCAGGTGGAAGTCGGGGTCGGCTTGGGCCTCGGCGTAGGCGTGCTCGAGTTCGTCGAGCGCGGCGACGAGCGTCTCCGGGACGTAACGTCCGCCGTAGGCGCCGAAGCGTCCGGCGATGGAATTGGCCACAGTGGCTGCCATAGGTACAGGTTACAGGTTTCAGGTTCCAGGTTACAGGGGGCGGACGAGGTTAGGGCTGAACAGGGAACGGGGTGCGGGGCTTCTCAATTTCGGCGAAAGCGGTACGGGCGTTGCGAATGAAGGCATTGACGCGGGCGGAATCTTTCTTGCCGGGACGTTCTTCGACGCCACTGGCGACGTCGACCCCCCAGGGGCGCAGGGTGGTGATGGCTTCGGCGACGTTTTCGGGAGTGAGGCCGCCGGCGAGGATGATGCGCGGGCCTCCGGCTGCGGCGGGCACGGCTTCAGGAAAGAGGACTTCGTGGATGAGGGTCCAGTTGACGGTGCGGCCGGTGCCTCCGGAGGCGGTGGCCGTT
Source organism: Acidobacteriaceae bacterium (assembly GCA_035482355.1). Lineage (GTDB taxonomy): Bacteria > Acidobacteriota > Terriglobia > Terriglobales > Acidobacteriaceae > Palsa-343. The sequence goes on along the minus strand of DATHQV010000083.1, from coordinate 7,898 downwards.
TTCGCATCGATGAGGACAGCGTCGACGAGGCCTTTGCGAGCGACGGCGCGATATTCGGCAAGGAGATGCTGCGCGGATGCGTCGGGGTCGGTATCGACCTCCCAGTGGAGAGTCTGGATAAGGAAGTAATCATGACCGCATTCGCAGCGGAGTTTTTCGAGGAGGGGCAGATCGAGGCCGCCGTGGAGCTGAATGCCGTGCAGGCCCGCGGTGCGGACGGTGGCGGTGATTTCTTCAAAGTCGTGCGTGACGAAGACGCCGATCTGGGTGAGGTCGTAGGGCAGCTCGGTGGTAATGGCGCCGACCTGGTGGGGTGAAACCTGGCGCGAGCTGGGCGCAAAGACGAAGCCGACGGCATCGGCACCGGATTCAGCAGCGCGGAGGGCGTCGCGGAGAGTCGTGTTGGCGCAGATTTTGATCCACATAGCGATTAGCCTCGAGCCGTTGCGGAGGCTGGTTCGTGGGATGCGACGGACTGAATGAGTGCGGCCAGGGCCAGACCAGGATGAGGCTGGCGCATGAGGGATTCACCGATGAGGAAGGCGTGGAAGCCGGCGTCGCGGAGGGCGCGGATGTCGGCGGCGGTATGAATGCCGCTTTCAGCGACGTGGACGGTGTTGGCGGGAAGGCCGGCGGCGAGGCGCAGGGAAGTTTCGAGGGAGACTTCGAAGGTGCTGAGGTCGCGGTTGTTGACGCCGTAGGCATCGCAGCCGAGGTTGCGGACGCGGGCCAGCTCGTCGGCGGTGTGAACTTCGCAGAGGACGTCGAGTTGGTGCTGTTGGGCGACGGCGGTGAAGCGGGTTAGCTCCGCGTCAGTGAGCGCGGCGGCGATGAGCAGGATGGCGTCGGCGTGATGTGCGCGGGCTTCGACGATTTGGTACTCGTCGACGACGAAGTCTTTGCGGAGGCAGGGGATGGTGGTGGCTGTAGACGCCAGGTCGAGATTGGTGAGGCTGCCCTGGAAGAAGGGCTCGTCGGTGAGGACGGAAAGCGCGGCGGCGCCCGCGGACTGGAGTTCGTGGGCGAGGGATGCGGGCTCGAAGTCGGCGCGGATGAGGCCTTTGGACGGCGACGCTTTTTTGAGCTCGGCGATGATGGCGGGGCCGTTGGCGGCCTGACTGCGGAGGGCGCGGGCGAATCCGCGGGGCGTATGGCCGGCGGCGAGTTTCTCGAGCAGGGCCAGAGGGGCGCGTTGGCGGCGCTGGAGGAGATCGGCGCGGGTTTGGGCGAGGATGCGGTCGAGATGCAACAGGTTAAGTAACTCCTGGATCAAGTATATCGGTGCAAATAACGGGGCGGAGAGGTGACTTTGGGCGCGGATACGTTTGGCGCGGAGGCGAGTTACCTTTTTTGTAGGGATGTGCGGTGAGGGCTGTGCTACAGTGTTGCCCCATGCCAGACAATCAGACGGTTTCATCCCCCCAGTTTTCCCGGGCCGAATACGCAACAGGTCCGGAGTCCGATACGTGCCGCATCTGCGGCCAAACCATCGTAGGCGGGTATTACCGGGTGAATGAGGCGATGGCCTGCGCTTCGTGCGCGGACCAGGCGCAGCGCGGTCAGCCGCGCGACAGCCACGTGGCGTATTCGCGGGCGCTGTTGCTGGGGATTGGCGGAGCGGTGCTGGGGATGATCCTGTATGCCGCATTCGCCATCATGACGGGGCTGGTGATCGGCTATATGGCGTTGGCCGTGGGCTGGCTGGTGGGGAAGGCGATGCTGAAGGGCTCGAATGGCATCGGGGGACGCCGGTATCAGATCACGGCGGCCCTGCTGACCTACGCAGCGGTTTCAGTGGCGGCCATTCCGATTGCCATTGGGATCTCGATTAAAGACCACAAGCCGCTGGTGAGCCAGCACCGCACGCAGGCCGCGGACGATAACGCGACGGACGGGAGTACCGATGGGGCAGACAACAACCAGGCGCAGGCAGCAGAACATCGGCAGCGGCAGAATATGGGAGCGGCGGTTGTAATGCTGGTGGGATATGGGCTGGCGTCGCCGTTTCTTGATCTTCAGGATCCCGTACATGGATTCATCGGGCTGGTGATTCTGGTGGTCGGCATCCGCATTGCGTGGCGAATGACGGCGTTGAGGAAGCTGGTGGTGGACGGGCCTTACAAATCAACTCCGGCGACTGTTTGACGGTGACAGACGCGGCCCTGGAACTTCGAGCCTGTCCCAGCTGCGGCCACGGACTGCCGGTGGGCGCGGTGGTTTGCGATCAGTGCCACGCGCTGGTGTATGCGAGCCAACTGGAGATGCTGGCGGCCCATGCGCGGACGCTGGAGGCGGAGCGGCGTCCGGGTGACGCGCGCACCGTTTGGCTGAAGACCGTGGATTTGCTGCCGGCAGGTTCGACACAGCTGGCATGGGTGCGTGAGCATGCGCGGGCGCTGGAAATCAACGCGAACACACTGGATCCGCCTGAGGCGGAGAATGCCTGGACGGCGCGGGTGCGGGCAATGGCGAGCCCGAAGTCTCTTGGGACGCTGATTGCTTTTCTGGTTGTCTACGGGGTGATCTTCGGGGCGAAGTTTGGCGCGGGATTCGCGGTGATGATCGCGATCCACGAGATGGGGCACTACATCGATATCCGGCGGCGGGGACTGCCGGCGGACATGCCGGTCTTTTTGCCAGGGCTGGGCGCATATGTGCGTTGGCGAAGCATGGGTGTGAGCGCGGCAGTGCGCGCGCAGATTAGCCTGGCGGGGCCGCTGGCAGGTTTGCTGGCGGCTGTGGGTTGCTATGCGCTTTGGATCGGTACGGGCGTGCACATTTGGGCGGACCTGGCGCGGGCCGGGGCATTTTTAAATGTGCTGAATCTGATTCCGGTGGCGATTTTGGATGGAGGCCAGGCGACGTTTGCGCTGGGCCGGGTGGAACGCGTGCTGCTGATCGCGACAGCGGTGGCGATGGGAATTTTCTTTCACGAGTCAATTTTCTATCTGGTGGCGGCGGGAGCGGCGTATCGCCTGTTTACGAAGGATGAGGCGGCGCAGCCGAGCTTTGGCGTGTTGGGGTACTTCGCGGCGGTCTTGATTGCGCTCGGCGCGGTGATGCATGCGGTACCGGGCTCGGGGTTCTTTGCCAGTCATTCCTAAATGCGCCTGGTCGGCCGGGCTGACATTTGTCATATGCGAATGCTGACGATCGACACTGCCTTTGGGGGCGGATTGGCGCGATGCTGATGATGTCAGGAGGGAATTATGGCAACCCCAGGAAATCAGGTTCCGAATCAATATGCAGGGCAGGCGACACAGCCGGCAGTGTGTGAGTATCACTCCGATTCCCATTTTGTGATGGGACTGGGTGTCGTGCTGTTGTGCTTCGGCGCGGCGATCACCGGGCGGCATGAAGTGACGATGATCGGGCTGGCGATGATTGTGTTTTCGAGCTGGATGGATTGAAAAGCAGGGTGCAGCGTTCAGGGTTCAGGGACCCATGTCCCCAAACCCAGGGACATGGGGCACCCGGATTGGTCTCAGTTCGGGGGTTAGCTGAGAATCCCCATTGTCTTTGCGGTTTTTTCGAGAATTTCTAATGCCTGGTTGAGCTGGTCTCTGGTGTGCTCGCTGGTCATGATGGTGCGGATGCGGGCTTTGCCTTCGGGAACGGTGGGGAAGGCGATGCCGGTGCCGAGGACTCCCGCTTCGAAGAGCGCGCGCGAGAAATCCATGGTCAGGCGTCCGTCGCCGATGATGATGGGCGTGATGGGAGTTTCGCTGGCGGGTGTAGTGACTCCGCCGATATTGAAGCCGATCCGGCCGAGTTCCTTTTTGAAGTAGCGGGTGTTATCCCAGAGTCGTTCGATGCGCTCGGGTTCGGCTTCCAGCAGGTCGAAGGCTGCGATGCAGGTCGCGGTGACCGATGGCGGGTGAGATGTCGAAAACAGAAACGGCCGGGCGCGGTGGTAGAGGAAGTCGATGAGGTCCTTCGATCCGCAGACGTAACCGCCAATGGCGCCGATGGCCTTCGACAGCGTGCCGACCTGGATATCGACGCGGCCGTGGCAATTGAAATGGTCGATACTGCCGCGACCGTTGCGGCCGAGGACGCCGGAAGCGTGGGCGTCGTCGACCATCATGATGGCACCGTATCTTTCCGCCAGATCGGCGAGCTTGTCGACGGGGCCGATGTCGCCATCCATGGAAAACACGCCGTCGGTGATGAGGAGTTTGTGGCCGGGCTCGTTCTGGATTTCGCGAAGAATTTCTTCGGCGTGGGCCACGTCTTTGTGGCGGAAGACTTTGATTTTGGCGCGCGAGAGGCGAGCGCCGTCAATGATGGAGGCGTGGTTGAGCTCGTCGGAGATGATGAAGTCTTCTTTGCCGAGGATCGCCGAAACGGTGCCGGAGTTGGCGGTGAATCCACTTTGGAAAACGACGCAGGCTTCGACATTTTTGAAGGCCGCGATTTTTTCTTCCAGAACCATGTGGATTTTCATGGTGCCGGCGATGGTGCGGACGGCGCCGGAGCCGACGCCGAAATATTTAACGGCGTGGGTGGCCGCTTCGCGGAGCTTGGGGTGGTCGCAGAGGCCGAGATAATTATTGGAGGCGAGGTTGATGACGCGCTTGCCGTCGTAGGAGCAGACGGGAGCCTGGGCGTCGTCGAGGATGCGCAGGCGGAAGTGCGTGCCGCGCTGCTTCAGGTCGTCGATTTGCGCGGTGAGGTACTGGAGTTGAGGGCGTTGGGAGAGCAATAGGGACATGGTGGCGTGCCTCGGAAGATTGCGGATGCGTAACCCTTGATCGTAACTCCGACGGAGGGGATCGGGGCTTGGGCGGTGTCGATGAGGCAGAAAATCCTGGTGAAATCAGGTTCGCCTCAGACGGTTTAGCAGTACAATCGCGCTCGCTGAGGTCTTTGCTATGTTTGCGATTTCTGCTGTGGATGCGATATCTCCCGCATTGCAACGAACCCGGACGCTGCTGTTCAGGCCGTTCCGGCTGGGGACTTTCCTGAAGCTGTGTCTGGTTGCCGCGGTCACGGAAGGGACGGGCAACTTCAATTCTTCGGTGCCGGGCGGGCACACCAGACATGCCGATGCGAGCGTGTTTTCGCCTTTCCTGTGGACGCCTGCACGGATTGCAGCAGGGGTTGCGATGACGCTGCTGGTGCTCCTGTTATGCGGCTATCTGCTTTACCTGGTCACCCGGCTGCGTTTCGCATTTTTTCACTGCCTGATCCACAATACGCGGGAGATTCGGCCAGGGTGGGCGCTCTATCGCAGCCAGGCGGCGCGATTTTTCTGGCTGAATGTGGTGGTGGGCTTCGGTTATCTGCTGGTGCTGGCGCTGATTTTGCTGCCGTTTGCAGCGGGGTTTATTGCGCTGTTTCATAGGGTGCAGTCGGGCGGCCACCCGGATATTGGGATGATATTGGGGCTGATCCTGCCTCTGATTCCGATCATTATCGTGTTGGCGCTGGTCGCCTTCGCCACGGATGTGATCCTGCGCGATCTGATGCTGCCGCACTTCGCGCTGGAGGATGCATCGGCTGGGGAAGCCTGGAGGGCGGCGTGGGCACGCATCCGCGCGGAGAAGGGGCCGTTTTTCGCTTACACGCTGTTGCGCATCATTCTGCCGATCGGAGCGTGGGTTGCGCTGTTCATCGTTTTGGCCATTCCGGCGGTGATCTTTTTTGTCGCGGTTGTTGCGGTGGGAGTGATGATCCATGCGGCGCTGGCCGATGCGCACCTGCTGAGGATCTTCGTCGAGGCTGTGGCCGGCGCGGTGGCGTTCTGCATCGTGATGCTGGTGGGCGTTTGCTTCGGAGGGCCTTTGGGTGCGGGGATGCGGGAATACGCGCTGGTCTTCTATGGCGGCCGGTATCAGAAGCTGGGGGACATTCTTTATCCGCCGCCGGAACCCGGGTTGAGCGCGCCGGGGATTGCGTGAGGCGGCCGATGGGGTGGGTCGGATACAATAAGGATTCCAGCGCAGGGGCTATTGGGTTGATTCGGGCATGAGAAAGTTTTGTGCCGGGAGAGAGTCAATGTTCGGCGCGGACGGTCTAACTGAAGAGAGTTCCTCACGAATGATTTCGTTGTTCCGGAAATACATCGTACTGCGGCCAGCCCTGACGCTGGCTGTTCTGACCGGGATCTGTTCCTGCCTTTTGGCAGCGCCGGCGGGGGCGCAGGTTGCCACGCGGACGCAGCTCGCGACGCAGGAGGAAGATGGCGTTCTTACGCTAACGGCGAAGGTGGCCGATGTGGAGGGCGCGCCGATCCGCGAAGGCTCAGTAAGCTTTGAGACGACGAAGGGGTCGCTGGGATCGGTTTTTGTGCAGGACGGAGCGGCGACGCTGAACCTGAAGAATCCGCCGGAGTGGGCGCGGACGGTTACCGCGGTGTATCACGGGGACACGGCGTTTGCGGATTCGTCGGCAGGCGCGGCGGTGACGCCGGATCCCTCGGGGCTGCCGGGTTTCACGGTAACGGCGAGCCCGGGCACGCTGAGTCTGACGCCGGGCGACTACAGCACGGTGAATCTGACGGTGACTTCGCAAAACAACTTTGCGGAACAGGTGAATTTGTCGTGTTCCGGATTGCCGGGTGCGTCGCAGTGCAACTTCAATCCTGCGGTGGTAACGCCAACTGCCAACGGTTCGGTGGTCAGCCCAATGCAGATCACGACGACTGCGCCTTCCGGGATTAATTCGAAGAACGATGGTCTGTTTGGAAAATCGGGTACAGCCTACGCGCTCGTGATTCCTGGCGTGCTGGCTCTGGCCGGCGCAGGCGCGTTGCGGCGGAAGCATTTTGGCGCGCTGCGCGTGCTGGGCCTGATCATGCTGCTTGCGGCGGGATCGCTGGGGCTGAGCTCCTGCAATGCGCGGTACAGCTATGAGCACTACCACCCATCACCCAACCGGGGAACGGCGCCGGGCACCTACACAATTGTGATTGCGGCGTACTCGTCGGATGGAACGTCGATTACGAATGCTACGTCTTCCGATCCGAACTGCGCGGGAGCAACGTGCATTGCGCTGACGGTGAAATAGAAGCAGGGTGCAGGGGAACAAGAACGAAACGGCTCAGGCTATTGCCTGAGCCGTTTTCTTTTTCGATGGAATTTAGGGGGTCAGTTTGCAGACTTTCACTTTGCTGTTTTCGTAGGGGCAGGGACCGTTCGTTGGGGATTCTGGGTTCAGCAGGAGCCAGGTTGCGCCTGTGGGGAGGAGCGCGGCCTTGCGTTGCTGGTCGGTCATGCGATTGACGGACGATTCTGCGTTGCGCTGGGTGGCCCAGCGGTTGGCGAGGTGCGGGAGATCGGCGACGATGCCTGCATCTTTGTCGTCGGCGAGGTGGTCGCGCTCGGAGATCGCGCGGAACCCCTGTTCGTCTTCGCCAGGCTGGTAGACGAGTTGGGGATCGAAGGCGAAGACGGCGTTTGCGGGGGTGTGGATGCGAATCCATAGAAAGGCCTGTTGCCAGGGGTTGTAAGACGGTTGGCCGGGCATCTCGATGCGTGGGCTGCCGGGCCAGAAGGCGCGTTGCGCGGTAAACATTGCGGCGAAGATGACGATGAACGCTGCGGCTATCGCGAGGAGCGAGCGACGGCTGAGAGCGCTGAGCAGGCCTGCGCTGAGGACGATTCCGGTGACGTAGACGATGTGGAAGCTGCGCAGAAGCTGGAACGGGACGAGAAGGTAGGGTCCGGCGGACGGGATAAATAGGGCGGCAATGATGACGGTGGTGGATCCCATGAGGAAGCAGGCGAAGCAGAGAGCGCCGACCGGGGACGAGCGAGGGAAGCGCCGGGCGGCGAGATGGCAGAGCACAAGCGGGAGGACGAGGCCGAGGATCTCGTACCAATGCCATCGCGAGAGGAAAAGGAAGGAGCGCTGCGGGAGCGAGACAGCCTGCCGGTAAGCGGCGGAGATAGGAA
>DATHQV010000082.1:0-33457 GCA_035482355.1 Acidobacteriaceae bacterium | reverse complement strand
CACGCTCGATGTTGCCGGAGATGTATGCGCGGCGGGATGTAGTGGCGAATTTGCAGCGGGTGGCGTTGTTGACGGCGGCGTTTGCGGCGGGACGAGCGGATTTGCTGGCGCATGCGATGCGGGATTGGGTTCACCAGCCTTATCGCGAGGTGGCGTGCCCGCTGCTGCCCAAGTTGTTGCCGCTGGCGGGGCAGGCAGGGATTGCCGGAGTGGCGCTGAGCGGAGCAGGACCGGCTGTGTTGTTTCTGACGGTTTCAGCTACAGCTGCGACCGAGGCGGCGGATTTGGCGCGCGAGACGGTGGGTGGGAGCGGAGAGGTCGAGGTGCTGGTATGCGGGCTGGCAACGGGTGCGGCGGAGATGGAAGTCTGCGACTAGGGTAACCATGCAGTGGAACTGAATGGGGCGGTCAATCCCCAGGCAGAGGGTGATTAGGGGCTCGTATATAACACCTTCGTAATATAAATTTCACCTCATGCGTAACTTCTTGATGCCATTACCAAAAGTGACTGAAGATTGCTTGCCATGAGCCTACGAAAGACCTATGTTCGCGTTGGTGGCAGTTCTGGGGGAGGGCTGCTCCAGCGCCCGTGATTCTACAAAAGAATCCGGGCGCTTTAACTTTTGGGGCAAGGGAACGAATACGGCCAGGGGCAGCGGTACTGCTTCTGCGACTTTTAGGGCACTTTCGCATCTAGTGATGCAGGGTAGACTGAAGGCAGGGGGAACGAAGGAATCATGGCAGCAGCGGGCATTATCGAGGTTAACGACAGTAACTTTGAGCAGGAGGTGCTGCAGTCGGAGCAGCCGGTCCTGGTGGATTTTTGGGCTACCTGGTGCGGGCCGTGCCGCGCACTGGCGCCGACCGTGGATGAAGTGGCCACGGAGTATAGCGGACGCCTGAAAGTGGCGAAGATGGATGTGGACCACAACCAGGCGACACCGATGCGGTATGGGATCCGCGGGATTCCGGCGCTGCTGCTGTTCAAGGGCGGCAAGGTAGTGGATCAGATTGTGGGCTTTGTGCCCAAAGAGACGATCGCGCGCAGCGTGTCGAAGGTGATTGCCGCGCCAGCTGTGACTCGCGCGTAAGAGATATTGGACTGCAAGGAAAGGCTCGGAGCGATCCGAGCCTTTTTCTTTTTGGATTCAGGAAGCTGGCCGATGGCGATGCGACAGGACGGGAAGCTCGTACCATGGGAGCCATGAGTGAGGGGCTGGATGTGCGGGCCGGAGATGTTTACGGGCGCCGGCTCGCGGAGAACCGCGCGGCTCTGATCAGGGAGCAATCCTGGGATCGGCGGTATGGGTATGCGAAGCTGACGATGCTGGCGGTGCTGTTTTTTGGGGCAATCGCGCTGATACGGACACCGGTACGGCTGCTGTGGCTGCTGATTCCTGTGGCGGTGTTTGTGGGGTTGGGGATTTTGCATGATCGGGTGCTGCGGCAGGTGCTGGACAAAAGCCGGGTGCTGAAGTTCTACGAGCGCGGGCTGGCGCGGCTGAACGATGCATGGGCGGGGACGGGTGAGACAGGGGACCGGTTTCTGGATCCTGCTCATCCGTACGCGCGCGATTTGGACATTTTTGGAAAGGGATCGCTGTTTGAACTGCTGTGCACGGCGCGGACGCGGGCCGGCGAAGAGACGCTGGCGAGGTGGTTGTTGGAGGCGGCGCCGCTGGATGTGATTCGCGCGCGGCAGTCGGCGATGGCGGACCTGCGGGAGCGCGTGGATTTCAGGGAACGGCTGTTCGGGGCGGGGGACAGCGTGCGGGTGGGCGTGCATCCGGACGCGCTGGCGGAGTGGGGCGAGACGGTACCCGAACTGGGGCCGTCATGGCTGCGGCCGGTGATGGCGCTGCTGGCCATGGTGTGGTTGGCTGGCGGCCTCTACTGGATGGCGAGCGGGTATTGGTATGGGCTGGCAGCGGTGACGGCGCTGAACTTCTACATAGGCAAGCTGCTGGGCGGGGGGCTGGTTGACTTTGCCCGGGGAACCGAAAAGGCCGCGGTTGATTTGAAGGTGCTGGCCAGCGTGCTGGAGGTTCTGGAAAAGGAGAGATTTCAAGGTGCGCTGCTGCAGGAGTTGCAGGCAAAGCTGCGGACAGAGGGTATTGCGCCGTCGGCGGCGATTCGAAAGCTTGCACGGGTGGCGAACTTTCTCGAGTCGCGGCGAAACATGATCTTCAGGATTTTGAACCGGCCACTGTTTTATCTGGCGCAGGTTGGATTTGCGGCGGAGAAGTGGCGGCGGCGGCATGGAATGGCGATTCGCGGGTGGCTGGCGGTGGTGGGGGAGATGGAAGCGCTGTCGGCGCTGTCGGCTTATGCGTATGAGCATCCGGCGGCGGTGTTTGCGGAGTTTGTGGAAGAGGCGCCGTATTTCGATGCGGAGAGTTTGGCGCATCCGCTGCTGCCGGAGGGGCGCGCGGTGCGGAACGATTTGCGGCTGAACGGGGAGCGGCGGCTGGTGTTGATCAGCGGCCCGAATATGGCGGGGAAGAGCACGTTTGTGCGCGGGGTGGGGATCAACACGGTGCTGGCGCAGTGCGGAGCGACGGTGCAGGCGAAGCGGCTGAGGCTGTCCCCGCTGGCGGTGGGCGCTTCGATTTGCGTGCTGGATTCGCTGCAGGGCGGGGTGTCACGGTTCTATGCGGAGATTCAGAGGCTGAAGCTGATTTCCGATCTGACGCGAGGACCGGCGCCAGTCTTATTTCTGCTGGATGAGCTGCTGTCGGGAACGAATTCGCACGACCGGCTGACGGGAACGCAGTTTCTGGTGCGGGCGCTGGTAGCACAGGGGGCAGTGGGGTTGATTACGACGCACGATCTGGCCCTGACGGAGATTGCAGAAACGATCAGCGGGGCGGCGGAGAATTGCCACTTCGAAGATCAGCTACTGGATGGGAAGCTGCATTTTGACTACAAGCTGAAGCCGGGCGTGGTGCGGACCAGTAACGCGCTGAAGCTGATGCAGCAGATTGGGCTGGTGGTGGAGAGCTTGCCGCAGGGTTCGTAGGTCAGTTTCACTCCGTTTGACGCAGGAGGCGTCCAGTTCCGCTCACGATGGCCGAAAGAATCAACGGAGGCTCGCCTGGTGACGTTGATGTTCGTCAAAGGGTACGGGAGGCAGAACGGCATTGAATCGAAGAAGCTTCATGAGTTTAGTTGCAGCAGGAGCGGTCACGGCAAAGCTATCCGCAGAACCAATAATCGCAAGGATGTCCGAGCCTAAAATCAAGGCAATTGCGATCGATGGACTCGCGGTCTTCGATGTGCGGCCGGTTGCGGTGCTAGCCGAGCGGGTCTTTCCTGGACGCGGGGAAGAGATGAGCGCGCTATGGCGGACGCGGCAGTTTGAATACACATGGCTGCGCACCGTGGGACACCAGTATGCCGACTTCTGGCAGGTGACGGAGGAGGCGCTGGTGTTTTCCTGCAAGTCGCTGAGCCTGGATCTGACTAAGGCGGACAGTGACCGGTTGATGCAGAGTTACCTTAAGTTGAAAGCGTGGCCGGATGCACCGGCGGCGTTGAAGGAGCTGAAATCCATGGGTCTGCGGATGGCGTTCCTCTCGAACTTTACCGTGGCGATGCTCGATCAGGCAGTAAAGGACTCCGGCCTCGATGGTATTTTTGACGATCATTTGAGTACGGATCGGGTGAGGGCATTCAAGCCCGACTCTCGGGCCTATGCAATGGCGACAAGCTCGTTTGGGCTGAGAAGAGAAGAGATCGCCTTTGCAGCGTTCGGAGGATGGGATGCGGTGGGGGCAAAGTGGTTCGGCTATCCGACATTCTGGGTGAATCGCACACATAGTGCGGCAGAAGAGCTGGCGGCGGTTCCCGATGGTGTAGGGACGGACCTGCGCGACCTAACAACGTTTGTGCGGACTCGTTCTTAGACTTGCCTGAGGGATGACATTTCACTAATACTTGCGGAGCATGCCGAGAACGCGACCCTGGATGGCGACCTGGGCGGCGGGGACGAAGATGGGCTCCATTTCGGTATTGGCGGGCTGGAGGCGGATGAGCGAGCCTTCGGGGTAGTAGCGCTTGAGGGTGGTTTCCGAGCCGCGCACGAGGGCGACGACGATTTCGCCGGTGCGGGCGGTACTGGTTTTCTCCACGAGGACGTAATCGCCGTCGACGATATGCTCGTCGCGCATGGATTCGCCGCGGACCTGGAGGGCGAAGACTTCTCGATTGCCGATGATGTCGCCGAGGGAGATGCTCTCAGAGGTTTCGAGCGCTTCGACGGGATAGCCGGCGGCGATGCGGCCAGCGAGGGGCAGGCGGTCGATGGGGCGGCCCTTGCCGCGTGGCGGCAGGACATCGATGGAGCGGCTGCGGTTGTGGGCGCGGGCGAGCAGGCCCTTGGTCTGCAGGTTGGTGATGTGTTTGTGGACGGTGGCGAGCGAGCGCAGGTCGAGGCCGCGGGCGATTTCCTCAAACGAGGGTGAATAGCCGTTGCGCTGAACGAAGCCGGAAATGAAGTCGAGCACTTCTTTCTGCCGCCGTGTAATCGCCATGCGGGTCATTATAGCGAATAAAAAGCGAATTGCCTTTTAAATTTTGGGGTGGGGTTGTTTCCCACTTTGGCACCCTCGCGCAGTCGCTCCAGTTTTGAAATTCCTCATTGGATTTTTCTCATCCTGGTGCTAGTGCTCGCAGACCTGGGGGGTGATGGTGGGTGAGGGAGAACAAACCAATGCGCATGCTGATAGCGGATGACGATCGGGCGCTCGGGGCTTTTCTGGCGCGGGGGTTGGAACAGGACGGGCATGAGGTAACGCTGACCACCGACGGCCAGATGGCGATGGATGCGGCGCAACGCGATATGCCCGAGATGGCGGTGCTGGATCTGAATTTGCCGGAGCACGACGGGACGGAAGTGCTGGAGTTTATGCGCTCGCTGACGGAGGATGTGCCAATTCTCATCCTGACGGCGCGGCAGGAGCCAGAGACACGGCTGCGGTGTCTGGAGATGGGCGCAGACGATTTTATGCAGAAGCCATTCTCGTTTGCCGAGCTGCGGGCGCGGTGCAAGGCGCTGGCCAGGCGGCGTTCGCCGGGGCTGGTGCTGCGCCATGGGGATCTGGAAATGAATCGCGTGGAGCATTTGGTGACGCGGAATGGCGAGACGGTGGAGCTGACGAATAAGGAATTCGCGCTGCTGGAGTACCTGATGCTGCATCGGGGACATCCGGTGTCGCGCGCGACTCTGCTTGAGAGCGTGTGGAACATGAGCCCGGACGCGGGCACGAACGTTGTGGATGTGTACGTGAACTATCTGCGGCGGAAACTACGCGACAACCTGCCACCGGAAGAGGTCGCGGGCACCGCCGAAGGAGCAGGAGGAAAGACCGAGACGCCGCCGATTATCCGCACGGTGCGTGGGATGGGATACCGCATCGGCCAGGCCGTTTGAAGTTACGCTAGCGGAAGAAAGACTCATTGAAGAGGAGTTGAGACCATGGCAGCCCTTGCACAGCAGAGACCCTCGACCGTACCGCGAACAGCCATTTTGGCGAGCGCGGATCTTTCCTTTCGCCGCAGGGTTCGTGACGCGCTGAGCGAATTGCGCTGGCAGGTGCGGGAAGCGGCGGGGGGCGCGGAGACGCTGGCGTGCCTGGACGCGTCGCCGGCAGAGACGGTGGTGCTGGATTCGTGGCTGCCGGATCTGGAGATACGCGAATTTGTGGCGGAATTCGAGCGGCTGCATCCGGGCGTGGATTTGGTGATGGCGGATGCTTCGTTCATGCCGGGGGCGACGGCGCGAAGTCCGCGGCGGAACGAGGTGCTGCACGCGTTGCGTCGGGCGCAGGCGGTGGATGGGGAAGCTGCGCGCGCGACGGACGGGGCGATTTGGGATTCCGCGCCGACGGAGGCGGAGATTCTGGACGCGCCGGTCCGGGAGAAGGCGCGCTGCGCGAGTCCGGTTGGGAATGACGTGGCAAGGGCCGCGACGGAGCCCGCCTTGCCGTGGCTATCGTCGCCGGCGGTGGCGGCGCAGGCGGCTTCGTCTGCGGCGGTGAGCCTTGGGTGCCGTTTGCCGGAGATTGTTGGGTCGCATCCGTCGATGCTCGAAGTGAGCCGCAGGATTCGACTGGTGGCGTCCCGATCGACTCCGGTGCTGATCAAAGGGCCGACGGGGAGCGGGAAAGAGTTGGTAGCGCGTGCGCTGCATAGGTTGAGCAACAGGGCTGCACACCGGCTGGTGCCGCTGAACTGCGCGGCGATTCCGGAGTCGCTGTTCGAAGCGGAGTTGTTTGGACATTCGCGCGGCGCTTTCACGGGAGCGGTGCAGGGGAGGGTTGGGCGGATTGAGGCGGCGCATGGTGGAACGCTGTTTCTGGATGAGATTGGCGAGATGCCGCTGGCGCTGCAGGCGAAGCTGCTGCGGTTTCTGGAAACGGGAAAATTTGTGCGGGTGGGGGAGAACGAGCCGGTTTGCGCGGACGTGCGGATTGTAGCGGCAACGCATCGGCCACTGGGAAAGATGACGGAAGAAGGGACGTTTCGCGCGGACCTTTACTACCGGCTCTCGGTTTTTCGCATTCGCACACCGGCGTTGAGCGGGCGCACGGAAGATATTGAGGCGCTGACGGATCATTTTCTGACGCGGCTGGCGAAGGATAGCCCGGCAAAACGGATTACGGCGGCGGCGGTGGCGAGCCTGACGGCGCATGCATGGCCGGGCAACGTGCGCGAGTTGGAGCATGTGCTGGAGCGGGCATGGATTCTAGCCGAAGATCGGCCGGTGATCGATCTGGAAGAGATCGAATTCGACGATGCGGTATGAGACTTCTCTAACCTGGCCGGGAGGCGAAAGGACAGTTTCCTGCAAGGGATGTTGCGGAAGGATTTCCACGAGGCGCTGGCGTGCAGATTGAGACACCGATGGCGGAGGCGCTGGGCAAGTATCTGGATCTCTCATCGCTCCAGCTAAAACTCACGGCACAGAACATGGCGAACATCGATACGCCGGGCTACCGGACGGAGGGATTCGATTTTGCGTCGGAGATGCGGCGATCGATGAAGGCGCTGAGCGGGGCGAATGGGAGCGACGGCGATGCTGGCGCGGATGGATTGTTAGGTGCGGTTTCGGAATCAGGTGATGTGCGGGTGGGCTCGGTGGGTGGGCTGCTGGAGCGGCCGGACGGCAATAACGTGTCGATGGATCGCGAAGGAATGAAGATGGCGGAGGCGCAACTGCAGTTTCGCACCGGGGTGGAGTTGCTAAAGCACGAATTCACGCGGGTGTTGGACGCGATTCACGAAGACAAGTGACGGGACGGCTGAGGCGCGGAAGGAGGGAATCCATGAATCTGTTCGGCGTGATGGAAGTGAGCGGGTCGGCGTTGCAGGCGGAGAGGATTCGCGCGGAGGTAGTTGCGGCGAACATGGCCAACGCGGAGACGACGCGCACGGCGGCAGGCGGGCCGTATCAGCGGCAGCATGTGGTGTTCACGTCGGAGGCGCCGCAGCAAAGTTTTGCCAGCCAGTTGATGGGCCAGGCAGCATCGGCGGATGCGCAGATTGGCGGGGTGCGGGTTTCAGCGGTGGTCGCGGATCAGGGAGGCTCGCTGCGGCGGTTCGATCCGGGACATCCGGATGCGGACAAGGATGGGTTCGTGTCGTACCCAGACATCAATCCGCTGACGGAGATGGTGGATTTGATGGGCGCGACGCGCGCGTATGGGCTAAACAGCTCGGCGGTACAGGCGGAAAAGGGCATGGTTGCGGCGTCGCTGGACATTTTGAAGTAACGAATTCGACGTACAGATCGCGTGAGCAGGAGGTAGGCCGTATGCAGATCCCAGGCATGAATACGACATTGAACGCAGCCACCGCGCTGGCGACGGGTGAAATGGCACCGGCCATTCTGAAGGGAACGTCGACGGCAGCGGGCGGCCCGTTTGGCGACTTGCTGAAGAGCGCGGTGACAGGCGTGAACGATTTGCAGCAGCAGGCGTCGAGCGCGGCGATGGGGATGCTGGCTGGGGACGGCGTCGACATTCACGACGCGATGATCGCGACGCAGAAGGCGGACATGGCCTTTGAGCTGACGCTGGCGGTGCGCAACAAAGCAGTGGCGGCGTATCAGCAGGTAATGGGTATGCAGTTCTGATTTGAAGAGACAGGCGCATGGCGGATAAAGACAAAGCGCAGACCGCACTGACCGTGCAACAGCGCGCGGGAGCGATGGCCACGGAGGTCGTCGCGCGGTTTCAGAAGCTGGACAGTACGCGGAGGACGCGGCTGGTGGCGTCGGTGGCGCTGCTGGTGGGCTGCTTTGTGGGATTGATGTGGTATGCAACGCGGACGGACTGGCGGACGCTGTATGCGGGACTCGATCCTGATGACACGCGGCAGATGATGACGGAGCTGACGACGGCGGGGATTCCTTTTGATGTGGGGCCGGATGGATCGTCGCTGCGGGTCCCGGCAGAGAATCTGGACAAGGCGCGGCTGGCGACGACGGCGAAGGGCGGCCCGAAGAGCGGTCGAATGGGGTTTGAGTTGTTCGACAAGCCGAACTGGATGGGGTCGGAGTTCGACGAGAAGGTGAATTACCAGAGGGCGCTCGAAGGAGAGCTGGAGCACACGATTGGAACGCTGGCGTCGGTGCAGTCAGCGCGAGTGCATCTGGTGCTGCCGCACGATTCGCTTTTTGCGACAGAGGAGCGCGACGCGAAAGCGTCCGTGGTGCTGAGGCTGCGGCAGCGGACGCTGTCCGGAGACGAGGCTGAGGGGATAACGAATCTGGTGGCGAGCGCGGTCGACGATCTGCGTCCGGAAAACGTGGTGCTGGTGGATGCGGAAGGCGGCGCGCTGCTGGGAAAGCGCACGGGTGACGCGGCTCTGGCGGCGCATGAGCAGGAACTGGCGGCGAAGCTGATGGAGACGCTGGAACCGGTGGCGGGATCAGGAAATGTCCGCGCGTCGGTGAACGTGGACTACGATCCGGTGGCCGCGGATGAGGTGGATGAGACCTACGATCCGGCGCAGGCGGTAACGCTGTCGATGCAGCGCACGGATCAGACGTCGGGGAAGCCTGCGGCCTCGGGGATTCCGGGCACGGCGAGCAATGCGCCGACCGGGAAGCCGCCGCTCTATCCGCCGGACAACGACACGGCGCAAAGCATGAAGCAGGAGAGCGACACATATGGCGTCTCGAAAAAGGTACGGCATACGGTGGAGGCGGCGGGGCGGGTGCGGAGATTGACGGCGGCCGTGCTGATCAACGACCGGCGGACGGTTAAAGGGACGCTGGTGAGCTGGGAACCGCGATCGCCGGATGAGATTAAGCGGCTGACCGATCTGGCGGAATCGGCGATTGGGTTCGACGCTGCGCGCGGCGATCAGGTGAGCGTGGAAGAGATGGCGTTCGACGGCAACGGCGGGCTGCCGCAGGCGCCGATGGCCGAACGTGTGCTGGGGATGGCGAGCCAGTCGCCGTCGCTGATTCGCTACGGGACGATTTTGATGGCGATGCTGGTGTTCTTTTTCTTTGTGGCTCGACCTGCGCTGCGTGCGTTAGCGGCAGGACCGGCGCGGGCGCGCGCGGCTGCTCCGGCTACGGCTGCGGCGCGTTTAGCCGCGGAGCCGGCGCCTCGCACTCTCTCGCCCGAACAGCATGAGGCGGAGGAGAAGAAGCTGCATGCGCAGACCATCTTTGAGACCGTAGCCGAACATGTGAAGCGCGAACCGGCACAGAGCACGCGCCTGCTGGAGAGCTGGATTCGTTCGGAGTAGTCGATGCCTGCGGAAACTCTACGTTCGTTGCCGGGAGCCGAGAGCGGGCAGCCGCTGAGCGGTGTGCGCAAGGCTGCGGTTTTCCTGGTAGCGGTTGGGGACGAGCTGGGAAAAAAGATTCTGCAGAATCTGTCGGAGCCGGATGTTCAGCGGCTGACCGAGGAGATCGCGGATTTGCGGAATATTCCGCCGGATTTGTCGCTGGAAGTGGTGGAAGAGTTTGCCGGGTTGCTGGACACGCAGCATTACATGGTCCACGGCGGGATTGATTACGCGACGAAGCTGCTGATGGATACCTTCGGCAAGCAGCGCGCAGAGGATATGCTGACCCAGGTACGGCGCGCGCAGGAAGCGAGCCAGAGCGATCTTTCGATGCTCCAGCGGGTCGATCCGCAGCAGCTGGGAAAGTTTTTGGAGAGCGAGCATGGGCAGACGGTCGCGATTGTGCTCGCCCATCTCGATCCGCGCAAGGGTTCGATCGTGATCGACAGTCTCAGCGAGGAGCGGCGGGTGGATGCGATCCGGCGGCTGGCCGCGATGCGGCAGTTTTCGCCGGAGATGGCACAGCGGGTAGCGATGATTCTGCACCGGCGTCTCGAAAACATGGGTGATACGGGAAGGCGGTCGTATGCGGGGTTTAAGGCGGTTGCGGATCTGCTGAACCGGATGCAGACGGAGCAGACCAAAAAGATTCTGGACGAGATTGAGGCGGCGGATGTGGCGACGGCTCTGAGCATTCGCAACTTGATGTTCACGTTTGAGGATTTGGTGACGATACCGCCGGCCAGCATGCGCGAGATTGTGGCGGCGGCGGATAAGCGGCAGCTGGCGCTGGCGCTGCGGGGAGCGCATGAGGATTTGCGCGCGCACGTGTTTTCCGCGATGTCGACGCGCGCGGCGGACATGCTGAAAGAAGACATGGAAGTGATGGGGCCGGTGCGGGCGCGGGAAGTGGCGGGAGCGCAACACGAGATTCTGGGGTTGGCGCGCAATCTGGAGGCTGAGGGCAAAGTGATTCTGAAACTGGAGCAGGGCGACGATTTCGTAGTGTGAATTCCCGACTTAGGAGCGGTGAGCGATGCTGGCAAACGCGGAAAACGATGTGCGGCCGATGCAGTATCCGATGCTTGCTGGGGCTTCGCCGGGCTCGATGGACTGCGAATCGCCCGCCAACCTGATAACGCGCGTGCGGGAATTGCAGGCGACACTCGCTGAGCGGGAAAAGCAATTTGCGCGGCAGATGGATGCGGTTCGCCGCGAAGGCCAGGACAAAGCAAAAGAATTGGCGGCCGGGGAGCAGGAAGCGTGGCGCAGGGATCGAGCGGCGGAGCTGGGGTCGGCGCTCGTGGAATTTCGCAATCAGCGGGATGAGTATCTGGCGCGCGTCGAGCACGAGGCGGTGCGGCTGGCGCTGGCGATTGCAGAGCGCATTCTGCATCGCGAGGCGCAGATGGATCCGCTGCTGCTGACGGGAGCGGTGAGGGTAGCGCTGGGGCAATTGGCGGAGACGACGGTGGTGCGGCTGCACGTTCCGGCTGCGCAGGCTGCGATGTGGGCGGAGATGCTGCGGCTGATGCCCGGATTGCCGCTGCGTCCGGAAGTGGTAGGCGATGCCGAGATGCAGGAGGCGGAAGCGGTGCTGGAGGCGGATCTGGGCAGCGTGGATTTGGGTGTGCGCGCGCAGATTGCCGAGATCGAGCGCGGCTTTTTCGATTTGCTGGACGCGCGGCGGGAGACGAAGGCGCAGGAGCCGCAGGACGCGGCTCGGGAAATGCAGGGTTGAGTGGATCTGCTGGGCACATATTTTTCACGGCTGCGGCAGCGACCGTCGCTGCGCTGGCGCGGGCGCGTGGTGGAAGCAACGGGGCAGACGATTGAGTCGCAGGGGCCTCCATGCTCGGTGGGTGAGTGCTGCGAGATTCACGATGCTGCGGGCGGAGCGCACCCGGCGGAGGTGATTGGAATTCTCGGTACAGGGGTGTTGTCGATGACGCTGGATGCGGCGGATGGGATTCGATATGGGGATGCGGTGTCGGCGCTGGGGGTAATGCCGCGGATTGAAGTGGGCGAGGGGCTGATTGGGCGGGTGTTGAACGCGATGGGGCAGGCGCTGGATGGGGGGCGATTGCCGCAGGTGCACACCACGGTGCCTCTGGATCGAGCCGCGCCGGCGCCACTGGAGCGTGAGCCGATTCGCGAGGCGCTGGGCACGGGCATTCGCGCGATTGACGGCGTGCTGACGGTGGGGCGCGGGCAGAGGGTGGGGATCTTTGGCGGGTCGGGCGTGGGGAAGAGCACGCTGATTGGGATGATGACGCGCAACAGCGACGCCGAGATGATTGTGGTGGGGCTGGTGGGAGAGCGCGGGCGCGAGGTAGGGGAATTCCTAAATGAGAGTCTGGGCGTCGAGGGCCGGAAGCGCGCGGTGGTGCTGGTGTCGACGTCGGACCAGTCCCCGCTGCTGCGAATGCGCGCGGCGCTGGCAGCGACGAGCGTGGCCGAATATTTTGCGAGCACCGGGAAACATGTGCTGCTGGTGCTGGATTCATTGACACGGTTTGCGATGGCGGCGCGCGAGGTGGGACTGGCGGCGGGAGAGCCGCCGACGACGCGGGGGTATACGCCGTCGGTGTTCAGCAGATTGGCGCGTTTGGCGGAGCGGGCAGGAAATTTTCGCGTGGGGAGCATTACCGCGTTTTACACGGTGCTGATGGAGGGCGACGATTTGCAGGATCCTCTGGTGGACGCGGTGCGATCTTTTTTGGACGGGCACATTGTGTTGTCGCGGGCGCTGGCGGCGGATGGATGGTACCCGCCGATTGACGTGATGGAGTCGATCAGCCGGCTGATGCCGGCGATTGTGACGGAAGAGCATGCGCAGGCCGCGGCAACGGTGCGGCGGATGCTGTCGACGTGGGCGCGGTCAGAGGATTTAGTGCGCATTGGGGCATACAAGGCAGGAACGGATGAAGCGCTGGACAGGGCGATTAGGTTTCGTCCGGCGATCCGGCAATTCTTAGCGCAACGGTCGGGGGAGCGCGAGACCTTTGCGGATGCGCGGGCACAGGTGATGCGGCTGGCGGCGGCGATTGAAGCGGGCGGGCCGGCGTGAAGCACAAGCTGGACCGGGTGCTGCGGATTCGCGGGCTGCTGGAAGACCTGGCGCATTTCGATTTGGAAAAGAAGACAGCGGAAATGCGGGCACTGGAAGGTGGCGCAGAACGGCAGCGGTATCGTGCTATGGCGCTGCGCGGCGAGGCGTTCGAGGTGCTGGGATCGCGGGCGGCGAGCGTGACGACGCCGTGGCTGATGGGAATTGCGGACGCGGACATTCACGCGTGGAAACGGGACAAGCTGGCGGGGCAGGCGGATGCGCGGAAACCGGCGGTGGAGGCGGCGCAGGCGGAATTCTTCGCGCGCCGGCTGGATCGACGGCAGATAGAGATGCTGGTGGAGGACGATGTGCGGGCCGAGGAGAAAGAGCGAACGCGGTGGGAGCAGAAGCAGGTGGACGACTGGTTCCAGAGCGGACGAGGTGTGCGGCAGAGGCGCAGGAAAAAGTGAGAGTCCTCCAAGATTATTCAATCCGTGCAGGAGCGTGAACTGCAGCGAAGCTGGACAGAGGAGCTTCCAGTGAACGTGACAGCCAACGGCTCAGCAAATCTGGAAACGATTGCGCGGATGATGGGGTCGGCAGAGGGAAGCGCAGGGATGCGTGGCGCGGCGAGTGCAGGGCGGAGTGGGTCGAGCGCGATGTCAGGGGTTGGGGCAATGCCGGAGTTTGGGGCGATGCTGAGCATCAGCACGATACCCAGTTTCAGCGAGCTGATGCTGCAGTCGGGGGCGATGACTAGGGCGCGTGCGCAGATCTCGGTGGTGGGTGACGTCCGGGATGGTGTGGGCGCTGAGAAATTGGATGTTGAGACGGCGACGGCGGGCGAAGAGGGAGGAAAGTTGCGGGATGGAATTGGGCTTCCGGCATTCTGTCCGTTTTCCGCAAAGGCGGAAGTAGCGAATGCTGCGACGGGTGCGATGATCGGCGGGGCGGCGCTTGTTGGATCGACGCCTGGCTCCGGGTCGGGGGTGCGCGCGTCATTGGCGGCGCCGCGGGTAAATGCGGGCATTACGGTTGCGCAACGCCGGGAAGCGAAGGCAATCGTGAACCGGGCGCCGACGAAACAGCACGCAGGCGTCAGCAATTTGAGCAAACCAGCGGAGGCCGCGATCACGAGGTGGCCGGTTGCTGCGACGACGGTGGTCGAGCCTAACCCAGTGACGACGAGCCGAGCTATACCGGTTGGCCATGCAGCGGCATCACCTGCTGAGACGGCGCGTGTGGTTTCTGCGCGTGACGGAGAGGCTGTTGCTGCGACTGACAAGGAAGCGAACCCAGAATCATCGGGAGCCCCGGCCGGATCGGGTGCGACGCGATCCGCGACCTCGGCGCAGGTGGCAGCTACACCCGCGTTGGCGAGAGATTTGCAGCCTGTTGAAGGGCACGTAGCGGAAGCAAAAAGCTTGCCGAAGTCGGTGGCCAGCGTGAATGGCGGAGAGCAATCGATCACGGAGCCGGGAGCGATGGGACGAGGCGCTAGGACGGTTAGAGAGACGGGAGTGAGCACGGCAGGAGCGATCACTAAGAGAGCTGCCCTCGAGAGTATTGGCGCACACGGAGATGCCGGCGGGGCGTATGCGGTGATGCTTGCGGGGAAAGCGGTTTCGGTGGCGGGGTTGGTGACGGCAAATCCCGTTGAATTTGGCGCGGGCAATTCGCTGCTGCATGGCGCGAATACGGGTGCGATTGCACAACCGGTGATTGCGAATGCGGGAACGAATATTGGTGTGGGTGCGACGCACGCGACGGCTGGCGGAAATTTTGCGCGGATGGATTCTGCAGCGCCGCCGTTAGTGACGGAAAGCTCGCCGCAGCGTTTGGCGGTGGGAGTGCGCGATGCGGGGTTGGGGTGGGTGGAGATTCGCACGCATGCGGCGGGAGGGCAGGTGTCGGCGGTGCTGACGGCGGCGTCGATTGAGACGCAGGCGACGCTCAACGCGCGTTTGCCGGAGGTGCGGGAATATCTGGCAGGGCAGCAGGTGAGGGTAGATCAGCTTTCCTCGGAACTATTGTCGCCGGGGGATCGTGAGGGATCGAGCGGAGGGCAGGCGGGGAACGCGCAGGCCGGAAATGCGCAGGGCGGGAGCGCACAGGCTGGCAGCGCACGGGCGGGAAATTCCGCAAAACTGGAGCAGGGTTCACTTGCAGCGATGTTCGCGGGAGACGGAGAAAGTTTGTCGTACATCAACGTGCGTGTTTAGTGCGCGTGGATTCGAAGAGAGGAAGTTTATGCAGATTTTTGCCAACCCTATGAGCGCTTCGCCGTTTGCTGCGGCGCAGCCTGCGGATACGGGATCGACGACGTCGAGCGATTCCGATTCGGCAACGATTACCGCGAATGATTTTCTGCAACTGCTGGTATCGGAGATGAAGAATCAGGATCCGACGGCAGACACGGATCCGAATGAATACGTGAACCAGCTGGTGCAGGTGAACAGCCTGGAGCAACTGGTCTCGATCAACCAGGATTTAAGCGGATTGGGAAGCGCATCGGATTCCGAGGCCACGGGCAGGGTGGTGGGAGCGGGACAGGCGCCAACCAGCGCAACGCCCGCTGCCGGCACGGCGTTCACGGGTGCGGCGGGCTCTGCGCCGACTGCGGTAGCGAATACAGCGCTGGGAAATCTGAGCGCTACGGATACCGGTCCGGCCGGTTCGCGGTTGGCGCGGGGGATGAGCGCGGCGGCGCAGACTTTGGCGCCGAATGGGGCAGCCAGCCCAATGAGTTCCGCGCTCGAATCACTGAAAAGTCGCGCGCATCATCACGCGTATACCAATGTTTCTAACCCGGCGCGTTAACGCGCGCGGATATTTTAGGGAGGAAGTATGTCATCATTTTCGATTCCGCTGACCGGGCTGGAGGCATCGTCGACGGCCCTGAACACTATCGCGAACAACTTATCCAACATGAACACGACGTCGTTCAAGAGTCAGAGCGTAACGTTCAGCGATTTGTTTTACCAGCAGATCGGGAGCAGCGGGGCGGGGAATCCGCTGCAGGTGGGCGCGGGCACGCAGATCGGCTCGACGGAGACGGATTTTTCGCAGGGAAGCATTAGCGATACAAGCAATTCCACAGATGTGGCATTGGACGGCAACGGATTTTTCGTCATTCAGAACGGCGGACAGACGGAATACACGCGCGATGGCGATTTCACGCTGAGCTCGACGGGTGCGCTGACGACGCAGGATGGGCAGCAGGTGATGGGCTACCCGGTGGCCGGAGGGGCGGTGAACACAAATTCTCCGCTGACGGCGATTCAGATCCCGATTGGAGCGGTAGAACAGCCCCAGGCCACGAGCACGCTGGGACTGACGGCGAATCTAAACTCGGCGTCCCCAGAGGGCACGATCGTTCCGGCGCAAATCACGTTGTACGATTCGCTGGGCGTGAGCCACGTGGCTACCATCGATTTTACGAATAATGGCGGTGGGGCATGGGGCTACTCAATCGCGCTGCCGGCGGGAGACGCGACCGGCGGAGCGAATCTGACGGGGACGCTGCAGTTCGATGCCAACGGAAATTTGACGACGCCGGCGGCGAATGTGGCCGGCATCACCTTGACGGGCTTGAGCGACAAGGCCAACGATCTGAACATAACCTGGGATTTGTATGGGGCGAACAACAAGCCGACGATCACCCAGGTGGCTTCGACCTCCGCGGTGTCAGGAATCACGCAGAACGGATTTGCGAGCGGCGAATACAGCGGGTTTTCGATCGGGTCGGATGGTCTGGTTTCGGCTGAATTCAGCAACGGGCAAACGACGCCGGTAGGGCAGGTAGCGCTGGCGAACGTCACGAACGAGCAGGGCATGAAGATCATGGCCGGGAACAATTACGAGACGACGCTTGGCTCGGGGGCGGCGACCGTGGGAGTGGCGGGAGCGGCGGGGCTGGGCACGCTGGAGGATGAGGCGCTGGAGGGATCGAATGTGGACATCTCAACGCAGTTCGCGAATTTGATTGTGGCGCAGCAGGCGTTTGAGGCCAGTTCCAAGGCCATCACCACGTTCGACACCATCTCTCAGGAAACGATCAACATGATTCACTAGGCGGGATCCGGCCCGTTGAGGATGCGTTCGTAGAAGCGTTCGTAGAGAGGCAGGATTTTCGAAGCGCAGTAGCGGGTACGGGCGGTGAGGCGAGCGGCTTCGGCCATCGCCTCCAGGCGGACGGGGTCGCGGAAGAGTTCGACCGCGGCTCCGGCCATACCGTCGACGTCGCCGACGGGAAAGAGGCGGCCGTTGACGCCGTCGTCGATGAGCTCAGGCAGGCCGCCGACGCGCGTGGCGATGGGAGGAACGCGGCAGGCCATGCCTTCAAGGGCCGCGAGGCCGAAGGATTCGAGTTCGCTGGGAAGCACGAGCAGGTCGGCGAGGGGAAGGATTTCAGAGACGCTGCCTTGTTTGCCGAGGAAGTGAATGCGGTCGTGGATGCCTTTGCGGTGGGCCATCCACTCGCAGGCAGAGCGGTCGGGGCCGTCGCCGATCATGAGCAGCCGCGCGGGAATTTCGCGAGCGACGCGAGAGAAGATGCGGACGACGTCGGCGGTGCGTTTGACGGGGCGGAAATTGGAGAGGTGGACGAGGATTTTCTCGCCGGGCTCGGCATAGCGGGCGCGGCCGGCGGCGCGATCGGCTTCGCTGAGGGGAGTGTAGACATCGCAGTTGACGAAGTTGGGGATGACTTCAATGGTGCGGTCGGGATGGAATTCCTGGATGGTGGTTTCGCGCAGGTAATTGGAGATGGCGGTGACGCCGTCGCTTTGATCGATACCGAAGCGGGTAATGGGCAGGTAGGAATGGTCGAGGCCGACGAGGGTGATGTCGGTTCCGTGGAGCGTGGTGATGAAGGGCAGGCGGTGATTCTGGCGCTTGAGCATTTCGCGCGCGAGGTAGGCGGAGATGGAGTGGGGAATGGCGTAGTGGACGTGGAGGATGTCGAGCTCGTAGTAGGCGGCGACTTCCGCCATGCGCGTGGCGAGGGCCAGATCGTAGGGAGGGTATTCGAAGAGGGGGTAGTTGGAGACGGCGACCTCGTGAAAGGCGATCTCCTGTTCGCGTCCGCGGAGGCGAAAGGGCTGGGAATAGGCGATGAAATGCACCTGATGCCCGGCCGCGGCCAGCTCGATGCCGAGTTCGGTGGCGACGACTCCGCTGCCGCCGTAGGTGGGATAACAGGTGATGCCAATCTTCATAAGGTGTCTGAGGAGAGCGTACCAGCGTAGAGATGCTGGATTCCAGGCGGGGATGCGAAATCCTCCGGGTGACTCATGTTTACGGCCTGTTTTGCCGAAGGCACCGACAGGGCCGGCTTGGCGGGGGGCGGCCAATGTGCCTTCGCTTTTGCCGAGTATCCACTGGAGACATCCGTGTGATTTCGCTTAAGAAATACCTTGATTCCTTTGAGTCGACACCTGCGCCGTCCGCGCCCGCGGGTGAGCTGCTTTCGGCGACGATGGAGTCATTGCAGGGGACCTTGAGGGTGGTGGGCGCAAAAGCGGCCGAAAGCTGCCCTGCGCACGGTTGTGAACTTCAAAAGCGACTGCAGAGTATCGGCGCAACCTTGTCCGTTGAGACCGGACCCGAGGTGGTTCGTCAGGCCCAGCAACAGGTCGAGGCGGAACTCGTGGTGTGGGCGGAACGCACGGTAGACCATTGCCGGCACACCGCCGATGAGGTGAAGCAGTTGCTGCTGGCGCTGGCCGGCACTGCCGAGTCGATTGGCGCCACCAGCGAAACCTGCGCAACGCAGTTCCGCAACCTCACGGTGGACCTTGAATCCATCGTGGTTCTCGACGATTTGGCGCAGGTGCGGGCGTCGTTGCAAACCAACATCGTCGCGCTGAAGAGCAACATCGAACAGATGACGCGTGCCCAGCAGACGGTGGTGCGAGACCTGCGGGCGAGGGTGTCTGCGTACGAGAACAAGCTGAGCAGGATGGAACCGCTGGTCTATCGGGACGAGGTTACGGGCATCGCGAACCGGAGAAGCATTGAGGAAAGAGTTCGCTGGGCCATGACACGCGCGGAGAAGTTTTGCATTGTGATGCTCGATATCAATGCGTTCAAGGGAATCAATGACAAGTATGGCCACGCGGCCGGGGATCATCTGTTGCGGCAGTTTGCGGCCGAACTCAAAATGAGTGCTCGATCCGGCGACTTTGTAGGTCGTTGGGGTGGTGATGAATTTATTGTGCTTCTTACCTGCGTTGCCATCGGCGCCGGGACTCAGGTTGAACGCTTGCGGCAGTGGGTGTTTGGCGACTACATGCTGGACTCGGCAGTGGACAGCCTGGCACATTCCGTTCGGATCGACGCCGCAGTGGGGCTGGCGGAGTGGGAGCCGGGTATGGCGTTCGAGCAGTTGATCGCTAAGGCGGACGCCGCTATGTACCAGCAGAAACGGCGCTTGCGCTGAGGGTTTGGTGCGAGGGGTCCTTCGCCTCGCTCAGGAAGAAAGCTGAGTTTCGCTGACGAGTTCGGAGGAGGGTGAGCGCAGGGCTGTAGCGATAAGGGCGGCGAGAAGGAATGCGGCGGAAGTGATGCAGAGGGCAGCGGCGAGGCCTGCGCTTTCAGAGATGCGTCCAATGGCCCAGGGGGCGATGGCGCTGAGGATGCGTCCGATGTTGTAGGCGAAGCCCATGGCGGAGGCACGGAGAGCGGTGGGGAAAAGCTCGCTGGCGATCACCGTGAAGCCGCTGAAGTAGCCGGTGCCGAAGAATCCGACGAGCGGGCCGATAAGGAAGAGCGCGGTGGGATTGCGGACAAACGCGAAGAGAGGAACGAGGGCTGCTGCCACGACGAGAAACGCGATGTAGGCGTATTTACGATTCCATGCATCGGCGAGGTAGCCGAAGGTGAGGTAGCCGAGGAAGGCTCCGGCCTGCATGGCGATGGTCCAGCCGGAGGTGGTGACGATTCCGAGGCCGCGGCCTCCGGCGGAGCGGGGCGCGGAGAGAAAGCGGGGCAGCCAGGTGAAGAGGCCCCACCAGCCGAAGAGGGTAGCGGCGTTCATGGTGGCGCAGATGAGGGTGCTGGTGCCGAGGCGTCCGCGAAAAAGCTGGGCAGGGCGGAAGGTGGGCGCGCGCTGCTGCCGCCAGGCTTCGGGTTCGTGGAGGCTGTGCTGGATCCAGAGCGCGATGAGGGCGGGCGCGATGCCGGCGAAGAAGACGGCGCGCCATCCGTAACGCGGCAATATGACGGCGACGAGAGCTGCGCCAAGAGCGAAGCCGACCGCCCAGGAACTCTGAACGAGAGCGAGGGCTTTGCCGCGATGGCGTGCGGGCCAGGATTCCGCAACGAGCGCGGCGCCGGAGGCCCATTCTCCGCCCATGCCGAGGCCGAGCAGAATGCGGCAGGCCATGAGCTGCGGGGCGCTGTGGGTGAGTCCGCAGAGGGCAGTGGCGATGGAGTAGATGAGGACGCTGGCGGTGAGGGCGCGCACGCGTCCGGCGCGGTCGGCGAACCAGCCAAAGGCGATGCCGCCGACCGCGGCACTGATGAGCGTAACGGACATCATGGCGCCGCTCATGGCGGAGGAGAGGTGCATTTCGCGCTGGATGGGGCCGAGGACGAGGGCGTAAAGCATGACGTCCATGCTGTCGAGCATCCAACCGAGGGCGGCGGCGAGCAAAGTGCGCTTCTGCTCGCGATTTGCCTCGGCCAGCCAGCCGTAGATAGTGTTCAAGCAGGTGCCTCGGTTGCTTTACAGTCAGATGCAGGGAGATTCGTGTCTTCTTTAGATACCACGATACGAGAGACCGGCACATTGCGCGTAGCCATCGACACGGGCGGGACGTTCACGGACTGCGTCTACTTCGACGCAGGAGAACTGCGTGCGTTGAAGCTGTTCTCGACGCCCGGTGATCCGTCGCGCGCGGTGCTGGAGGCGGTGGAACGGATCGCCGGGGATTCCGCTGCCGAAGTGCGGCACGGGACGACGCTGGGGACGAATGCGATGCTGGAGCGTCGCGGGGCGCGCGTGGCGTTTGTGACGACGGCGGGATTTGAGGACACGATTGCGATTGGGCGGCAGACGCGCAGCGATTTGTACGACTGGTTTGCGCCGGTCCCGGTTTGTTTGGTTCCACGCGATCTGCGTTTCGGCGTGCCGGAGCGGGTGAGCGCAGACGGAGAGATGTTGCGCGCGCCGACGGATGCGGAGCTGCGTTCACTGGTGGGTGCGGTGCGCGCAAGTGGAGCGGAGGCGGTTGCAGTGTCGCTGCTGTTCTCGTTTGCGAATCCGGAAACGGAGCGGCGGGTAGAAGAGGCGCTGCGATCGCTGGGGCTGCCGGTGTCGGTCTCGCATCGGATCCTGCCGGAATTTCGCGAATACGAGCGTGCGGCCACGACGGTGGTGAATGCGTATCTGGCGCCGCGGATGCAGAGCTATTTGCTGCAGCTGGAGCGGGGGGCTGCGTCAAGACACGCGGGGAGCCGGGTGGACGTGATGCAGTCGTCGGGCGGGATTGTGTCCGCGGAACTGGCGGCGCGGGAGCCGGTGCGGACGGTGTTGTCAGGTCCGGCTGGTGGGGTGATTGGCGCGACGCGCGTGGCGCGTTGGGCTGGATTCGAACGGATCATTGGGCTCGATATGGGTGGGACGTCGACGGACGTGTTTCTGTCGGACGCAGGGCGCGGTGGCGTGCGGCGGACGCGCGAGGCGATGGTGGCGGGCGTGCCGGTGAGCGTGTCCATGCTGGAGATTCACACAGCGGGCACGGGCGGCGGGTCGCTGGCGCGCTTCGATGCGGGAGGGATACTGCGGGTGGGGCCGGAATCCGCGGGGGCCGATCCGGGGCCGATTTGTTTTGGGCGCGGAACACAGGCGACGGTGACGGACGCGAATTTGCTGCTGGGGCGGCTGGATGCCGGGAGTTTTCTGGGCGGAACGGTGCCGCTGGATCGCGAGCGCGCAGTTCAGTTGATGGGCGAGCAGAAGGGATCGCTGAGCAGTGTAGAGCAATTTGCGGCGGGGATTGTGCGCGTGGTGGAAACGGAGATGGAGAAGGCGATCCGGGTGATCTCCGTAGAGCAGGGACATGATCCGCGCGATTTTACGCTGGTGGCGTTTGGTGGGGGTGGGCCGCTGCATGCGTGTTCGCTGGCGCGAGCGCTGCGGATTCCTACGGTGTTGGTGCCGGCTATGCCAGGAGCGTTGTCCGCGCTGGGGATTTTGTTGGCGGATGTGGTGCGCGAAGCTTCGCGCACGGTGATGCTGCCGGGGAAAGTAATCGGCGAACTGGAGAGTGAATTTGCAGCGCTGGAACAGAGAACTCGCGAGGAACTGGATGGCGTTGCGGAGCATTCAGTGGATTTGCGCTATCGCGGACAGGGGTATGAGCTGAATGTTCCGTGGGATGGGGAGCATCCGGAGCGGTCGATCGAGGCGTTTCATCGACTGCATGAGGAGCGCTACGGATTCTGCGACCGGAGCAAGCCGATGCAGGTTGTGAATCTGCGTTTGCGGATGACGGTGGCTGCGGAGGCTTACGAGCCGTTGCGCCGTGAGTCGGTGGAGGGGTGCGGTGAGGGCGCGCTTGACGGAGAGAAGGAGATTTATTTCGACGGGGATTTCCTGCGGGCTAGTTTTTATCACCGCGAGAAGCTGGTGCCTGGCGATGTGCTGGAAGGTCCGGCGATGATCACGGAATATACGTCGGCTACGGTGCTGCCTCCGGAGTGCCGGCTGACGGTGGATGCGTTTGGAAATCTGGTGATTGAGGTGGGGCGATGAGCCAGGTTGATCCCATCGAGCTGGCGATTTTTGGGAGCGCGGTTCATTCGATTGCGGAGGAGATGGGCGCAGCGCTGAGGCGGACGGCGCTGTCGCCGAACATCAAGGAGCGGCGCGACTACTCGTGCGCGATTTTTAATAGTGAGGCGCAGGTGATTGCGATGGGCGATCACATGCCGGTGCATCTTGGGTCGATGCCCATGAGCGTTGAGGCCGCGGTGGCTGCAATCAAATTTGGGCCGGGCGACATTGCGGTGCTGAACGATCCGTACGCGGGCGGAACGCATCTTCCAGATATCACGATGGTGATGCCGGTGTTTCTCCTCCCCACCGCGCCAAAAGCGGGCGCGTCGGGGACCCCGTTTCTGCCGGGCGACAAGCGGCCGGCATTTTATGTTTCGAGCCGCGCACACCATGCAGATGTGGGCGGAATGTTTGCGGGGTCAATGGGACCGGCGCGGGAGATTTTTCAGGAAGGGCTGCGGATTCCACCGGTAAGAATTATGCGAGGCGCCGCCGTAGACCGGGATGTGCTGGACCTGATCCTGCTGAATGTGCGCACGCCCGCGGAGCGCGAAGGAGACTTGGCGGCGCAGAGTGGATGCTGCCATGTGGGTGATCTGCGCATGCTGGATCTGGCGGCGCGGTACGGCGAGATACGGATACAAGAGTTGTGCGGTGAGTTGCTGGATTATTCCGAACGGCTGGTGCGCGCGCAACTGAGGCAGATGCCGGCGGGCACGTTCAGCGCGGAAGACTGGCTGGACGATGACGGAATTGACGATGTCCCGCGCAGGATTTGCGTGCACATGACGATTGATCCGGAGACGGCATCGATCGAGATGGACTTCACAGGCTCGTCACCGCAGGTGCATGGCAGCGTGAATGCGGTGCGGGCGATTACGCTTTCGGCGTGTTTTTATGTGCTGCGTTGTTTGCTGGAACGCGATGCGCCGGCGACGGCGGGAATTCTGCGGCCGCTGACTCTGGTGACGCCGCCGGGGAGCATCGTGGACGCGCGGCCTCCGGCACCGGTAGCAGGAGGAAATGTGGAGACGTCGCAACGGATTGTGGATGTGCTACTGCGGGCGCTGGCGCAGGCGATTCCGGATCGCGCGCCGGCTGCGAGCGCGGGAACGATGAGCAATTTGACGATTGGCGGGATGGATCCGCGGAGTGGCGAGCCTTTTACGTATTACGAAACCGCAGCGGGCGGGATGGGCGCGCGACCGGGGCTGGATGGTATATCGGGCGTGCAGACGCACATGACGAATTCGCTGAATACGCCGGTGGAGGCGCTGGAGTATGCGTATCCATTCCGCGTGCGGCGCTATGGATATCGTGATGGATCGGGCGGGCGTGGAGAATTTCGCGGCGGCGATGGGCTGGTCCGCGAGATTGAATTGCTGGCCCCGGCGCAGATGACGCTGTTGGCGGAGCGGCGAAAGTTTCGGCCGTGGGGACTCGCGGGTGGCGAAGATGGTGCGGCGGGACGCGCAACTGTTTTCGAGCAGGGCCGTGAGGACGGAGTGGCGCTGCCCGGAAAGTGCAGTTTGCAACTGCGCGCAGGCGATGCGTTGCGGATTGAGACGCCGGGCGGCGGAGGATGGGGAAAACTGCCGAAGGCGTAACCGGTATTCGGTTCAGAGTGAAGGATCCGGGAGGTGCTGGGTGAAGACGATGCGCATTGCAATGGTGTTACTTTTGGCAGCGGGGTGGATGAGTGCGCTGCCGGCAGGCGCGCAGGAGGCGGCAAAGCTTTCGACGCAGTGGGAAGAGTTGACGGCGGCGGACTTTGTAACGGCGATCCATCAGGCACAGGGCGTGTGCCTGCTGCCGTTTGGGATATTGGAGAAGCACGGGCCACATATGCCGCTGGGGACAGATCTGATCAACGCGCGGTGGGTGGCGCTGCATGGTGCGGCGGAGGAATACGCTGTGGTGTTTCCCGCGTACTACTTCGGACAGATCGACGAAGCGCGGCACGAGCCGGGCACGATCGCCTACAGCCGGAATATGCAACTGTCGCTGTTACAGGAAACTACGGATGAGATGGCGCGCAACGGGTGCAGGAAGATTCTGATCGTGAACGGACATGGAGGCAACCTGGAACTGCTGCCGTACTTCGCGCAAACGGAGCTGCAGGAGCAGCACGACTACGTGGTGTACGTCTACTGGTGGGATAAGCGCGAAGGAGCGGGACGGCCAAAGCAGGCGACGACGACGGACATGCATGCCGGCGAATCGGAGACATCGCACACGCTGGTGACGCGGCCGGATCTGGTGCACATGGATCGAGCGAATCAGGAATCGGGAACGGATCAGGCACGGCTGCATTTGCCGGGCGACGTGTACACGGGGATTTGGTGGTACGCACGATTCCCGAATCACTACTCGGGAGACGGCAGCAAAGCGAACCTCGCTTTGGGCGAGTTCGACATGAAGGCGTGGGTGAGCGATCTGGTGGTGGCAATTCGCGCGGTGAAGACCGACGACGAGAGCCTGAAGATGCAGACGCAGTTTTACGAAGATGCGAAACACCCTTTGGACACGCGGCAATGAGCGATAATGGCACACCTTCTGGTGCAAATTCTCAGTGGCGTAATTTGCACAAATCGTACGGGTTTTGCACACAAATTTACGTGTTGACGCGAAGCAGTTTTGTGGCATGATTCATAGCAACGGAGGAGCAATCTTCCACAGAAGAGAGCAAGACGCAGCCGTCAAGAGATTCGAAGCCGAACCTTAGGGGTTGAAGGGAAACCGGAGATTCAGAAGGGTCGGCACCGAGACCAGGAAGCTTTGGGCAACTGAGGTTTCAGGGGATCGGACGAGGTTCAGGAGGCGCCGGGCAACCGGCGTTTCAGGAGCATCGGAAACGGGGAGCGGGGGCACCGGGCAACCGGAGTCCAAGGCGAACCGGAACGGCGATTCAGGGGCAGCGGGCAACCGAGGTCCAGGAAGAACCGCAAACGAAACGGGAGCAGCCACGGGCAACCGGAGTTGCAAACGGATCGACGAATCGAGGGGACACCGGGCAACCGGGGTCGCCAGAGAGCGGAAACGAATTTCAGGAAGCGACGGGCGACCGAAGCTTCCGCGGAACGCCGGGCAACCGGGGTTCCGGGAAAGAACCAGGCAACTGGGGATTTCAAAGGGCGGCATGCAGGCTCGCACAGGGGAATGGTGACGGAAGCGCACGAGGAGCGTGGGCGCAAGCTCTCAGGCCTCGAGCAGGGAAGGCACCAGGAAGCTGAGATTCGGTAGCCGAAGCCGAATCTTCGACGAATTCGGACAGAAGAGGGCGAGAACCCGCAAGGGAGCTCGCCCTCTTCGCTTTTTGCTGAGAAGTTGCGGTCGGATTAGCGGACGACGACGACGGTGGAGATCACACCGTCCGAGGAACAGAGGACATAGTTACCGTCGATCATGCGCCACTCGTAGCCAGCTGGCGGCTGACGAAGGTGATGGACGTGCCAGTCGACCTGTTCTCCGCGGGACCAGTCTTCCTGACGGATGTGAGCGCCCTTCTTCCACTCACTGTGGCGGACGTACTGCTGGTGATGGTCCTGGTCGTGGTCATGGTCCTGGGCGAAGGCGATTCCTCCGGTCAGTGTGAGGGCGAGTGTCGATACAGCGATAGCTCGGTAAATTGCTCTCATGCGTTGACTCCTGCTGAGTACGATTCGGAAGGACAGATGGGCGTTGTGCGTTGAGTGTGAATTGAGCGGCCCATTTTGGATGTGCTGGCGTAAAATCCGGGCAACCTTCTGAGGGATGGTGAGAATGGATGGCTGCAAAATCACCAAACCAGCGTATTAGCCCGTGGATTGTGCTGGCCATGCTTGGTATGGTGGCGCTGCCAGCTGGCATTGCGCTGCACACGGTGCGCGTGGCGGCGGTGGTGCGGATTCCGAGCGTGAACCCGACGCCACACGGATACACATGGAGCCTGCTGCTATTTTTGGTGCCGATCGGCGTGATTGCCGGATGGTTCTTGCCGAGCGAGCAACTCGGGGTGCCGAAGCGCGCGTTCTGGACGACGCTGGCGATATTGGTACCGCTGGGATGCGCGCTGGATTTTTTCTTCGCGCACCGATTCTTTACGTATCCGAATGCTGGAGCAACGCTGGGAATTGGCGCGCCGGCGTTGGGTGGTTCAGTTCCGGTGGAAGAGTACATCTTCTACTTCACTGGATTTCTGGCCATTCTGCTGCTGTATATCTGGCTCGGTGAATATTGGCTGGCGGCTTACAGCGTGACGGATGGTCCGCGAGAGAGGCGAGGATGGCTGAGATTTCATCCGGCGTCGGCCATCGCTGGAGCTGTGTTGATTGGGCTGGCGATTGGTTACAAGAAGGCGTTGTCGCCGGATCCTTCGGGATTTCCCGGGTACTTCACGTTTTTAGTGGCGGGCGCGCTGGTGCCTTCGGCAATGCTGTATCCGGCGGCGCGAAGAACAATTAACTGGCGTGCGTTAAGCGCGACGATGTTTATTCTGGTGCTGATCAGTTTGATATGGGAGGCTACGCTCGCGGTTCCATATGGTTGGTGGGGTTTCCAGCCTGGCGCAATGATGGGACTGTTCATCACGGCGTGGTCGGGTTTGCCGGTGGAAGAAGTGGTGGTGTGGGTTGCGGTGACTTATGCGACGGTGATTGTTTACGAGGTGTTGAAGGCGCGGGCGATTTGCGCGGAAATCGGATGAGCAGAAGCGGCGTGAGGCGCAAGATTCAGCGAATCGAAAAGAGAGCCTGGCGAGTCCAATAGGCGGGCTTTCGGTCCGCGGAGATTTCCATGGCTACGGTAGAAGTTAGTTTCCTGCAGGGGCAACTCGAGGAGCGTAAACGGCGGCTGGAAACGGCGATTGCCTCCACGACGCAAAGCTCGGATCTGACGAACCTTTTGCGGGAAGTGGATGCAGCGCTGGAGCGCATGGCTGAAGGCGTTTACGGGTTGTGTCTCGAGTGCCACGAAGCGGTGGAACGGGACCGGTTGCTGGCCGATCCGCTGGTGCAGTATTGTCTCGACCACCTGACCCACGCGGAACGGGCCGCGCTGCAGCGCGACCTCGATCTGGCTGCCGCGATGCAGCGGAATTTGCTGCCGCAAAATGGGCTGCGCGTTGGCGGATGGCTGACGAGCTATCACTTTGCTCCTTTGGGCGCGGTAAGCGGCGACTATTGCGATCTGATTGCTTCCGATGGGCAGCTGCTGTTCCTGTTGGGCGACGTTTCCGGCAAAGGAGTGGCCGCTTCCATGGTGATGAACCAGCTGCACGCTTTGTTCCGCAGCCTGACTGCTATGGCGCTGCCGCTTGGCGAGGTCGTTACGCACGTGAACCGTGTGCTGTGCGAGAGCGCGCTGGCAGGGCAGTACGCCACGCTGGTGTGCGGGCTGGCGAAGGCAAACGGAGAAATTGAAATTCATAACGCCGGCCATTGTCCGGCGGTTGTGGTTGGGCGTGACGGCGTGGTTCGTGTTGAATCGACTTGCCCGCCGCTGGGAATGTTTCGCGAGACGGCGTCGGCTGGGACGCGCGTGCAGCTGGAATCCGGCGACACGGTTTTCCTTTACACGGACGGACTTTCGGAAGCGCGCAACGAGAGCGACGAGTATGGCGTGGATCGCGTGCTGACGGTAGTACACCAGCAGTCGGCGCGGGAACCTGCGGAGCTGATTGCGGCTTGCGTGGACGATTTGCGGACGTTTGTGAACGGCGGGCCGAGTTTGGACGACCTGACGATGCTGGCGGTTCGGCGGTGCGACTGAGCGGAGCGGTTAGCTAAAAAGCGGTTAGCTAAGGTTCGGTTAGCGGAACCGGTTAGCTGGAAGCTCGGTGCGGTCTGCCGGTGCTTCCGCTAACCCCCTACCCCCTCCCCCTGCCTGATTTTGCAAGTGTATGAAACGATGTGGGTTGTTTTTTGCTGGTTTTGTATGTGTGGGAAACAATGGGGTTAGGGTCTGCTGTGGCGTTAAGTGTATGAATTGTTGTGGGTTGCGGGGTGGTTTTGGCCGGCGATGAGGCGTGGAGGGAGCAGCCGGGGTTGCGAATGGGCAGGACTTGTTCGGGCGGTTCGGGCTCAAGCCCGGGATCGAGAGCGGGTTCCGGGTCGGGAATGGCCTGGGGCTGGTCGAGGTCGTTGTAGACGACGTCGCGGACGATTTCCTCAGCGGTGATTTTTGTTTCGATCTCGGACATTTGCCGGAGGGTTTTGAGGGCGGTGTTCATGAGGTAGGTGAGGGAAGAGACCTGGGCGTGGTTGATGGCGTGGCGGGAGAAGGCGTCGGCGATGGCGTTGAGGTTGGCCATGACGCTGTCGTGGTCGTCCATGTACTCGAAGGTGACGATGGGGGCGAGGGGGAAGTTGTCCGGGACGGCGGGTTTGACGCGGAGGACTTTTTCGCGGTGGCCGTGGCGGTAGCAGAGGTCTTTGCCGCGGAGGGCGGGCATGGTGCAGCGGGCTCCGGCGTGGGAGAGGTGGCAGCAGCGAGAGTAGTCGGGGGTGCGTCCGGCGCGGGGTGAGGCGGGTAGCATGGTGGGTCTCCTTGGGTGGAACAGGGTGCAGGGTGCAGCGTTCAGGGTGCAGGGAGAAACAGAAAGGCCTCGCGGGGTACGCGAGGCCTTTTGGCTTTTTTCTCTCTATTTTTAGGATACCAAGTTCGGCGGGGAATCACGCCAGGTATTTTGGCTTGGAAGTGCTTGCGAATCAACAAATGTTACTTTTGATAAGTGGTGGATGCTTGACAAATTTTGGGGACGGATCCCGGCCCGCATGACTGTGGGGTGTCTAAGCGCGATGTTCATCGATCTGTTCAGTTTTCCATATTTCGAGTTCTTCCCGTAGCCCTAGTTGCTGCACTCCCTGAGACAGGTGGTTTACCAGTCGGACCCTATCGAAGACCAAGCCTTCGACTTCGCGATTTATGTCGTGCCATAGATCTTCAATGATCACGCAGGGAACCGCGAAGGCTGGCATTGGTTCGTTAGCCCAATGTATGTATTGGATCCAAGACCCCATAGGCAATTCCCGCGTTTTTCCGCGCCAGTCGTGACCCGCGGCACATTGGGATAGCACGACCAATTGGCCCGAACGTCTTGTATCTTCGTCCGGTTCAGCAAACGGCTTCCAGCAAATTACGTCGACGCCGCGGTCTTTGTACCGTCGCCCAGGGTCCTCGACGAAGCGTTCCCGCAAAAGTAAGGCTGCTTGCTTCACTCTCTCAGCAATATCTAATTGAACGTCGGGGAGCACAGGCCATCCGAAAATGAAAAATTGACCTCCCAAGTGTGAAGCGATCGCCTCAGCCGTCATTCGCTCGAACAGTTTTGGATTGCTGCCAGTTAACCATGATGCGCCGTAAAGTGAAAAAAACAGGCAAATTTCATATTCCAGCCTTCCGTTTACGGAACTTGCGTTTCGAGTCACGAGGTCGTCTTCGATCTGGAAGAATTTTTCTTGATACATTCCATGCCGCCGCCGAAGGTGTCCCCAAACATCTGAAATGAAGGCCTCGCTTGGATCTTCGCCGCTGGAGTCCCGCACCATGGAACTCGTTTTGGCGCGCGATAGATACTCCTCCCCTAAGCTGAGTTCCAATTCGACCCAATCTGCAACCAGTTCTGGTTTGCTCGCGTCATCCAGGGACAGCATCATCTCTCCTGAACCGTTTTGAGGATCCGCGAGGATGTATCAACGCATTTCTCGGCTTCCGCAATCACGTCTGCTGTCTTATGACGATGGACCACGCCAAGCGCTTTTTCGAGCTTCGTGTTTGCAGTTCCAAGGAGGCTGCGTACCATAGATTCTTCGCCATTCGTTAGGTCGTAGGCCTCAATAAGATTCCTGGTCTTCCTGAGATAGCTGACGGCGTTCTCGCTGCCAACCACATGCGACAGATAGTTAGTAATGTCCCTGGACTCCTTAATCACCGGCAGCACTTTGTTTCCCTCGCCATAAACCCAAGAAAGAAAATCCTTCAGATTTGCCAGATGAGAATCAGGTATCGGAGCCTCCAAGGACACTTCGCTGAGGGGTAGAGCTTTTGTTTCCCCAAGTTTTTGAGTTGGCCTTATCCAGCCCAAGAATATCTTGATATTTCTTTGCCCAATTCCTAACAGAAGGTAGGAGAAATCTTCCTTTGCTCTCGAAATGTCTAGGTCAAGCTCGGTTTTTGCCTGTTCAAGAAGTTTGTACGAGATCGCATTTTTTAGCACTCCTTGGGACCGATCGCCTACCTCCTGCTCTATGTCATATACAGAGTAGCCCTCGTCGATCATTGAGGAAATGTACCGGGCCTTGGCATAGCTATCCCATTTCTTATTTCCAGTAATATGTCGAACGCCGAGGTAGGGTAGCACTTCCTTCCGCGTGGGATAAATTATCACGGGCAGTTGCTCGAGGTCGGCGAGCACTTCGGTCGAAGGGTTTGGCCAGTTTCGTACCTTCAGCTGTTGTCGAAGCCCTTCGTCTCGGAGTATCCTCGCCGTTGCAAGTCGTCGGTTTCCCTCGACAACGGTGAAATGAGTATTTGGACTGCTGAGAAAATTGAAATAGTCGGGCGTTATCAGTTGCCCGGATTTGGGTGCTAAGTCTTCTGGCAAATCTTTGGGAATTGCAACGAGCGGCTCCTCGTCGAAGTAGCCGTTCTGCCCCATGGGAAGTGCAATCTCCTCAAGATCAAAATGACTAAAGAGATGTTGCATGAGGTCCGGCTCTTCTTTCCCCTGCATGTTTTCAGGAAGGCGGGGATTGTCAGGATCCAGGTGAAGACGCCCAATTGGCACATTTAATTGGGGTCGTTTGCGGCCTAAGCCGGCGGGCGGGATGCTAGACATGATTGTGGGGTCCAACCGTTTCGGGTTTTGTTTTCCAGTGATGGTGTGAATCAGCATCTGCAGATGAGACCGACAGGTTAGTCATGGGGAGGTGTAGGTTCTCTGCGTCTGAGCCCTCTGACGTGTGATTCAGCAGGGACGCCGCGACCCGCTCGACGACGCTGGAATTCACGGCATTTCCGAGGGCGTGAAATGCTTTAGTTGGGGAATTGGGAAGTTGGTTCAGTGATTCTAGGCTTTGGAGTCTTGCGCACTCATGGGGGGTCATATAACGTCGTTCCCATCCGATGATGGGGACTTGAGTATCCGTCATTGCGATGAGGCTTGGTGCTGTGGTCCGACGCTTGACTCGGACGCCCGAGGCTCGGAACTGGATAACGTACTGCCAAATGTCCCGTTTCCCTCCCTTAACGTTCCACTCGAACTTTTGGAGGCTGGAGGGAAACTTGAGAATTCTGTTTCGCCAGGAATCAATCCAGCACCTGTTTTCCCTGTAGAATTCTCGATTTTGCCGGATGAAGTCCTTCTTCCATTTTGGGAATTCTTCAGTCTCGCTCCGTGCGTGACTTGGGAGCGCCTGCCAACGGTCTTCGAGGGCGCGAAGATTTCCGAGCCGAACGCCATGGCTGCCTTTATAGCCCTTAAGTCCATCGATTCCCATCGCCTCCTTCCGGGCATAGGGTGTGTGATCCTCGAACGGATATGTGGCGCCCCATTCCATCGACCAGAGTGGGAAGGAGGGCAGTTCCACCGTTGTTGGGCAGAGGGTTAGGAATTCGCCCCAGGCTTCCAAACACTGCGTGACTTGCTTTGACAATCGCTTTGCATTTGGGGGGGCTTGGTCGAGGACGGTGTCGATAGAGGTCTCGGTTGCCATTTTTGCGGGCCAAACAAAGGTGGCAGGCGGCTTGAGCGATCCGACAATATACACGCGGTCACGAATCTGCGGGATCCCGAAATTGTGTGGTGAATATCTTTTGGCGTCCACGTGATATCCCAAGCCATCGGGAGTCGTTCCAAGGATCTCTTTTATTCTCTCCCAGGTGCGACCACTGTCGTGCTTCAGTAGGTTTGGAACATTTTCTAAGATGAAATACTTCGGGCGTTTGTGTTTGATGATCGCAGCGACATTAAAAAACAGATTTCCTTGTTCTGTGCATTCGAAACCGAGTTGGTCGCCTGCCTTCGAAAACGGTTGGCAGGGGAAGCCTGCTGTAAGAATGTCATGGTCAGGTAGGTCATGAGGCTTGATTTTTGTGATGTCTCCCTGCGGGCGGATACCAAAGTTAATCATGTAAAGATCGCGAAGGTGGTCCTGCAGTTCGGCGGCAAATACGCATTTGCCCCCTAATGCCTTAAGAGCGATGTGAAATCCTCCCAACCCAGCGAAGAGATCGACAAATCGAAATTTCGAGAGTTTCATAGGTTCTCTATGTTTCAAGCGGCGACGGATGCTTTCGCTATTTGCGA
The DNA here is from genome assembly GCA_035482355.1 of Acidobacteriaceae bacterium. GTDB lineage: Bacteria > Acidobacteriota > Terriglobia > Terriglobales > Acidobacteriaceae > Palsa-343. Next base: position 532 of record DATHQV010000082.1, on the reverse strand, counting down.
TTCGTCTACTGGACGGATGACGATTTCGACGTGTTGATCCAGAGCGACAAGGGCCTGGATGAGTCTTTCGAGGGATATATTTTTGAGTTGGTATCGACGAATTTGAGACACTTTCGGTTGTGTCATTCCGATCAAGGCCGCTGCTTCCATCTGGCTCAATTTCCGTAAATCGATCAGCTTATTGAGGTGGGCGGCAAGGGACTGTTTTGTGCAGCTTTCTGGCGGATGGCAGGTGCAGCCCATTGGTGTCTTCTTCTGCTCTCCGAGATGTGCACTGTCTTTTGGCATGAGGTACGATCCTGCGTTCAGAACGGTTTATTTGAATTTATACCTGTCCGGATATAAAGCGCAACGCAATCGCTCGATGCGGATCAAGCTCAGTTGTAGCCAACAAAAAGCCCGGCTTGCGCCGGGCTTTTTTAGTTGGTGGTGAAGATTCGCTTATTCCGATGCGGCCATTTCTTCGGCTTCGCCTTCCTGGCGCATCATTTCGAGTTCGCGTTCGGCTTCTTCCCAGGCGGTTTGGACTTCG
>DATHQV010000081.1:0-2111 GCA_035482355.1 Acidobacteriaceae bacterium | reverse complement strand
ATGATGACGCGCGAAATCACTTCCGCTTTGCCGCGCGAGCTGCGCAGCGAGTTGGCGAACATCCGCCAGCGCAGCCAGGCGATGGCGGCGAGTTGGGCGCGGGGGCGTATGGTGGGGGTGGTCATGTCTAGCCCAGCCAGGAAAGTTCCTGCTCTGCCTGGCGGCTGCCTCCTACGATGCGGAGGAAGATTTCCTCCAGCGTCAGCTTCTCGGCCGAAGCTACGTGGCGCGACGCGCCGTCTCCGGATGGCCCAGCTCCGGCCGCGAGGGCTTGGGCTTCGACTCCGGCGCGGAGTTCTTCTAAGGATCCCTGGGCGACCAGCCGTCCCTGATGGATGATGGCGACGTGGCTGCACAGGCGCTCCACGATTTCGAGCACGTGCGAGGTCAGGAAAATCGTGGCGCCACGCGCGATCATGCCTTGCAGCATGGATTTCAGCGTGCCGGCGGCGATGGCGTCCACACCCTCGAAGGGCTCGTCGAGAAACAGAACCTTAGGGCCGTGGATTACGGCCGCGGCCATGGCCAGCTTTTTTTGCATGCCGTGCGAATAGTCGGTGACAAGTTTCTTGGGCTGGTCGGCGAGTTGCATGAAGTCGAGCAGTTCGGTGGCTCGTTGGGCAGCGGTGGTGCGGTCCAGGCCATACATGCGGCCTGCGAAATTCAGGAACTCCGACCCGGTGAGGCGACCAAATAGAGCCATGCCTTCTGGGACCACGCCGATCTGCCGCTTGACGTTTACTGGATCGGTGTTGAGATCGAGTCCGAGGATTTCAATTTGCCCGGAACTTGGCGCGAGCAGGCCAGTGAGCATTTTGATGGTCGTGGATTTTCCTGCGCCGTTGGGGCCGAGGAAGCCAAAAAATTGGCCGGGAGCAACTTGCAGGTTAACGCCGTCGACGGCCAGCAGTTCGCCGAAGCGCCGGGTCAAGCCTTGAGTGGAGATGGTGGGCGCGGAGTCCATGAAAGCTCTGAATCTAGCATAGTCGGGGGCTTCCGGTAGGGCGGGGGATTGGCGTTCCGGTTCCGGTAACGTCAGACGATGCACTCGCCGAAAGAAGAAGCAAGCCAAACGTCCGAATCTTTGCAACCTGCGCGCACTACTTCCGTCTGATGCATCTGCTGCGATACAGTGGGTGCGATGAAGCGCTCCTTGAAGGAGATTGCTGAGGCCCTCGGCGCCCGTCTGGTAGGGGACGGCAGCGTGACGGTGGGCGGTGTAGCCAGCATCGCGCCGGCGTCGCCAGACGACCTGGTGTTTGTTGCGGATGAGAAGTATTTGGCGCAGGCTTTGCAGTCTTCAGCCGGCGCGGTGATCGCCGGGGAGTTTGCGGCTGCGTCATCGTCGAGCAAGCCGCTGCTCATCAGCGCACATCCCAAGCTGACCTTTGCCCGAGCCGCGCGCTGGCTTCAGGAGCAGAGTTCCGAGAAGATGCCTCCTAAAGTGAATTCCGGCGGCGTGCATGCCACGGCGGTGGTGAGCCCTTCCGCGCGTCTCGGCGCAGGGGTGGTAGTGGAAGCGCGGACGGTGGTCGCCGATCGAGTGGAGATTGGCGAGGGAACGCTCATCGCGGCGGGCGCTGTGGTGGGAAGCGAAGTGAAGATGGGGCGCGGATGCAGGATTTATCCTCAGGTTACGATTTATCCCGGGACAACCATCGGCGATCGCGTGATCGTGCATGCAGGTGCGGTTCTGGGGAGTGATGGCTTCGGGTACGTGCGCGATCGCGACGGGCGCTACGAAAAATTTCCGCAGGTGGGGCGCTTGGTGATTGAAGATGATGTGGAGATCGGAGCCAACGCCACCATTGACCGCGGTGCGCTCGACGAAACCCGCATCGGCCGGGGAACAAAAATCGACAACCTGGTGCACGTCGGCCACAACTGCCACATCGGCGAAGATGTAGTGATCGCGGCGCAAACCGGGCTTTCGGGAAGCATTGTGATTGAGAACGGCGTGGTGCTGGGCGGGCAGGTGGGGATCGGCGAGCATGCTCGCATTTGTGAGGGAGTGATGCTCGGCGGTCAAGGCGGCGTCTTGCCGAATAAAGTGCTGCGCGGCAAGGGAGTAGCATTCTGGGGCACGCCGGCAAAACCGGTGCGAGAATATT
>DATHQV010000080.1:0-50388 GCA_035482355.1 Acidobacteriaceae bacterium | reverse complement strand
ATCGCGGAACGAAGGCCATTAGAGAAGTGCTGCCGAATTTTGATCGGTGGGTGGATGAAGAGGCTTGGGGGCCGGATGCAAAGACGATTTATTTTGCGGCGGGGGATCAGGGCGAGGAGCCGATTTATGCGGTTGGGATTGCGGACCAAAAGCTCTGGCGCTTCGTGACTCCGAATCAGGGTGAAGGAGACTACGGGGATCTGCATGTTCTGCGCGATGGCGAAACCGTGGTCGCGGTGCGAGCAGGTGTGGACCAGCCAGGCGAGGTTATAAAAGTTGGATCGTCCCCAGCGATCATCGATCCGAGCTTTAGCAAAAAGAATCTGGCACAGATGGAAGCATTCGGAGCCCCCTATGCCAAGGCTGCCAGCCAACTCAGCCATCTCAACTCGACCCTTCTCGCGCAACTCGATTTTGGCAAGATGGAGTCGTTTTGGTTTCCTTCGGTGGGGAAAGTGAAGGTGGAGGGGTTCATCATTCGGCCGCCGGGATTTGATGCTGCAAAAAAATACCCAGTGAAGTTTTTGATTCATGGTGGGCCGCAGGGGGAATGGGGCGATGCGTGGTCCTACCGCTGGAATGCGGAGTTGTTTGCGGCGAATGGGTATGTGGTGGTGATGGTGAATCCGGGTGGCTCGGTGGGATACGGGCAGGCGTTTATTGATCGCGTGAATGGGGACTGGGGCGGGAAGCCGTTCATCGACCTGATGCGGGGATTGGATTATGCCGAGGCGCATTATCCGTTCATCGACAGGAACCGCGAGTGCGCGCTGGGCGCGAGCTATGGCGGGTACATGGCGGACTGGATTCTGGGGCACACGAACCGGTTCAAGTGCATCGTGAGCCACGATGGGATGTTCAATGCGGAGTCGGCGTGGGGGACAACGGAGGAGTTGTGGTTCAACGAGTGGGAGTTTAAGGGGACGCCGTGGACGAACCGGGCGCTCTACCGGAAGTGGTCGCCGATGCTGGCGGAGACCAACTTTAAGACGCCGACGCTGGTAGTGCATTCGCAACTGGATTACCGGCTGGATGTTTCAGAGGGGTATCAGCTGTTCGATACGCTGCAGCGGATGAAGGTGCCTTCGAAGATGCTGTATTTTCCGGATGAGGGGCACTGGGTGATGAAGCCGCAGAACTCCGAGCTTTGGTATAAGACGGTGAACGACTGGGTGGATGAGTGGACGAAGCAGTAGGAAAGGGCGAACGGCGAGCGCGGAGGATTTTGTTCTGCGCCGCGTTGCTCGTTTTGTCCGGGCTGACGGCGGCGTGGGCGGACGCGCAGGAGGCTGCGACGCCGACTGGGGCGGGGGCCGCGGGTGTGGAGGCGCTGCACACGCCTCCCGCGGCGAGCGCTTATGCGGGCGATGCGGCGTGCGCCTCGTGCCATGCGAAGGAAGCGCGTACGTATGTTGTTTCGCCGCATGCAGCCGATTCGAGCGTAGCCGGCAAGAAGACGATTCTGGGCGATTTCACGACCGGGAAGAACGTGCTGAAGACGCCGAATCCAGACCTGATTTTTGCGATGATTGCGGCGCCGGACGGGTTCTACCAGAGCGCGGTGAATATTTCGAATCCTCAGAATCTGACGGGCGAGGCGCAGCGATTCGACATTGTGATTGGTTCAGGACGGCGCGGGCAAACGTATCTCTACTGGAAGGACGATGAGCTGTTCGAGCTGCCGGTGACGTGGTGGACAGAGACGCACAAGTGGATCAACAGCCCGGGGTATGTCGACGGGGGCGTGCATTTCGACCGTCCAATTATTCCGCGGTGTCTGGAGTGCCATGCAACGGCGTTCCAAACGGCGCAGCCGCCGCTGAATAAGTATGTGAGAGAAAGCCTGGTGCTGGGGATTGGCTGCGAGAAGTGCCATGGGCCGGGAGCGGAACATGTGGCGCGGGAGAAGAGTGCGCATCCGCCTGGGGACGGATCGCCGGAGATTGCGATTGTGAACCCGGCGCGGCTGACGCATACGCGGCAGTTGGATTTGTGCGGGTTGTGCCACGCGGGGGCGGGCGTGCCGCAGACCGCTGCGCAGTCGTTCCGGCCGGGCGACGAGCTGGCGAAGTATTTGACGATCACGATCCCGCCGCCGGATGCGCCGGTGGATGTGCATGGCAACCAGGTGCAGGCGCTGGAGCACAGCAAGTGCTTCACGAGCGGCAAGCTGACCTGCTCGACGTGCCACAACGTGCATGAGAAGCAGCAGGACGCAGCATCGTTTTCAGCGCATTGTTTGACGTGCCACAGCGTGCATGCGTGTCCGCGGTTTAAGGAGATGGGGGAGAGCATTCGGACGAAGTGCATTGGCTGCCATATGCCGGAGGGACGGTCGCAGGCTCTGACGGCGGAGTCGAATGGAGACATGGTGCGGGCGCGGCTGCGGACGCACCGGATTGCGATTTATCCGCAGGAGACGGGGACGAAGGACTAGAAATTGGGTGCCAGGGGCTAAGGTGAATTCAGAATGATTGCGCATTTGCATGGACGGCTGTTTGCGAAGCAACCGGGGCAGGCGATTGTCGAGGCCGGGGGTGTGGGCTACGACGTGACGATCAGTGTGCCGACGTTTACGTCGCTGCCGAAGGAGGGCGGCGAGGTTTCGCTTTACATCTATACGCAGGTGCGGGAAGACACGCTGGCGCTGTACGGATTTTTGGAGCGCGACGAGAAGAGGCTGTTCGAGAGGCTGATCACGGTGTCAGGCGTGGGGCCGAAGCTGGCGGTGACGATTTTGAGCGGACTGAATCCGGAGCGGACGGTGGCGGCGATTCGCGCGCAAGACCATGCGATGCTGACGCGGATTCCGGGGGTGGGGAAGAAGCTGGCGGAGCGGCTGGTGGTGGAGCTGAAGGATAAATTAGAGGAGTTCGCGACGGCTCCGGTGTCGGCGGGAGTGACGGCTCCTGCAGCGGAGGATGTGTTGTCGGCGCTCGTGAATTTGGGGTATCAGCGGCCGGCGGCGCAGAAGGCGATTGAGACGGCGGTGGAGAAGGACGCGGCGGCGGGCGAGGATTTCGACGAGCTGTTCCGGATGGCGCTGAAGGTGATCCGCTGAGGACTGCGCGTCCAGCGGGGAGCGGTCTTACGACCCCAAATACGGCCGATCGAACTAATCGAATGCGGTTGAGGGGAGCCGGGAGCGCACTATTTTTTTCACCCGCTCTGGCGAGATGCCGTGGTGGTACTCCTGCGCCAGGGGATGGTCAGACGGCTCGAGGCGAAAGTGCGGACGCTGTCCTGCGTCCTGGATGTGAGCGTACATTTTCAGGTTTAGCGTATCCGGATAATCTGGAAGGCGCGTGCTCAGCCAGGAGAACATCGGCTCGAGTTCCGCCCGGTTCTCGTCGTCGTCGGCTTTGCGCAGAAGATCGAAATTCGCCCGGCTCAGGGATCCCCATACTCCCCAACGAAAGCTCTCGCCGGTGCCGAGAATCGGCAGGTGAATCAAGCCGCGAACGAAAAAATACTCACCATCCACTGCGCAGTAATCCTCGGTAAGAAACGAGTCAGGATCGGAAGTCGCTGCAAGTTCCTCTCGCCAATAATGCGGCTCTGAGTAGCCAAGGTCGAGGCAGGGTCCGGTATGCCACTCGTCGCAATCTCCGCATTTCCAGCGGAGATTGGCGAGATCGTCGAAGGCCACGGTGGGACGCTCATTGCGAATGCGGGTGCGTTCGTAGCAGCCGGAGCAGAGCAGCGAGATGGATGTGAGCTTTTGAGCGTCGTCATCCCACTCGCCGTGCGCGGCACGGATCAATTCGCAGTTGTCGCACCAGGCATCGGGGTTGGGATTGTCGTCGGTCGGGTCACTTCGGTTGAAGCCGAGGCCGGTGGACTCGCCGACGAGGTGCGTGCAAACGTAAGCCTTGTCGGCTTCGCCGTGTGTATCGCAATGAATCTTATCAGTCACGGCAGAGAGTCTCCTCGGTCACCTTGACGTTCGCGCGCTCGCGCTAGTCGATGCGCACTAGGTGGTAATTTTTTTTCCCCGTGCGCAAGAGAATTGCGCCGGGCCACTTTAAATGGTCGGTGGTGATTTTTGCTGTTTGGGCCTGGCGCTCATTGTTGAGGTAGACGCCTCCGCCTTCGATCAGCTTGCGGGCCGAGCCTTTGCTCTCCGCGAGCTTCGTGCGCACCATCAGGTCGACCAGGGGGATTCCGGCTGCGAGCTCAGCTTGCGGAAGATCCGTGACCGGAACTTCGCGCGCCAGCAGAGCAATTGTTTCCGGCGTGGGGGCCTCATCCGAGGCGGAAAACAGGATTCGGGTCGCTGCCTCTACGCTGCGGACTGCGTCCTGACCGTGGACGATGGTTGTGCATTCGACTGCCAGGACGCGCTGGGCCTCACGAGCCTCGGGACGGCGCAGCGCTTCGGCTTCCAGTGCTTCGATACGTTCACGATCCAGAAACGTGAACAGTCTGAGGAAGCGGCCCGCATCGGCGTCCGCCGTTTGCAGCCAGTACTGGTACATCTGGTAAGGGCTGGTGCGGGCGGCGTCCAGCCAAACGGCTCCCTCCTCGGTTTTGCCGAACTTCTTTCCCGAAGAGGTGGTGAGGAGAGGGAAGGTGATCCCTTCAGCGGCCTTTCCGAGGATTCGCCGGATCAGGTCCTTGCCGGAAAGGATGTTACCCCACTGATCGCTTCCTCCCATTTGAACGGTGCAGTCGAAATGTTCGCACAAGTAAAGGAAGTCGTAGGCCTGGAGCAACATGTAACTGAACTCGGTGAAGGAGATGCCCTGATCGCGTTCTTCGAGCCGTACGCGGACCGAGTCGCGGCGGATCATCTCATTGACGGAGAAGTGCTTGCCGACGTCGCGGAGGAATTCGACAAGATTGAGCTTGAGGAGCCAGTCCGCATTGTTGAGGAGCAGGGCTCGCTCATCTGAAGAGATGTCGAAAAAGCGGCTGAGTTGAGTGCGGATGGCGGCAGCATTCCGCTCGGCCAGTTCGGGAGTGAGCAGGGTGCGCTCCAGCGATTTTCCGCTGGGGTCGCCGATGAGTCCCGTACCGCCGCCGACGAGAACCAGGGGCCGATGGCCGTGGCGCTGCACGTGTGCCAGCCCCATGACGGGAATCAGGCTGCCGAGGTGGAGGCTATCCGCTGTGGGATCGAAGCCAACGTAGATGGTGCGGCGGGCTTCGTTCAGCCAGGCGTCCAGTTCATTGCTGGTCGTCGCATCCAGAAAGCCGCGCCACCGCAGTTCTTCCAGAAGCGAGCTGCTGGGGCTGGTTGCGAGCGACGAATCATTCATGAGTACTTATTTTCCCATAGAGATGACATTCGCCGGAGCCGGTGGCTGGAAGCGAGAACCTGTCAGCGTTGGGATTCGGTGAAGGTGAAGGCGTTGGGGAAGAATTCGTAGTCCGCTGGCTTGCCGGTTTCGAAGTAGATGGAGAGGATGTCGAAGCGGGTGGGAACATCGCGGTTGGGGAGTTGGCGGAGATAATGTCGCGCGAGGCGGCGGAGCGTGCGGCGCTTATCGCGATCGACGGCTAGGTGGGCGGGAGCGACGGCACGAGTGGTGCGGGTTTTGACTTCGATGAAACAGAGAGTGTCGCCCTCGGTATCCGGATGCCAGGCGATGAGGTCGAGGTCGCCGGGGGCGCGGGAGGAGCGCCAGCCGCGGGCGACAACAATGTATCCGTGACGGCGGAGCCAGAAGAATGCGGCGTGCTCGCCGCGGAGTCCGGTTTCGAGGTGCGGCGCGCGGAGGGGCTGGCGCGGGTGGCGGTATAGGGCTTCGACCGCGGATTCCAGGAGATTGAGGCGCAGTTTGAGGAGGAGGGACACTGGGATGATTGTGCGGCGTGGAGGATGGAAGGGCAAGGCACGATAGTCACGTGAGGGCAGCGATAAGACGGTCAGCGGAAAAGCGGTCTGCAAAAGCGACTGGTGGACTTCTAGCGGAGGAAGAGCAGGTAGATGCCCATGCCGATGCCGACGATCGCCAACAGGGACGCGAGCGCTACGGCGTTGGTGGAAATGCGGCCGGGAATCCATGTGCCGGTGCGAAGCTCTTTGGTGGTGCGGATGTGGTGGATGATGGCGGAGATATTGACGATGACGCCGAGGGCGACCAGGCCGACTCCAGAGTCGACGGAAAGGCCGGTGCTGTGCGGCGCGGAGTTTTGGCTGGCTTGAAATTCGCGAAGAAAGAGGCCGAAGCGGGCGAGGGCGAATCCGACGCCCATGAGGCCGAGGCCAGTGCGGATCCAGGCGAGGAAGGTGCGCTCGGAGGCGAAGTAGGTGCGGGGATCGTCGAGTTCGTTGGGCATGGTGCGGTTGGATGCGGGCAAACGGATCTTGACACGTGTACGATTGCGATGATCTGGTGCAACAGCGATGCGATTTTTAATGGCACTCTTGATTGCGTTGCAGGCTACGCCGGGTGATCCGTTTGCCGGATTGCGGCTGGAATGGGCGCGGGATCTGCACGACAAGAAGGTGGACGCGTCGGTCGCGCTGTATACCGAGGATGCGGATTTCATCAGCGATGCGGGACGATCGCATGGAACAGCGGCGATCCGGAGTCTTTATCAGAGGATTACAACGACCTTCGACAGCAATATGACCTTCACATCCCAGCATGTGGAAGCGTCGGCGGATTTGGCATACGATTCGGGGACCTACACGGAGACGCTGGTGGCGCGGGCGACGGGCAAGTCGCAGCACATGGCCGGGGATTATCTGACGGTGTACCGGAGGGGCAAGGACGGACGCTGGCGGATTGCGGAGCAGGTGTGGACGGGCGGGGAAGCGAAGCCATAGTGCGTTGGCCACTCACGAAGAGATTTCAGTCTCACATATCTCGGAGAATACGTCGTGCAGCATATCCGAATTCTCGGGGTTGAGCGTGTGCCGTATGTGCCCGTCGACCGCCACAACTTCGAATACGCCAGGAGTATCTCCTCCTACACCGTCCAAAACCGCAAAAAAGTGGGAGGCAGTGGCATTCGCGCAGTCGCGCAGAAGTGAAATCACCTCAGCCTGATCTTCGGCGATCAAAGCCTGAAACCATCTGGCGCGCCGGTACTTTTCAAGCTTTCCGCGGTAGACGAACGCGGAGATGCTGCGGCCGATTTCTGACTCTCCGGTCCCGGGGACAGCCGGTTCGGAAAGCGGAGCGCTCAACTCCCGGATGATGTTGTTTGCTGCGCCGTCGACAGCGTGGTGCTTGATCACCGCAACGAACTCCCTAGCATTCATGAACATCTCCGCAAATGGCAAAAGGCGAGCGGTAAGCTCGCCTTTTGCGCTTGTGTTGACTATCGAAAATTGGTTTGCGTCTTACAGAGGCTGAACGTCTGCAGCTTGCCAGCCCTTTGGCCCCTTCACGACGTTGAATTGCACGGCCTGACCCTCTTGCAGACTCTTAAAGCCATTTGCGGTAATGGCAGAGTAGTGCACGAAGACATCTTCGCCGTTCTGGCGCGAGATGAAGCCGTAGCCCTTCGCGTCATTAAACCACTTCACAGTACCTTGTTCCATTTGTTGCATTTTCCTGACTGAATTGAATTGCGCTGGAGTGAATCGGAGCGAACTGGCAGATCCCTGCTTGGTTGGGCGAGGCGAAAAACTGCTCTTGCCCGGTTCCTTTCAAACGCTGCAAAGAGTGTAGCAGAAGGGTCAAGTTGAGGGGCCTGGTTGTCAAGCCGATGACGCGGCATGGCGCTCAGGCAGTGAGGAGGGCCTCAGGAGTATTCTGAAGGTTCTTTTGTGATGACTGATTCTGCACTGGAATTGCTGGCTGAGGGCCTGAAGCGGCTGCGGCAAAACTTCGCTGACCTGCCCGATGCGAAGCTTTCGCCGCCGGGGATGGCGCGGGCGGCGGAGGCGCTGGCTGCAGCGGCCGAGCGGATGGGCGACAACTACCCCTATTTTCATCCGCTGTATGCGGGGCAGATGCTGAAGCCGCCGCATCCGGTGGCGCGGGCGGCCTACGCGCTGGCCATGGAGCTGAATCCAAACAACCACGCGCTGGATGGGGGACGGGCGAGCTCGCGCATGGAAGTGGAGGCGGTGCGCGAGATTGCAGGGATGTTCGGGTGGACAGAGTTTTTGGGGCATCTGACGAGCGGGGGGACGTTCGCGAATCTGGAGGCGCTTTGGGTGGCGGGGCAGATGGCGCCGGGAAAGAAGGTGGTGGCGTCGGAGCAGGCGCACTACACGCATAGCCGGATCAGCGCGGTGCTGAAGCTGCCGTATGCCTGCGTTGCAACGGATGCGCGGGGAAGGATGGATTTGGGCGCTCTGGAAGCCGTGCTGGCTGCGGGCGGTGTCGGGACCGTGGTGGCGACGCTGGGGACGACGGCGGTGGGTGCGGTGGATCCGCTGGACGGGATTTTGGAATTGCGGAAGCGGTATGGATTCCGGCTGCATGTGGATGCGGCGTATGGAGGATATTTCCGGCTGGCGGGGAATCTGCGGGACGAGACGCGTGCGGCTTTCGACAAGATTAGCGAGGCGGATTCGATTGTGGTGGATCCGCACAAGCATGGGTTGCAGCCCTACGGGTGCGGGTGCGTACTGTTTCGCGATCCGGGAATGGGGCGCTGGTACAGGCACGATTCGCCGTACACGTATTTCACCTCGCAGGAGTTGCATCTGGGGGAGATTAGCCTGGAGTGCTCCAGGGCAGGGGCGTCGGCAGTGGCGTTGTGGACGACGCAGCGGATATTGCCGCTGGAGCCATGCGGCGAGTTTGCGCGTGGCCTCGAGCAGGGGCGGGAGGCGGCGCTGCGGCTGCACACCATCGTGCGGGAAGACTCGCGATTTGTGGCGGGACCGGAGCCGGAACTGGATATTGTGGTGTGGTGCGTTCGATTTCCCCAGCGGGCTGGCTCGCCGGGGATCCCGGTGCGGGCTGATACTTTAGCGGAGGCGTCCCGGCTGGCGCAGGAAGTTTTCGACCGGGCAGCGGAGGGTGGATTGCATTTGGCGCTGGCGCATTTACCGGTACGGTTCTTTGCGGATGCCGGCTGGACGGATGCGGGGCCGGGGAGCACGGTGACTTGTTTGCGCTCGGTGCTGATGAAGCCAGAGCATCTGATGTGGGTGGAAGAGATTGGGGAGCGGGTAAAGCAGGGGGTAGGGTGTAGGGGGTAGGCAAAGCAGGAACAAATGCAAAGGCAGGGGTACCTGTGGAGGCGGAATTGGTTGGGGCTGAGTTAGAGATGCAAACGGATACACTGCGCGCAACGGTGCTGCCGGCGCTGGGTGGGAAGATTGCCTCGCTGCGATGGCTGCCGGGGGATGTGGAGTTGCTGCAGCAGCCGCTGGCACCGTATGCGTTGCGCAACCTGGAGATGGGGTTTGAGGAGAGCGACGCCAGCGGGATCGACGAGTGTTTGCCGTCGGTTGCGGGATGCGCTGTGACCTTGCCGGGACGGGTGATTCAGGTTCCGGATCACGGAGATTTTTGGCGGCTGGAGTGGGAGTATACGCAGACCGGCAACGAGATGCGCATGGCGGCGATGGGGGCTAGTTTGCCGCTGCGCCTGGAACGGTTGCTGACACTCGACGGGTCGACTCTGGGAATGGCGTATCGCGTGATGAATGTGGGAGACGCGCCGTTGGAGTGGGCCTGGGCGGCGCATCCGCTGTTGGCCGCGGAGCGTAGCGACCGGATCGTGCTGCCGGCTTCCGTCGATAAGGTGCTGGTGGAAGGGTCGGGGCAACGACGTCTGGGAAAGAAGGGCACTGTGCACGGTTGGCCGGTGGCGGAATTGAGCGGCGGAAAGCATGTAGACCTGAGCGTGGCTGGGGGCATTGAGGATAGCGTGGGAGACAAGCTGTTTACCAGGGCCCCGGCGGAGGGTTGGGCGGCGCTGGAGCGGGTGAAGGCGGGGGTGCGGATCGAGGTGCAGTTCGATGCAAAGCAGAGCCCGTGGCTGGGGCTGTGGCTTTGTTATGGGGGATGGCCGGAAGGGAAGGCGAATCGTCAACAGTGTGTGGCCCTTGAGCCGTGCACGGCACCCATGGATTCGCTGGCGGAGGCAACGGCGGCCGGGCTGGCGCGGCGCCTGAAGCCGGGCGAGTCCGACGAGTGGGGGATGCGGATTTTGGTGTCATCAATATCGTGACAGAAAGAGCGATGACCGTGGGGTTGGACGGGAATCTCGAATCAGGAAGAGAGTTTGGGAATGTTGGATAGCAACGCAGTTCGCGACATGCATTTGAAGAAATATGGAGGCGATCCCAGCGTTTTTTGGGCGCCGGGGCGCGTGAACCTGATTGGGGAGCACACGGACTACGCCGGAGGGTTCGTGATGCCTGCGGCAATCGATTTTGGGACCCTGGCGGCGGTGTCGCCGCGGAGCGATGGGCAGATTGATATCTGGTCAGAGAATTTTGGGGACGGTGTGACGGTGGCAGCGGGAGAGTTTCCGGCGACGCGGAGCAAGCACTGGTCGGATTATCCGCTGGGGGTAGTTTGGGCGTTGCGGGACAGAGGGATTGAGGTACCGGGGTTCAGTCTGACTCTGCATGGGGATGTGCCGCTGGGAGCGGGGCTGAGTTCGTCGGCGTCGATTGAAGTGGCGACGGCGCTGGCGGTGCTGGATCTGGCCGGCAAAGAGCTGGCGAGGGATGAGATGGCGAAGCTTTGCCAGCGGGCGGAGAACGTGTATGTGGAGTCGCCCTGCGGGATCATGGACCAGTTCATTGCGTGCAACGGAGCGGAGGATCATGCGTTGCTGCTGGATTGCCGTTCGCTGGAATTTCGGCTGGCGCCAATTCCTTCACACCTGAGTCTGGTGATTGCAAACACGATGGTGAAGCATTCGGTGGCGGGAGGCGAGTATGGGAACCGGCGCGCGGAGGTCGAGGAGGGTACTGCGATTCTGCGCAGCCACCGGCCGGAGATTGCGCTGCTGCGGGATGCGACCACGCTGGACCTGGAAAAATGGGGTCACGAGATGCCGGACAACGTGCTGCGCCGGTGCCGCCACATCATTACCGAGAATCTGCGAACGGTGGCAGCAGCGGATGCCCTGGCAGAAGGAAATTTGAAGAGGCTGGGCGACCTGATGGCGGCCGCGCATGTGAGCTATCGCGATGATTTTGAAGCAAGCTGCGAGGAAGCGGATGCGATGGTGGAGGCGGCGCAACGGCTGCCGGGGCTGATTGGGGCACGACTGACGGGTGGCGGATTTGGGGGATGCACCGTCAATCTTGTAGAGGCGAATCGGGCTAAGGAGTTTTCCGCTCGGCTTCATGACGATTACAAGGCAGCCACGGGCATCGATCCTGACATCTACCGCTGTCATGCTTCGGCGGCGGCGCATGAGGTTTGACCGGCAATTTTCTACGGGCCTAACGTACAAAAATGAGGAAGGGGAAACGGGTGGGCAGCGAGTTCACCCGGTATTCCACAGACGGGTTATATGACCCCTGCGATGAGAGTGTAAGAATCACAGGGTTGGCTGGAGCGGCGCGAACAGGCAAGAGTTCGTTATTCTGAACGAAGTCGCTCAAGAAGGCCGGAGAACAAGACTCAGAAATGCATTTCATCAATCGTTCGCAATACTTCTCCCCGGAAGAACCCAGCGAAGGCGGGATCGTCGCGTATTTTTCAATGGAGATCGCGGTGATACCGGAGATCCCCTCGTACAGCGGTGGTTTGGGCGTGTTGGCCGGCGATACGCTGCGGGCGGCAGCCGACATGGGATTGCCGCTGGCGGCGGTGACGCTGGCGCACCGGAAGGGATATTTCCGGCAGCATCTGGACGGGGCGGGGACTCAGAGCGAGGAATCCCAGCCATGGAATCCAGAGAAACTGGCGGTCGCGGAAGAGCCGATCGTGACGGTAACGATCGAGGGACGGCCGGTGGCGTTGCGCGCCTGGCGGTACGAGATTGAAGGCGTCACAGGGCATCGGATTCCGGTGTATTTTCTCGACGCGGACCTGGAACAGAATGATCCCGCGGATCGGGTGTTGACGGACCATCTGTACGGCGGCGACACGAATTACCGGCTGCGCCAGGAAGCGATTCTGGGCATCGGCGGGGCGCGGATGTTGCGGGCTCTGGAATACGAGCCGTCGGTTTACCACATGAATGAAGGCCATGCGGCTCTGCTGACGATTCCAGTGCTGGAGCAGGAACTGCACGGAGCTGGGCTGCAGACAGCGACTGAGCGGAATATCGAAGCGGTGCGGCGCCGTTGCGTATTCACGACGCATACGCCGGTTCCGGCGGGACACGATAGATTTTCAGGCGAGCAGGCTTATCGCATTCTGGGAGCGGAGCGCGCCGGACTGCTGGAGCGGTTTGGATGTTTCCACGACGGGCTGCTGAATTTGACGTATGTGGCGCTGCGCTTCTCGCGCTTTGTGAACGGCGTGGCGATGCAGCACGGCAAGGTATCGCGACAGATGTTTCCGGAATACACGATTGATGCGATCACGAACGGGGTGCATGCGGGCACGTGGACGGCGGCGTCGGTGCAGGCGGTGTTCGACAAGCACCTGCCCCGCTGGCGGCAGGACAACGTGACGCTGCGGTATGCGATCGATATCCCGGAGAACGAAATTGTGGAGGCGCACGCGGCGTCGAAGCGGGCGCTGTTAGCCGCGGTGAAGGCAGCGTCGGGCGTGGAAATGAAAGAGGAAATCTTCACGCTGGGATTTGCGCGTCGCGCGGCGACGTACAAGCGGGCGGATTTGCTGTTCACCGATCCGGAGCGGCTGGTGCGGCTGGCGGAGAAGAGCGGCGGGATGCAGATTCTGTACGCGGGGAAGGCGCATCCAGCGGACGAACCGGGCAAGGCGAAGATCCGGCGTGTGATCGAACTGTCGCATGAGCTGAGCAAGAGCGCTCTGCAGATTGTTTACCTCGAAAATTACGAGTGGAAGCTGGGCGCGCTGATGACGGGGGGCGTGGATTTGTGGCTGAATACGCCGCTGCGTCCGTATGAGGCGTCAGGAACCAGCGGGATGAAGGCCGCGCTGAACGGGGTGCCGAGCCTGAGCATCCTGGACGGCTGGTGGATCGAAGGTTGGATCGAAGGCGTGACGGGATGGGCGATTGACGATCACGACGATGAGCCGGGCGAGGCGCGGTCGATGTACGAGCACCTGGAGCAGGTGATTCTGCCGCTGTACTACAAGGATCAGGGACAGTGGCGGCGCATTATGCGGTCGACGATTGCGCTGAACGGATCGTTTTTCAACACGCAGCGGATGCTGGAGCAATACGTGATCAACGCGTATTTCCCGGAGAAGCTGGTGGAGAAGGCGACGGATCCCGCAGAGCCGGAAATCGAGAACACGCTGGCGCACTAGAAGCGGCGGCAGCGAAAGACTCTTAGCGAGAGACTGTTAGCGAAAAGCTGTCAGCGAAAGGATTCCAGTAAAACCCTCAAAACGGCAACCTTTTCAGTGTATTTCGAGGGGTTACGGAAGTTGACTGGCGGAGTGTCTTGCGAGGTGCTCTGCAGGGGGAAGGCCGTGATTGCGGTGCTATACTTGCGCTGAAATCCAGCTTTTCTCTCGTCCGGAGCGGGGTTCCCGAGCCAGAGAATCCCTTCTTTTCGCTCTGAACGCCAGGTCTCGATCCAAGCCATGGGAGAAATTTCCTTGAGCCAGACGTCTGTGCAGGAGTTGGCGCCGGAGGTATTCCGGCCGCCACTGTGCGTCGATTTGGACGGAACGCTGGTCAAGAGCGACACGCTGATGGATTCGCTGCTGGTGCTGGCGCGCACGCGTCCGCTGGCGCTGCTGCAGTTTCCGGCCTGGCTGCTGCGCGGGAAGGCCGCTGTGAAGGAAGAGGTAGGGGCGCGGGTGGCGCTGGATGTGCGGCACCTGCCGTATAACCATGCACTCATCGAATTCCTGGAAACGGAGCGGGGCGAGGGGCGCAAGATTTATTTGGCGACCGGTGCGGACCAGACGCTGGCGCAGCGCATTGCGGATCATCTGGGACTATTCGACGGAGTGCTGGCGAGCGACGGGACGACGAATCTGACGGGCGGGAACAAACTGGCGGGTCTGCGGCAGCAATTCGGCGAGGCGGGTTACGACTACGTGGGGAATGCTGCGCCGGATGTGCCGTTGCTGCAACATGCGAAGACGGCGATGCTGGCCAATCCAACGCCAGGGCTGCGATCGCGGCTACGCGCACGAGGGATTGCGATCCAGCGAGACTTCGAGGATCGCCGGTCGCGTTCGCGGGCGCTTCTGAAGGCGATTCGGCTGCATCAGTGGGCTAAGAATATTTTGATTTTTTTGCCACTGCTGCTGGCGCATACGCTGACGGCGCGGTTGGCAATACAGGCGGGGATTGCGTTTATCAGCTTCAGCCTGTGCGCGTCAGCGACGTACATCGTGAACGACCTGCTGGATATCGAGGCAGACCGGCGGCATCCGCGGAAGAAGTTACGTCCTTTTGCGGCCGGAGATCTTTCAGTAATCGTGGGCGTGGCAATCAGCGCGATATTTCTGGGGCTGGGCGTGGCGTGGTCGGCGGTTGTATTGCCGCGACCGTTTCTGATTTGGCTGCTGCTGTACCTGGTAACGACGCTGTCGTATTCGCTGTATTTGAAGCGCGTTGCGCTGTTGGATGTGATTTTGCTGTCGGGTTTGTATGTGGTGCGCATGCTGGCGGGCTCGGCGGCGACGGGCGTTCCGATTTCGCCGTGGCTGGGCGCGTTTTCGCTGTTCCTGTTCCTGAGCCTGGCGATGGTGAAGCGGTTCAGCGAGTTGCAGAACATGCGGGCGCGCGGGCAGAGGGTGACGAACGGACGCGGGTATTTGCTGGCGGATATTGAGCAGCTGCGGAGTTTCGGAACTTCCAGCGCGTTTGCATCGGTGATCGTGTTCTCGTTCTACATTGGCGCGCAGGAAGTGACGCGGCTGTATAAGTATCCGGTGCGGCTGTGGCTGATTACGCCTCTGATGGCGCTTTGGCTGATGCGGGTATGGCTGCTGGCATCGCGTGGGGAACTGGATGAGGATCCAGTGATTTTCGCCGTTACGGACCGCATCAGTCTGCTGATCGGCGTAGCGGTTGCAGCAATTGCAGCATTGGCGGCTTTTTAAAGCCGGAAATCGAGCAGGGAAATGGGCACAACGAAGACGCGGCCGCGGTTCGAGTCGTGGGGGCGGTATCCAACGCTGGAGGCGGACGTGGTTTCGCTGCACTGGACCACGGATTATCCGCTGGCAAAACCGGACGGCAGGAAACAATTGCCGGTGGGGCTGGGGCGCAGTTATGGCGATGTGTGCCTGCTGGAGCACGGAACGCTGCTGGAGACGCATGGCATGGATCGGCTCCTGGCGTTCGATCCGGCGACGGGCGTGCTGCGCTGCGAGGCGGGGATATCGCTGCAGCAGATTCTGGATTTTGCCGTGCCGCACGGATTCTTTTTGCCGGTGACGCCAGGCACGAAATATGTGACGGTGGGCGGCGCAATTGCCAACGATATTCACGGGAAGAACCATCACGTGGCCGGGGCGTTTGGGCGGCATGTGCTGCGTTTCGAACTGGTGCGGTCGGATGGAACACGGTTTGTTTGCAGCCCGATCGAAAATCCGGAATGGTTTGCCGCGACGATTGGCGGAATGGGGCTGACCGGCCTGATGACGTGGGCGGAGATCCGGCTGCGGCCGATTGTGTCGCGGAAGATTGATTATCGCGGAGACAAATTCCACGGCATCGATGAGTTTTTCGTGCTGTCGCAGGCGGCGAATAGCGAATACACGGTAGCGTGGATCGATTGCGTATCGACGGGCAGGAATTTTGCGCGGGGAATTTTTATGCAGGGTGACCACGCGCAGGCACCGGGGCCTCTGACGAAGAGCAAAGAGCCGAAGCTGATGTTTCCGATTGACCTGCCGGAGATTGCGCTGAACCGGTTTTCGATGGCGGCGTTTAATTCACTCTACTTTCACAAACAACTGGGTCAGAGGAAGATTGGGCCGGTGGATTATGAGCCATTTTTCTATCCGCTGGACACGGTGCTGCGCTGGAACCGGATGTATGGGAGGCACGGGCTGCTGCAGTTCCAGAATGTTCTGCCTCACGCCAGCGGTCGTGAAGGGATGCTGGAGATTCTGACGGCGATTACGAAGTCGGGGCTGGCGTCTTTTTTGGCGGTGATCAAATTTTTTGGCGATGTTCCGTCGGCGGGGATGATGTCGTTTCCAGCGCCGGGCGTGATGCTGGCGTTAGATTTTCCAATTCGTAAGGATGTGAGTTTCGATTTGGCGGAGCGGCTGGCGAAGATCACGCTGGAGCACGGGGGACGGATGTATTCGGCGAAGGACGCGCGGATGACGGCGGAGCAGTTCCAGGCGTTTTATCCGCAGTGGCAGGATTTTGCGCGGTACGTGGATCCAGGATTCGATTCGGCATTTTGGCAGCGGGTGACGGGACGGAGGCCGCTGAATGGCTGACGCCGGGGGACAGGGATTGCCGCGGCGGGTGCTGGCGCTGGGTGCGACTTCGGCGATTGCGGAGGCGACGCTGCGGCTGATGGCGGAGCAGGGCGGAAGCTTTGTATTGGCAGGGCGGAACGCGCAGAAACTGGACGCGGTGCGAAGCGATTTGCTGACGCGTGGGGCTCGCGCCGCGACGGTGCTGGTGGTGGATCTGGACGATACAGCGGCGCATCCGGTGCTGCTGGCGCAGGCCGTAGAGGCGCTGGGTGGGATTGATTTGGCGCTGCTGGCACATGGGGTGTTGGGGAACCAGGCGGATGCGGAGCGCGACTATGCGGCGGCGGAGGCGATTCTGCGGACGAATTTTCTGTCGGCGGTTTCGCTGATTACCTGGCTGGCGAATTACTTTGAGGAGGAACGGCAGGGAACCTTAGCGGTGATTTCGTCGGTGGCGGGCGATCGTGGGCGGAAGAGCAATTATGTTTATGGGGCTTCGAAGGGCGGCTTGAATATCTTCCTCGACGGGCTGCGCCATCGCCTGCACGGAACCGGGGTCCATGTGCTGACCATCAAGCCAGGATTCGTGGCGACGCCCATGACCGCGCATTTGCCGCCGAGCCCGCTGTTTGCGCAACCCTCGCGCGTGGCTCGCGACATTGTGCGGGGCATCGATAAGGGGAAAGCTGTGGTGTATACGCCCCCGTTCTGGCGGCTGATTATGCTGATGGTGCGCAATTGCCCGGCATTTATCTTCCACAAAACGAACATGTAGCGCGGGAATTTACTCCCGGGGGCTGAATCGCCTGAGCCGTTCCGGCCATCTATTTCGTATACAGAACAGAGGGGAAGGCGAGCGTCTTTTTTACGAGACGACTCGTCTTCAAGAAGCATAAAGCAGTTGTCCGGTGCATTTTTGTCCCTGCTGGCACAGGGTGGATACTGAAGTCAGCGGGATGCGTTCTTCGCCTTGCCCAGATAGAGCCAGGGTGAAATCAACCCCCAGGACCCCGGAGTGGAGAATCCCGGCCGCCGCATGAGGCGCGCGCCGCAGGAGAAGCAGAAACGATATGTGGATAGTCCGCCTCGCGCTGCGACGGCCTTATACCTTCGCCGTTGTCGCGTTGCTGCTGATGGTGTTGGGACCGCTGGCCATTATGGAAATGCCAGTGGATATTTTTCCGAACATCAATATTCCGGTGGTGACGATGCTCTGGAACTATCAGGGCTTTTCGCCGGAGCAGATGGCAAGCCGGATTGTGACGCTGAGCGAGCGCTCGCTGACGACGACGGTAAACGACATCGAGCATATCGAGTCGACGTCGCTGAACGGCATCGCTGTCGAGAAAATTTATTTTCAGCCGGGCGTGAATATTGCGAACGCGGTAGCGCAGGTGACGGCGATCGCGCAGACACAGTTGCGGCAATTGCCGCAGGGCACGACGCCGCCGCTGGTGATCCAGTACAACGCATCGAGCGTGCCGATTATTCAGCTGGGGCTTTCCGGGCAGGGATTGTCGGAAATGCAGCTGAATGATCTGGGGCTGAATTTCATCCGGACACAACTGGTGACCGTGCCGGGCGCGGGCATTCCGTATCCGTACGGCGGCAAGCAGCGCCAGGTGCAGGTGGATCTCAACCAGCAGGCGATGCAAGCGGAAGGGCTGTCGCCATCGGATGTGGTGAGCGCGATCGCCGCGCAAAACCTGATTCTGCCGTCGGGCACGGTGAAGATTGGGCAGTTCGAATACCAGGTGGAGACGAACAGCGCGCCTCCGGATATTGCGGGGCTGAACAATCTGCCCATCCGACAGGTGAATGGCGCGATGGTCTACGTCAAGGATGTGGCGCACGTGCGGAACGGGTTTCCGCCGCAGACCAACATTGTGCGCGTGGATGGGCAGCGGTCGGCGCTGCTTTCCGTGATCAAGACGGGCAACGCATCGACGCTGAGCATCGTGAAGGGGATTTTGGCGAAGGCGAACAGCCTCAAACCGCAGTTGCCCCCGCAGTTGAAGATCACGCCACTGGCCGACCAGTCGATTTTTGTGCGGGAGTCGATTGACGGCGTGGTGCACGAGGCGATTATTGCGGCGTGCCTGACCGCCGTCATGATTCTGATTTTCCTGGGAAGCTGGCGGAGCACGCTGATCATTGCGGTCTCGATTCCGCTGTCGATTTTGACGTCACTGCTGACGCTGAGCGCGCTGGGCGAGACGATCAACATCATGACGCTGGGCGGGCTTGCTCTGGCGGTGGGCATTCTGGTGGATGACGCGACGGTTGAGATTGAGAACATCAATCGCAATCTGGAGGCGGGAAAAGCGATCGAGCAGGCCATTTTGGATGGCGCCGCGCAGATTGCCGTTCCGGCGCTGGTGGCGACGATTTCCATCTGCATTGTGTTTGTGCCCATGTTCTTTCTGGGTGGGGTGGCGAAGTATTTGTTTGTGCCGCTGGCCGAGGCCGTGGTGTTCGCCATGTTGGCTTCGTACCTGCTGTCGCGGACGGTAGTGCCGACGATGGCGAAATATCTGCTGAAAGAAGTGGAAGCAGACGAGCACGAGAAAAAGCAGCGGAGCCTCAATCCGTTCACGCGATTTCAACTGGGGTTCGAACATCACTTCGAGAGGATTCGCTCGGGGTACCGGCGGATGCTGGAGCTATGCATTCACCACGCCGGCGTGTTCATGATCATCTTTTTCGTTTTCACGATGGGGTCGGCGGCTCTGCTCTACCCGTATCTGGGCGAAGATTTCTTCCCGAGTGTGGACAGCGGGCAGTTCAAGCTGCATATCAGGGCACGGACGGGCACGCGCATTGAAGACACGGCGGCGCTGTGCGACCGGATCGACACGACGATTCGGCAGTTGATTCCGAAGAGTGAACTGGTCACGATTATCGACAATATCGGGCTGCCGTATTCGGGAATCAATTTGTCGTATTCGAATTCCGCGCCGGTGGGGCCTGGAGATGCGGACATTCAGGTTTCTCTTGCCGAGAAGCATAATCCGACCGACGAATATGTGGAGAAGCTGCGCGAGGAGTTGCCGAAGAGGTTTCCGGGGACGGAGTTTTACACGCTGCCGGTGGATATGGTGACGCAGATTCTGAACTTCGGATTGCCGGCTCCGATTGACATTCAGATTATGGGTCCAAATCAGGATGGGAATCGGGAATTTGCGGCGAATCTGCTGAACCAGATTAAGTACGTGGCGGGGACGGCGGACATGCGGATCCAGCAGCCGTTCAATAATCCGAAACTGCAGATCAATGTGAACCGGACGATGGCGCAAACCGCAGGGCTGCAGCAGCGGGATGTGATGGGGAGCCTGCTGGTGGCGACGAGCGGCAGCTTTCAAACCTCGCCGACGTACTATCTGGACCCAAGCAACGGCGTGGAGTACAGCATTGCGACGCAGTCGCCGCAGTATCAGCTTGACACGATGCAGGACCTGAAGAATATTCCGCTCACGGCGGGCAGTGGGGCAGCTTCGACGGGAGGGGCAGCGGGCGGACTTCCGAACTCGGGTTCGTATGGCGCGGGGATGGCGCCGTCGACGGGGCCGGTGGGCGGTAAGCCGATTCAAATTCTGGGGAACGTGGCAGACATTGAGCCGGGCGAGGAACAGGCCACAGTGACCCACTACAACATCCAGCCGGTGGTGGACATCTTTGGCAACGTGGCAGGGACGGATCTTGCCAGCGTGAGCAGGAACATTGACAGGATCATTGCGCAAAACCAGAGCAAACTGCCCAAGGGGTCACGGATTATTGTGCGCGGGCAGGTGCAGACGATGCGCTCGTCCTTTGAAGGATTGCTGGGCGGATTGTTGTTTTCGATCGTGCTGGTGTATTTGCTGATCGTGGTGAATTTCCAGTCGTGGCTGGATCCGTTCATTATTGTGACGGCGCTGCCGGCAGCGATTTCGGGAATCGTGTGGTTTCTGTTTCTGACGCACACGCGGCTGAGCGTGCCGGCGCTCACGGGAGCCATTATGTGCATGGGCGTGGCAACGTCGAACTCGATTCTGGTGGTGAGCTTTGCGCGCGAGCAGCTGGAAGAGACGGTGGGAGACGCGGCGTTGTCGGCGCTGAATGCAGGGTTTGTGCGGTTCCGGCCGGTGCTGATGACGGCGCTGGCGATGATTTTAGGCATGGTGCCGATGTCGCTGGGGCTGGGTTCGGGCGGCGAGCAGAATGCGCCGCTGGGGCGCGCAGTAATTGGCGGATTGTTATTCGCCACAGTATCGACTTTGTTTTTTGTTCCAACCGTATTCAGCGAGCTGCACGGGCGAGCGGAGCGGCGGCGGCGCGAGCGTGAAGAACGGCGCCACACACACAGGCAACAGCCTGTGGCGGGAGACTAGCGATGAGCGAAGCAAACCAGGAACAGCGCCAACGGCCGGCGGAACACGGAGAGGCTGGACATGGACATGGGCAGAGCGACAAGCCGCCGATTTCCGGGCGGAAAGCGATAATCGTGCTGGCTCTCCTGATGGTCGCGGTGGCGGCACTGGCCGTAATGCTGATCGTGCCACGGCTGCGCGCGGAGAAAACACTACTGGCGAATACGGAGCAGGTTGCCCTGGCCGATGTGTTGGTGGCGAAGCCCCAACCGGGCGCGCCGAGCGAAGAGATCGTGCTGCCGGGGAACATGTTCGCGTACGTGGATTCGCCGATTTATGCGCGGACCGATGGGTATCTCGACAAGTGGTATTTCGACATTGGCGCACACGTGAAGAAGGGGCAGCTGCTGGCGACGATTGCGAGCCCGGAAGTGGATCAGGAACTTGTGCAGGCCAAGGCACAGCTGGCGACGGCGGTGGCGAATTCGGGCTATGCGAAGCAGCAGGCTCAACGCTACACGGATCTGCTGGCAGACAACGCGGTGGCGAAGCAGGATACGGAAAACTTTGTCACGCAGGCGGCATCGACGAACACGCAGGTGGAGTCAGCGGAGGCGAACGTTCAGAGGCTGGAGCAACTGACGGGCTTTGAGAAGGTGTACGCACCTTTCGACGGAGTTGTGACGGCTCGCGATGTGGACACCGGCACACTGATTAACGCGGGAGCCGGGGGAACGGGCGGACGCGAGATGTTTCACCTCGACGACGAGCATGTCCTGCGGGTGTACGTGAATGTTCCGCAAGTGGATGCGCCTTCGTGCACGGTGGGTACGGGTGCGGACCTGACGGTCGATCAGTATCCGGGCCGCCGATTCGAGGGCAAGGTAGTGCGGACTTCGAGCGCGATCGATCCGGCTTCGCGGACCTTGCTGGTGGAAGTGGATGTGCCGAATCGCGACGGCGCGCTGGTTCCGGGGGCGTACACGGAAGTGCATTTCAAGGTGAAGGTGGCGCGGGAAACGCTGATTGTGCCGGTTTCCACGCTGATGTTCCGGCAGGAAGGCCTGCGGGTAGTGACGGTGGTGGACGGCAACAAGGCGAAGCTGGTGCCGATCACAATCGGGCAGGACGATGGCCGTGTGGTGCAGGTGATCGACGGGCTGAAGGCGGACGATTTGGTGGTGCAGAATCCGCCGGATTCGGTTGTGGATGGGGAGACGGTTCGGGTGGTCACGCCGAATGGGAACGGCGTGCCGGGAACGCCACCGGCGGAGAACGAGAATCCGCAGGGCCCTGCCGGAGGGCGTGCATGAGGCACGTAACTCCCCTGGGCCTGACGGCGACAGCGCTGGCGCTGCTGGTGGCGGGCTGTACGGTTGGCCCGAACTACCATCGCCCGGACGCTGTGCCCCAGGCGCCGGAATGGAAAGAGAACGCTGTGCCGCCGCCAAATCCGCCGGATGGGACGTGGAAGCAGGCGGAGCCCAGCGACGCGGTGCTGCGCGGCAAGTGGTGGGAGATTTATGGCGATCCGCAACTGAACGGGCTGGAAGATAAAGTTGCGGTTTCGAACCAGACGCTCAAAGCGGCGACGGAGCAATATTTCGCGGCGCGGGAGCAGGTGCAGATTGCGCGGTCGCAATTTTTCCCAACGCTGTCGGCGGGGCCGTCGATTAGCCGCACGCGGGAATCGCACAACCAGACGAATACGCTGCCGGGCGTGACGAAGTATCAATACAACGAGTTCTCGGTGGCGGGGCAGGCACAGTGGCAGCCGGATTTCTGGGGACAGATTCGGCGCACGGTGGAGCAGGCGCGAGCCAGCGCTCAGGCATCGGCGGCGCAACTGGCCAATGTGGAACTGAGCGTGCGCGCCGAGTTGGCGACGGACTACTTCGAAATGCGCGGGCTGGATGCACAGAAGGAGTTGCTCGACAACACGGTGGCTTCGTACGAAGAGTATTTGAAACTGACACAGGTACGATTCAAAGGCGGCGTGGCTACGGAGTCGGACGTGGCGCTGGCGCAGACGCAGCTGGAGCAGACGCGGGCGCAGGACATCGATGTAGGCGTGGCGCGGTCGCAGTACGAGCATGCGATTGCGACGCTGGTGGGGGTGTCGGCTTCTTCGTTTAGTTTGCCGGCGATGCCGCTGGGGCAGCAGATTCCGCAGATTCCGGTAGGCTTGCCGTCGCAGTTGCTGGAGAGGCGGCCGGACATTGCAGCGGCGGAACGGCAGGCGGATGCGGCGAACGCGCAGATTGGGATCGCGATTGCGGCCTACTATCCAAACATTTCGCTGGGCGGATCGGGCGGATTCGCCAGCGGGCAGCCCGGGACCTGGGTTCAGGGGCCGAGCGAGATGTGGTCACTGGGCGGATCGGCGATTGAACTGCTGTTTGACGCTGGCCGGCGGCATGCGGTGACGCAGCAGGCGCGCGATAGCTACGAGCAGCAGGTGGCGAATTACCGGCAGAGCGTGCTGAACGCTTTTCAGGAAGTGGAAGACAATCTGGCGGCGCTACGCATTCTGGATCAGGAATCGGTGGTGCAGACGCGTGCGGTGGCAGCGGCGCAGCGATCATTGTCGATCAGCACAAGCCGTTATAAGGGCGGCGTGACGACGTATCTTGAAGTGTTGACCGCGCAGACGACGCAGCTGACCAACGAACGGACGCAGGAAGACATTGAGACGCGCCAGTATGCGGCGAGCGTGCAGCTGATTCTTGCGCTTGGTGGAGGCTGGGACACCAGCCAACTGCCGAAGATGTAACAGTAGTCAGTAGTCAGTTGTCAGTGGGTGGCCGATGGGGAACCGCACAAAGCGCAACGATTTCAATTGATCGATGTGGGCTGGGTGACGAAGACTTGTGTCGCCTGGCCGCCGGCAACGCGATAGATGGCGAACTGGCGGTAGGTCTGGCCACGCAATTCAAAGAGCAAATCGCCGCGGCTATTGCCCTGAGTGTCGACAGCATCGATGAGCCGCATGCGCGGCGAGACGTCGAGGCTGTCATCCGTAGTGACCTGCTTGAGCAGGATCTGGGCTTTCCCGTAAAAATCTGGCTGGGCGATGACGGTGACGTATTTCTGCGGCGTTGTGGAGGTGTGTCCGGTGAGGACCATGGTGGCTCCTCCACCAAAAGTGAGGCCGAAGGCTTGAAACTCTTCGTCGTCCAGGGCTGGAGGGGGCGGCGGCGGAGCGGGCTTGTGCCGCGTGGTGTGCGCGGCGGACTTGGCGGCGGGTGGTTTGGGAGGGGCCGGCGGAGCGACAGCCTGCTGCGCGACGGTTTCAAGCGCGGACCGCATGGTTGCGGAGTCTTCAGGATTGGCCCAGGAATACGTGAACGACTGGGTGCTGACGGGATTGCTGTCGGAAACGCCGGCGATTTGCTTCATGTCGGCAGGCAGGCCGAAGAGGGCGTCGGGTCTCGCCAGCTTCTGCTGCGACT
Source organism: Acidobacteriaceae bacterium (assembly GCA_035482355.1). GTDB lineage: Bacteria > Acidobacteriota > Terriglobia > Terriglobales > Acidobacteriaceae > Palsa-343. The sequence goes on along the minus strand of DATHQV010000080.1, from coordinate 26,202 downwards.
CCGGCGTGGTGTGGCTAAGCCGGGGGCGGTCAGGATCGACGGCCATCTGGCTGGCTGGGCTGGCGGCGTGCCGGTGAAAGGTGGGGCGGTCGGAATCGAGGGCGGGCTGCGTGGAGGCAGATCCGGAATCACTGGAATTGTCGGCAGAGCTGTCGCCGGTGCGGGCGTGGAGGGTGGGATGGTCGGGCGAGTCTGCGGCCGATCCATCGGGGTTGGTGGCTTCGGGCGGGGGACGATGAGCGAAGTGAGGTTTGTCGGGATCGACCTCGCTGACCGTGTAGGCGTGGCCGCTGTCGGCTGCCCGGCGTTTGGCTGGAGGCGGCGGGGGACCTTCAAAGCTGCCAACGCCGATCCAGAGGCCGGCCAGATCTTCGGAATCCTTCACGTTGAAAAAGCCGGTGGATTTGCCGTCAGATTCAAGCTCATACTGCGTGCCGGAAAGGACGGCCAGAGGGGCGGGTTGGGCGAGGTAGAGGCCGCCAGGCTGGTACTGGACGCCGTCCCAGACAGCGATAGGGACCAGGCGGCTAGCTTTGATGGTGTTCAGGTCGCCTGTGTATTCGAGGACCGCAGTGGCGCGGAGGTGATTGGTGTTCGTGGGCTGGCTGGTGTCGACGTGGCCTACGTATTGGGCGTGCGCAGGGACGGCGCAAGCCGCAGCGGCGCCGAGCGAAGCCAGAATTCCTGTCCAAACGCGTGACATAACCCTCACTGCTACGAAACAATCTTAACTGGGCGCACTTGCTGCCCGCGAACCGCTGACTGCGAAGGGGAAACGATGGAACTGAACAAAAAAGTCGCCGATTTCACGCTCCAGGACGATGAGGAGAAGACCGTACACCTCAGGGATTTTGCCGGCAAGCCGGTGGTGCTCTTCTTTTATCCCAAAGCCGATACGCCTGGATGCACGATTGAGGCCTGCGGTTTCCGGGACCAGTTCAAAAAGATTCAGGACACGGGGGCGGTGGTGCTGGGAATCTCGCGCGACACGCCCAAAGCGCAGAAGAAGTTTCGTGAAAAGTACGATTTGCCGTATCCCCTCCTTGCTGATGTAGACGAAATCGTTTGCAAACAGTTTGACGTGCTGAAGGAAAAGAATATGTACGGCATGACGGTGATCGGGATCGAGCGGACGACCTTCCTGATTGGGCCGGACCAGCGGTTGCTGAAGGTTTTTCCCAAGGTGAAGCCGGAGGGGCATGCCGAAGAGGTGCTGGCGACGCTGAAAGGGTTGTCGTGAGCAAGATCCTGGAGATGAGGAGCCCCCAGGGCAGCGGCGAGGAGCAGGGACGCCGCCGGGCGAACCAACTCCTGAACGCGGTGATGTCGTTTGCGCGGCTCATTCTGCGCAAGTATGGGGAACTGGGGCCTTTTGGGTACTCGATGGACCAGGAAGGTCAGATATCGCGCGAGACGCTGGAGATTCCGCGACTGCCGAATGACCCGAAGCGGCTGTGGAAGCTGCTGGCGGAGCAGATGGCGCGCCAGGCGCGGCGCGGGGCGGTGCAGGCGGTGGCGATGGCGGCCAATGTGAGTCTGGCCGAGCCTTCGGCTGAGGGTTACCAGGACGCAGTGGTGATCAACATCGAGGAAGAGAGCGGGTACGCCATCGAGGTGACGGTCCCTTACCGGATTTACGGCGGGCACCTGAAGAATCTGTTACCGCGACGGATCGCGCTGGGCGAGATGGTGGTGGATGACGCTGTCGCGGATCTGTTCACAGGAGCGGAGCCGCGCTGATTGTCATGGTCTATGCACTGGCGGCGGTGCATAATGTGAATCGAGCATGCCCACAAAACGCAAATCAAAAGGCGCGTACATGATTTCGGCGGTGGCCGAGATGTACGACATTCATCCGCAAACGCTGCGTTTGTACGAGCGCGAGGGGCTGTTGAAGCCGTCGCGCACGGAAGGGAACACGCGGCTGTATACCGACGAGGACCTGGAGCGGCTGGAGTTCATTCTGAATTTGGCGCGCGATCTGGGCGTGAATATCGCGGGGATTGCCATCGTGCTGCAGATGCGCGAGCGGATGGAAGAAATGAATCGGCAGATGCAGGACTTTGTGGAGTACGTGCGGACGGAGATGGTGGGCCGGATGCAGCATATGTCGCAGCAGCCGGGAGCGGCGATGGTGCCGCTCCGGCGGCCGGTGATTGTGCCGAACCGCAAAGAGCCGTAGACCGTGCGGCTTTGCAGGACCGCAGAACACAACCCAGGCGCCCGATTGCGGGCTGAGATTCAGTTTGACAAGTGAACGGATTCGGGCATAATTTCAGTATTCAAACGATTCAATAGCCCGCAGGATCGTGTTCCGGATCTGAGGTGTGGGCGAAAGCGGATTCTGCTGGTTGCCCTGCAACACAACTTCCGATGGCTGAGACAATCGCACCTATGCTGAGGATGCCGGCGGTGAAGAAGTTTCGGATGTTGGCGAGGCGCCTGAGTGGCCAGTGAAGTCACGCAGCCGGTAACGCTGAAGCGCAGCCTGCGCTATTGGGATCTCGTGCTCTACGGGATCATTCTGATTCAGCCGACGGCGCCGATGCCCAGCTTCGGGGTCATCTACCAGGAAGCGCGCGGACATGTGGTGACGGCGATTCTTTTCGCGATGGTCGCCATGCTGTTTACGTCGGTGAGTTATGGGCGCATGGCGCGGGTGTATCCGCAGGGCGGCTCGGCGTTTATGTATGTGGGGCGCCAGTTGCATCCTGGGCTGGGGTATTTGACCGGCTGGTGCCTGGTGATGGATTACATTTTGAATCCGCTGATTTGCACCATCTGGTCGGCGAAGGCGGCGCAGAATTTTCTGCCGGAAGTGCCGTACGTGTTCTGGATTTTCTTTTTTATAGCGCTGTTCACGATGCTGAACCTGAATGGCGTTGAGACTTCGGCGCGCATTAACGCGGGGATGGCGGCGGCGCTGGGAGTAGTGATTCTGATTGTGGTGGCGGCGGTGCTGCGCTACCTGATGCATCTGCCGGCGCAGGCGGCATCGTTCTACACCACGCCGTTTTACGATCCTTCGCGTTTTTCGAGCCACGCGCTGTTTCGGGGAACGTCGATTGCGGTGTTGACTTATATCGGATTCGACGGGATCTCCACGCTCACGGACGAGGCGAAGAATCCGGAGCGGAGCATCCCGCGGGCGATTGTGGCGACCTGCGTGATTACGGGCGTGCTGGCGTCGATCGAGGTTTATCTGGGGCAACTGGTTTGGCCGCGTGGCCTCGCGTTTGCCGATGTGGATACGGCGTATGTGCAGGTGGCCGGGCGAGCGGGCGGTCCGATCACGTTTGCCATCGTGAACGGGGCGCTGCTGCTGGCGACGATTGGGTCGGGGATGGCATCGCAACTGGGCGCAGCGCGGCTGCTGCTGGCGATGGGGCAGGACGGCGCGATTCCGAAGCGGTTTTTTGGCGCGGTTCATCCGAAGAACCGGATTCCGCGCAACAACGTGCTGCTGGTTGGCGCAATCTGCCTGTGCGGCGCGCTGGTGCTGAGCTACGAGCTGGGAACGGAGCTTCTGAACTACGGCGCACTGCTGGCGTTTATGGGCGTGAACCTGTCGTCGGCGGTGCTGGGATGGAGACGCGATCGCAGCAAAGAGTGGTTATGGATTGTGATGTCGCTGGCGGGATTCGCAGTTTGCGGATTCATCTGGTTCAACCTGAGCCATCTGGCGCTGATTGCGGGCAGCGTGTGGGCGCTGGTGGGCTTGAGTGCGTGGCTGTTTCACGGGCGCACGCACCACGTGCGGATTTGACCTGGTGATTTGTGAAGAGATTTGATGTCGAGATTGCCGGCGAAGCGAACATGGACTTTCTGCTCTACGGCCTGCCGGAGAGCCTGCCACTTGATGACTCCGTCTCGGCATCGGACCGGAAGGATTTGGAGAGCTAATGCAAAACTTGTTTGGTTGGATTGCTGGTTGTTGCCGCTGCCTTTGCATTCTGATCGTGGCGATGCCATTGTTTCCTGCAGCGCAGACGGTGCGAGTGGATACCAGCAGCCCGGTGAATGCTATCGATCCACGCCAATCGGTGGGCGCAGGAGTGGATCGTATTCCGGTGGCAGCCATCGATCATGACCTGACGAAGGAAGCGTTGGCGCCTGTGTTCGAGTCTGGCTGGCAACCGATGACGTACCGGCAAAACACGGACCTGGTGATTGAGGCGTGGCACTGGAATCCGGAAGGGACGTGGAGCGATAAGGCGGGGCAGGGATACTTTGTGGGTTCGGCGACGTCGACTGGGATGATTCGTCACTCCTACGGTTACGCATTGCCGCATCGCGGGACGACACGCAACGACGGGACGGGGAACAACGGATATTCGCGCATCACGGACGGCGACGAAAGCACGTACTGGAAGAGCAATCCGTATCTGACGAACCGGTACACGGGAGAAGCGGATTCGGCGCATCCGCAGTGGGTGGTCATCGATCTTTCGCGCGAAGAGATGGTGGATACGCTAAAGATTTCGTGGGCGGAGCCTTACGCGACGCATTATTTATTGCAGTACTGGACGGGCGCGGATCCGATGCATCAGCAGAATCGCGGCGCGTGGGTGACGTTTCCGCAGGGCGTGATCGATGCGGGGCATGGTGGTGTGGCGATGCACACGTTGTCGGAGATCCCGATGCGGGTTCGCTATCTGCGCATCCTGATGACGGAGTCCTCCAACACCTGCGACACGCATGGGGCGGGCGACCCGCGCAATTGCGTGGGGTATGCGATTCGCGAACTGTATCTCGGCACCACTTCGAAGGATGGCGTGTTTCACGACCTGGCTCGGCACACGGCGGATCAGGAGCAGACGGCAACGTACGCTTCGTCGACGGATTCGTGGCATGCGGAAACAAGCGTGGTGAACAAGAATGAAGCGCAGGTGGGCTTCGATCTGTTCTTTCAGAGTGGCGTGACGCGCGGACTGCCGGCGATGATCCCGATTGCGATGCTGTACGACACGCCGGACAACGCCGCTGCGGAGGTGAAATATCTCGAGAACCATCACTATCCGCTGGCGTACATCGAGATGGGAGAAGAGTCCGATGGGCAATTTATGTTGCCGGAGGATTACGCGGCTCTGTATCTGGAGTATGCGATGGCGCTGCATGCGGTCGATCCGAAACTGAAACTGGGCGGCCCGTCGTTTCAGGGTGTGAACGAGGATATCGAGGTGTGGCCGGATGCGGAGGGGCGCACTTCATGGTTCGGGAGATTCCTGGCTTATCTCGAGCAGCACCATCGGATGCAGGATTTGAGTTTTTTCTCGTTCGAGCACTATCCCTACGATCCCTGCCACATTACGTGGGCGAGTTTGTACGATGAGCCAGAGCTAATCCGGCACATTGTGGATGTGTGGCGTGCCGATGGCCTGCCGGCGGCGGTGCCCTATTTCATTACGGAGTCGAACTTGTCTTCGTCGACGAGCGAGACGTACATGGACATGTTCAGCGGGCTCTGGCTGGCGGATTACATCGGATCGTTTTTGACGCAGAGAGGGAGCGGCGTCTACTACTTCCATTATTTGCCGCTGCAAATGGAGCGGGGCTGCAACGATTCTGCCGGGACGTTTGGGATGTTTACGGTAAATGCGGATTATTCGATTCATCAGCCGCTGGCGCAGTTCTTTGCGGCGCAGATGATTAACCGCGAATGGCTGCAGCCGGACGGAATCAATCATGTGTATGCGGCTGGTTCCGATGTGAACGATGGAGTGGGGCATAGCCTGGTCACGGCGTATGCTGCGCAGCATCCGGATGGCGAGTGGGCGGTGATGCTGGTGAATCGCGATCAGGAGAGCAGTCATCGGGTGCGGGTTGAGTTCGCACGGGGCAGTGGGGCGGGAGCGACTTTCAGCGGGGCCGTGCAAGAGGCCATTTTCGGAAGCGAGCAATATCACTGGAACCCGGCGGGGCGCGACTTTAACGCACATCCGCCCGAGGCGGAGGATCATCCGTCCGCTATGTATCACGGGGGGAATGCCGAACCGGACGGTCCGATCGAGCGGCGAGAGATTCCGGCAGACGGGGCGGTGGAGTTACCGGCTGCGTCGATCGTGGTGCTGCGGGGACGCCTGGCGACTCCGTAGCGTTGTCGCACATGAGGGGTCCCGTGCGTGCTTGAAACGTGCAGTGCCCGCCAAACTCAGGATCGAGAGAATCGTTGGATGGCTTGCGCGTCAGCTCGGAGTTTGGCATCGCGCAATGGGGCGCCGCGCGAGTGGAGTTCAGGTGAGCCGTATCCGGGCCATCACAGGGCGGCAGCCTTAATTTTGAGATTGCGGGCTAATCGATGCAAATACTTGGGGTGGATGCCCAGCAAGGCGGCGGCTTTCGGATAACTCCCGCTTGCTTCCCGAAGGGCGCTCGTAATTAGCTCTCTTTTTGCGTTGTTCAGTTCAGAGTAATATCGCGTGCCCACGAGGTCAGCGACTTGCTCCTCCAGAACAGCGGTTGGAAGGTCTTCGGGAAGAACTTCTTCCGTTATGCCCATCACCATCGCGTGCTCGATCGCATTCTCGAGTTCCCGGACGTTGCCGGGCCAGCTATAGTTCATGAGCAGGGTACGCGCTTCGCGCGAGATCCCCATAAAGGGTCGTTTGCGTTTTGCCCTGTATTTGTCCGCGAAAAACAGACTCAGTAGAGGGATGTCGCCGCGATGTTCGCGCAGAGGCGGAACTACGACCGAAACAACGTTCAGCCGGTAATACAAGTCCTGTCGAAATTCTCCGGATTTGATTGCCGCCTCAAGAGGTTTGTTGGTCGCGGCCAGAACACGCGCGGTGAATGGTACCGAGCGAACCCCTCCCACCCGATCGAACTCTCTCTCCTGGAGCACCCGCAACAATTTCGCCTGCAGCAATGGAGCCAGTTCGCCGATTTCATCCAAAAAGATCGTCCCATCTTCCGCGAGTTCCAGCTTTCCCTTCTTCGTCGCGACAGCTCCCGTAAAAGCGCCTTTCTCATGTCCAAACAGTTCGCTCTCCAACAGGGATTCAGGAATCGCCGCACAGTTGATGGCCACGAACGGCCGTTCCGCTCGCGGGCTATGATGATGGATCGCGCGCGCCACAACCTCTTTTCCCGTCCCGCTCTCCCCGCGGATCAGCACCGTTGAATCAGCACTCGACACCCGATCGATGAAGTCCATGAGCTGCGCAATCTGCCGGCTCTCACCGATCAACTGGCTGGAATGAATCTGCTCCTGCATCTGCCGATTTTCAGTGCGAAGGGCGTCCATCGCCAGCCGGCTCTCCAGAGTCACTGCTGCAATTCTGGAAATAGGGTTGAGCAATTGAATGTGCTCCTCGCTCAGCGGGACTGTCTGCGACGAGATCAGATAGATGACCCCGAGCGTTTTCTCTGTAGCCAGAAGGGGAATGCAGAGCACATTCTGTTGTTCGCTCGATTGCGGATCCGCGCAACCCAGGATCGCCGATCTCTCCCACAGAGTTCGATGAACAATGTCGCGCTGAATGTTGACAGCTTTCGTACCGCCATGGCGACTCCAGTTGCTCACGGAATCCAGGTCGTATCCGGGATTGGATACGAGCAAAATTGCGCCCTGGTCAGCGGGGATCACTTCAAAGATTAGTTGCAGAAGCTCCTGTTGCAGGACATCGAGGTTACGCACCGAACTGATAACGGTGCTGATCCTGAAAAGTACGGCCAGATCCCGTGCCATGTGTCCAACGTCGACCCCTGAACCCATGGGGATTGTGGGCTCCATGATTGCGACGGGCTTCAGATCAAGGTTCGTCGTGTCATCGGTCAGATCTCCTGGGGAGCTTCTGGATTCGTCCTCGTCCAGAGTGAGGAATAAAAGCTCGGAGTTGCCGATGCGCAGCGTGTCCCCGTGGGCCAGAACTTTGCGAGTGACCGGAACGCCCTGAACGTAAGTGCCGTTGTGGCTGTCGAGGTCCGCGAGCTCGTAACAATCCTCTTCTCTGCGAATTGTGCAATGTCTCCGGGAGACCAAGGGGTCGACCAGACAAAAGCCATTCGATGGATCTCTGCCGATGGATATTTGTTCATCGTCCAAATGCCGGATGGCGCCCGCAAGAGAACCCGAAATGGCAACCAGCCGAGGCGGCATTACATTCTCCTGGCACTTCAGTGTAGTAGAGGCGATTCCAGGGCGTCGATTGGACCTGCGCCGCCTTCCTGGGCACCGAATGATTCCTGCCCGGTATCCGTTCGGATACTCCGGGCAGCTTCCCGAGAGCAGAGAGCGATGATCAGTCCTTCGGCTGCTCAATCCATGTCGCTGAAAAGAATGGTCCTACAGAGCGGAGACGGATTCGACGCCGTCCTGAGATTGCGTGGCACGACACATGCATTAGCCCAGCGCAAGAGCCTGCTCCGGAAATGCAATCCAGAGCTGGCCCGCCAACATAAGTCCGACTCGTCCGAGGAGTCGGAAACCAAGTTCAGTCGTGAATCAGAGAGGAGAATCGCCATGAAACGGATCACTTCAATCGTAGGTTTTGTCCTGGCAAGTCTTGTCACCACTGGAACCGGACTGGCCCAGACGTACTCAGTCAAAGCAACCGTCCCCTTCAACTTCGCTGTGGGACGCACGTGGCTCCCCGCGGGGACTTACGTGATATCCGAGATGTCCCCTCAGCTGATCGCGCTCCGCACCGGTGACCAGCGGCGTCAGCTGGCAGTAAGCTTCGTTCAGCCGGAGAACACGAGCACCGTCACGCAGGGAAAGCTGGTTTTCCATAAGATCGGCGACCGGTATTTCCTCAGCCAGATTGACTGCCCGGCGGCGTCCATGACCGCATCCCTGCCGACTTCAAAGCTCGAGAAGAAGGCGCGGGAACACATGGAGGAAGCCAGCGTCAGCCGGCCTGAGCAGGTACTGATCGCCTTGAATCAATGACTGCAGGTTCTCAACGAACAAGACCCGGAGGCCTTCCGCCTCCGGGTCTTGTTCGTTGTGCCCTCAACTTGCCGCCAGGAGGTTCTCATGCAGTCTCGTCATTTGCCCGCTTCCGGGAAGGCGTGTCTTGTATTCCTGGCGGTCGAACGGGACATGGCGGCGCTGCGAAGCGGATCGAAGCCGAGGATTACGGCATTCTTTTGTCCAGCCGCAACCGTTTGTGACATAATTTGCTCGCTCCCTTCTTCATCACTTCAGAATGCCATCCTATCGAGCAGGCCCGGGTGGGGATCTTTCTTCCCAGACGTCAGAGGTGCCATGAGCAACATCAACGGCAAGGTCTATGCGATGAATGCCATCACTCCCATGAAGCCATGGAAGACGTGGATTGTGCGCGGCATTCTCTTCCTGCTGGGGCATTTCAAGAGTTTGCGACAGGACGTGGTTGATCTGTCCTTCATTGAGTTCGCGCGATGGGTGGTTTTGCCGCGCAGGGGGTTTCCTTTTCTTGGCAACGGCCAGGAGAGGGAAAACCTTCAATACGACTATCTTTTGTTCTTTAGCAACTTCAACGGCACCTGGAATCAATACATCGATGCGTTCTCCGCGGTTCTGAGCAAAGGGCTGAATCTCATCTGGCGCTGGAGCGAGAAGTTCCCGGGCTCGGTTCCCGTCACGAACTTCAAGCAATACATCGCTCTACTCCAGTTCGACACGGACTACTACTACAGCGCCTATCCCAACGCTGCGGCGAACGACATCGAGTCCGCGCACATTGTTCAATCCTCGCTCGATCAACTCGCTGCGATGGCTGAACGGTCCAGCCCGCAGCAGTTTGCCGATGCTTACCTTCGCTTTGTACTCGAGGTGCAATGCCATCTAGGTGCGACGGGCGACGCTCCCGTTGCCGGATAGAACACACCCATGCCCAACAAAAACGGCAGCGTCTACGGACTCACGATCCTCTCCCCCATCATCAACGATGACAAGGCGACACCCTCTCACGATTTGCAGATCCGCGACTACCTGGCCAAACTCTCCACCCGGGAAGACAGCCCGTTCGCGGTCGCTCCAGGAACTCATCTTGCCCGGCTGGTGGTCCTCGACGACGTGATCTACGTCGGCATGCCCGCCTGCGAGGAACATCTCAAGTCGAAATATCTGATCTTTGAGTCGAACTGCGACGGCGACCTAGACGGCTATCTCCATGGCCTCGCTGACGCGATAGCCGATCACCTCGATGCGATCTGGAAACACTGCGTCGGTTATCCCGGCGCGGCCAACCGCCAGGCATTCGTCGACTATATGAAAGCCTGCCAGCTCAACACCACGTTTTATTTCGCAGCCGTTAACGATAAGTCTGTCGAGGACACGCTGCGCGCCCTGCAGACGCAAACCGCAGTCGCCGACTTCATCGCGACCCACCAGGGCAACGATCCGGCGACGCTGCAACGGGAATTCATTCAGTTCGCGACAGAGCTTAGGGCGCGGCCGATTCCCCGGCCGGGTTCCATGGGGTCCCTCCGCGATATCAAGACGGGCGGACACAATGAGTAAGCTCAACGCCACCGATATTCAGGGTTTTGTCCTCCGTGGCTATAACCTGCCGGTCGCTCGTTATCTCTTTCTCCACTTTGAAAGCGCATCGCGGGCGCGCAGCCTCATCGCCCGTCTGCTCAGCCACGTGACCACGGGTCAGCGCTGGGATGGATCCAAACCAAAAAGCACTGTGAACATCGCCTTCACCCAACGCGGACTCGTACATCTGGAACTGCCGGACGCCACACTGCTGAGCTTTCCCGTTGAATTTCAGCAAGGCATGCGGCATCGCTCCCAGATCCTCGGAGACTGCGGCGTTAATGCCCCCGAGCGTTGGGAGGCAATCTGGCGCGAAGATCGTGTCCACGCCTGGCTGGGCATCAATGCCCTCACGCCCGAAGCGCTGGACGCCCGCTGCTCGGCCTTGATCTCAGCCATCGAGGAAACCGGGGGAGCCACCGTGCTCGGTTCGCAGGATGCCGCCGCCGTGGTTATCGATGGCAAGCCCACCACCAAAGAGCACTTCGGATATACCGACGGCTTCGGCAATCCCGACTATCTCGGCGTCGATCGCAGTTCGCAGCCCGGACAAGGCAAACTGATGCCAAACGGTTCGTGGGCGCCGCTTGCAACGGGCGAGTTGCTGCTGGGCTATGCGGACGAGGCAGGCGAATTACCCGTAGCTCCTGTGCCGCACCTGCTTGCCAGCAACGGCACCTTCATGGTCTATCGGAAGCTGCACCAGAACGTCGCCACCTTTCGTGGCTTTCTGGAAAGACAAGCAGCGGCCTACGCAGGCGGCAAAGAAAAACTCGCTGCCAAGTTCATCGGCCGCTGGCAAGACGGCACGCCGCTCGAGCTTGCCCCCGACAATCCCGACCCTTCCATCGCCCAGGATCAGAACCGCAGCACCAACTTCACTTACGGCGCGGATGCGGAAGGCACGCGCTGCCCAATCGGAGCGCACATCCGTCGCGTTCACCCCCGCGATGCCTTCGGCTTCAATGGCCGGCTCATCAACCGTCGCCGCATTACCCGGCGCGGCCTGCCCTATGGACGCTTCGCGGCCGACGGAGATTCCGTCTCTGATACCGAGGATCGCGGTGTCATCTTCATGGCGCTGAATGCGAGCATCTCGCGGCAGTTTGAATTCGTGCAGCAGCAGTGGGTTCAATACGGCAACGATTCGCACCTCGGCAACGACAAAGATCCGCTCATGGGCAATCATGGAGGCCACGGTCGATTCGTCGTGCAAGGCGATCGAAACCCGGCGAATCCTCCCTTCATCTGCAGCCATCTTCCCGATTTTGTCGAACTGCGCGGGGGCGATTACTTTTTCCTGCCCAGCATCACGGCCCTGGGAATGATTGCCATGGGCCTCGTGGATCCGCGTTGAGCTTCACGCTGCATCCCACGGACCGGGATCCGTGACCCGGAAGCGAAAATGCCGTTCGTATTGAGTTCCGCGAGACGCACCTCTGGAGCATTCAATGAACGAAGAACTTCAAAAGGCGGGAACAGGCGCGCGGAAAGCGTGGCCTGCAGTCATGAGCTGGGTCGGCGGCATCACCGCCCTGATCGGATTGTTCGGCAGCCTCGCCGGCGGCGGCGCCTGGCTGGTCAACCACCACAGGCAGCAGACCCAACGGCAGTCGAAATTGGCGTTGGCTCAGGCTCAGGAAAAGCAGGGGGAGTACCAGGCTTCCATCCAAACCTACGGAGACCTCCTCAAAGCAGACCCCCTGGATCGTCCCGTCCTCGACGCGCAACTGAATACGGCCATGCTCTGGATTGAGGACTTTCATGTTCTCGTCGGGACAGACGAGAACGCAGCCGCAGTCGCCGGGCCTGCGCTGGATCAGATCATGGCCATCCTCGACGCCGGCGTTGCCCGAAGCAAAGGAACCCGGGCCGCGGACGTGCAGGCCCATATTGGCTGGGCCCATTGGCTCAACCAGCACATCGCGGAAAGGGAGTTCGGCCCTGGCGCCGAGCAGAATTTTCGCGCTGCACTGGCCGCGGATCCGTCGAACGTATACGCGAACGCGATGCTGGGCAACTGGCTGCTACAGAACCACGGAAGCTTAACCGAAGCAATACAGCATCTCAACATCGCCGTCTCCACTGGGAACGCACGTTCCTTCGTGCGAACGCTGCAACTCGGCGGCCTCATTGATCTCGATGAAAAAGGCGCGAGAGCCGAAGTGGTGAAAGCCGTAAACGACATGCGCAAATCCGGAGAGCCCCTCGACGAAGAGCACAGGATGCGCATTCTGACTTTCTGCTTCAATCTCATATTCACCGATCATGGGGAGCTCGCTGAATCCCTCTCCGCAATCCCTCCGGACGAAGAATGGCAAACCTATCTCTGGCTCGACGACAAGCCGGAAGATGTGCAGTCCCACCTCATGGCCCGCACCTTCATCCAGGCGAATCTGATGGAACTTTCCGGGAAACGGCAGGAATCCCTGGAGAAATATCGCGTGCTGCAACAGGAACTGAAGAACGAGCCTGGCTCTTTGAAGAATTCGGTCGACGCCGCGATCGCAAGACTATCCCACAACCAGAGCTCCTGACCATCGTTTGCGTACTCGTTGCCGGTCAGTTTTGAGTCGAGTTCTCGCAGCAACTGCGAGTTGAAGTCTGGCGCTTTTTTCTCTGTCGCCCCGAAGGGTTTCCCGAGAAGCCGTTTTGAACCGACCGCTCTTCGGAAGCTTCCTGCCTGAATCGGTACCGGACGTTCGCATACCGCTTTGCAATGAATCTCAGATTTAGAATTTATGCGGCAAAGTTAATGATCTCGACAGTAATCGCTGCCGCAATAGCTATCAGCATAATGGTACTTATGAGGTACGGAGACCCTTGAACTTCGTGACACTCATGGGGGATGGGATAGGGGGTTGATCCAATCGTAGAATCTCAAAGTAACTAGTCAATTCACAGGAGAGCAGTGAATGGCAACACCCTGGAAAGTCGTAGAGGCAACTGTGCAGGGAATCGCCCTGGTACGTGGTGATGAACAGCAAAGGCTCGATAGGCCTTCCAATCCGGCGGCGCGCGCGATGTTCATGCAGTTTCGTCCGGGTGCAATGATGGATGATGACACGATCCATTTCATTCTGAGCTTTGATAAACAAAAGTAAATCATTCAAGCTCTGCCATCACCTGATCGACGCTGTTGGCGATAACGTATCCCCTGCCCGCCCTGGAGTAGGCAGCCATGAATGAAAGTAATCGAGCTTCGCTTTTTCTCCCGGTGTGAGGCAATCGTTGAACGCCGAAATTGCCTGGATGATGCTGCAGCTGTTCTCGATTTGATCCTTCAATCGCTTGGTTCCGATACCGCCCATCGCGGAGAACGAGCGAGGCATGGTTCCTAAGATGGGCGCTTGACATGCCGCACGCTCGGCCAGCTGGCCTCCGGAAGCGCAATCATCACGTCGAGAGTAGACCTCAAGAGCCGGCTTTTGATTCATCCTGGAGAGGCGCTACCCGACGACCCTATTCATTTCGAGAACTGGTCTTTTATCTGCACGTGGTAGGGGTCAAGGATGTCTCCGGTAGCATGGCCGAGTGTCACGCGAGCAATCTGCATCCCGATCTGCGTTTGCAGTAAGGTCAGTTCCGCCTGCGCGAGACGTGTTTGCGAATCCAGCACGAAGAAGTTTGTCTGCGCCCCGAGTTCGAACTTGCGCTGATCGGCTGACAGCGACTTTTGCGCCAGGTCGTAGCTGGTTTGCGCTGCTTCGAGCGCCTGTCTTGCCTGGTCCATCTGGGCCAGCGCCAGGGTCACGTCGCGCAGAATCTGTTCCCTGGTCTGCTGCATGCTGTACAAATCGTGCGATTGAGTCACCAGTGCGCTTCCAATCGCGGCTTCGGCAGTGTGGTTTCTGAGGGGAAGCTGTAGCGTCAGCGTTCCACCATAGCCCGGAAATCCAAATGCAAAGAGCTGACCGAAAGACGAACCGAATCCTCCCTGCGAAATCAATTGTTGGGTAACCAGATTGTACTGATTGCCCCCCAGGCCATTGCTCTGGTAGAAGCCGTTGAATGTGAGATTCGGCAGAAGTCCATTGCGAGCCAGACGAATGCTGGCATGATCCGCGTCGAGCGCGGCCGCATCGGCCTGCAACTCCGGCCTGTCGCTCATGGCCTTTGCCATCTCATCCTGCAGATCCGGCGCCGCCGCATCGGCTCCTTTCTCTGGTTTCTCTTTCAGATCCATTGGAAGCACGTGAATCAGCAGATCCTGATCCGCCCCGATCGTCATCCGCAGGGCTTCGTCAGCCTGCTGCGCGGCGTATTGCGCCTGAATCATCTGCACCCGGCGCGACGCAACCTCCGACTCCGAACGGTAAATATCAAGAGGCCCCAACGCGCCGAGATCCAGCGCTTTCTTGTCATGGTCGTAGCTGGCTTCGGCCAGCTTCAGCGAGCGGTTGCTCACATCAAGATTGCCGCGCGCCTGTACTGCGTTCCAGTATTGCTGGACCACCTGGAAAATCGCGTCGCTGACCTGGCCTTCGAAAGCGGCCCGCGACTGCGCCAGACCACGGCGCGCAATAAGAATGGGCGCGGTGTTGGCAAAGTGTCCCGCGCCCCGCAGCAGCGGCTGGGTGAACTGCAGGCTCAGCGTGGAGCTGAAATACGGGTTGTAAAACAGAAACCCGCTGTTGTCAGAGTTCTTCGAGCTGGAAATGCTGGCCTGGACATTCGTGCCCGTGACGAAGGTCTGTGTGTAACTCAACTGGCCGTACTGCGAGAGCGAATTCAGCGTCGCGTTGCTCGACACGCCAACGCCCTGTAGTTCGGTATAGCCGGGCGTGGAGTAACGGTTGATGTTCAGGTTAGCCTGCAGTATTGGATCGAAAGGCGCGAAGGCGCCGAGTACCGCCATCTTCTGGCTCTCTACGGCCGACTCGTCGAGACGGATATTGCTGTTATTTTCGAGCGCGAGCAGGATGGCATCGTGCAGGGTCAGTGTCAACTTGCCATCAATCACGTAGTCATTCACGTGCTGCGGGGCTGGCGCGGCACCTGAGCGCACGCTCGGCGGAAGGGCGGTACGGTAATTGCTCCAGGACTGGCCGAAGACTGCCGGACCACAAACGAAATAAAGCAATAAGACAACCCCGGAAACAACAGACCTCATGCGAACGCTCCAGAGATACAAGACAGTTGCGAAGATCGCCACTTGCGGGGGCGGCGCAAACGGAATAGAACGTCGGTGTCATCCTCATTCATAACGAATGGCTTCCACCGGATCGAGCCGCGCGGCCTTGGTTGCGGGATAGATGCCGAAAATCAGGCCAACTGAAATCGACACCAGGAACCCCAGGGCAATGGAGCCGCCTGTGACAATGGTCGACCAACCTGCGAGCCACGCGATGAGCCGTGAAACGATGAACCCCAGAAACACGCCGAGCAGGCCGCCGGCCACAGAAATCATGGTGGCCTCCACGACGAACTGCCGAACGATATCCGACTGGCGGGCGCCGACGGCTCGGCGCAGGCCGATTTCGCGGGTCCGCTCGAGAATGCCCGCGAGCATGATGTTCATGATGCCGATGCCGCCGACGATAAGCGAGACCGATGCGATCGCCACCATCACGGCGTTGAAGAGTTGCTCGGTCTTGCGCTGCTCAGCCAATAGTTCCGCTGGAACGGTCACCGTATAGTCGGTGGCGCCATGATGGGAAGACTGCAGGACTCCCCGAACGACCTGAGCCGCCGTTCCAAGATCCTGCCCGTCGCGCAGTTTGATATAGATCCCATCAATTTCATCGCGGACATCGCTGTAAGTATCTTCCAGCCGAAGAAGAGCTGCCTGCAGTGGCGTGTAGATGACGTTGTTCATATCCGACGTCGGCACATCGGCGCCGGCAGCATCCGACGGTGCTCCCAGTTGCGGGCTCACTACGCCGATTACGCGGAACCACTGCTCGTTCACTTTCACCCACCGACCGAGAGGATCCTCTGCGCCGAAAATATTCCATCGAGCTGCGGCGCCCAGAACGCAGACCGGCGCACCCCGCCGGTCTTCCTCATCGTCGAAGAACCTTCCCTGCAGGACGTGCAGTCCCGCGATCTCCTGATACGCCGTGCTCACTCCGTAAACCACGGGCATATCCTGCTGCGAAGCCGGAATGATGCGCGAGGGCGTCATGCGTTTGCGCGGAGTCGAGGCTGCGATGCCCTGAACATCGTCCTGAATGACGCGGTAATCCTCCAGCGTCAGACCGGGCGAGATGCGGCGAATCTTCGCGTGCGCTTGCCATTCCGTGGTTTCCCGGGCTTCCACGATCAGGTTGTGCACCCCCATCTGCTCGATGAATGCCATCACTTTTTGCTTCGCGCCCGCTCCGATGGAGAGCATGGCCACGACGGCGGCTACGCCGAAGATCATACCCAGCATGGTGAGAAACGACCGCAGGCCGTGCACCATCAGGTTCTGCAGACCAAGCTCTGCATCGCGCAGCCATTGCTGTGCGATGGGCATAATGCGCAAGGCCTTCGTCGTCGAATCGAGCAGCGGCATCAGAAAACGCCTCCGGCCGAAGAGGTTCCTGACGCCGGAGCTCGGATCGCCGCCGTGGGGTCACGCAACGCCACCAGCGTCCCCTCGGCAACTCCTGTAATCGCGGCCCTGCTGTCGTTCGCGCTCTCCACCTTCACTTCCCGTCGCTGATATCCGCTTCCGGTCTGCACGTAGACGATGTGCTTGCCATCTTTCAGGAACACGGCGATGCGAGGAACGAACAGCACGTCCTTCTTTGTGTCACCCTCAAAGTGGAGATCTGCCGTGAGGCCGGGACGCAGCTGCGGATCCAGCTTCGGGACCGTCACCGTTACGTCGAAGTTCCCTCCAGAATTGGAATCGAAGACAAACGACTGGGAGGCCATACCGGCAATGCTCATAACAGTGCCGTGAAAGACCTGTTCCGGCACCGCGTAAAATCTCACTTCGACCGGTTCACCCGTCCGCAGATTGCTGCGGTTCATCTCGCCCAAATGAGCCACAACGTTCATCTCGATCGGATCTATGATCTGCGCGATCGAACTGCCGGGTTGCACCTGATCTCCAGCACGATACTCCGGCAGGGTCATTCCGCTGAAAATGAATCCGCCGGAAGCCATCAAGTTTTTCTGGATCGACAGCATGCCATCCATGGGGGCTGCGACCTGCATCTTCTCGAGGTTCTGCTGGGCCGCGTCCATGCTCAGTTTCGCCTTGTTGTATTTCTCCTGTGCCAGGAAAACATCAGCCTGTCCCGACTGCGCGTGCGATTTCACGTCTTCTTCCAGCTCCGCCAGCGCGCGGTTGGCCTGATCGAGAGCCAGCTGATTCTTTTCCGCATCGATCTTGCTCAACAGTTCACCTTTCTGCACGTCGAGTTCGGCTTTGCGCACGTCGTAGTGTGCCTTCAGCAGCGAGACCTTGTCCTTGGCGGCGAGCACAGCAGCATCCGCCTGCGCTTTTGCAATCTCCTGCTGCGCCTGCTCCAGATCCGACCGGCTCTGCTCCAGCTTGAACTGCTGTCCGCTCGGATCGAATTCCATAACAATGCCGCCCTTTTTGACCGGCTGTCCGGTGGGCACCAGTTTCGTGATCTGCAGTGTGTCGCCGCCGATCGCCGGAGCTGTCAGCATCATCTTGTGGCTGGCCTGCAGTTCTCCTGTGCCATACACGTCCATGCGCATCAAGCCGCGCTGTACAGCGGCAAGTGGGAACTCCTGACCCGTCGTCTGGGTCCGCCCAGCCGCGCGCACCCAGGCCGCCGCGGCGATCGCAATCGCCGCGATTCCGGCCAGCGACAGTGCAAATGTGCGCGAACGGTTCAGCCTCACGGCGCCTCCGTCGGATCGGTGAGCGCGACCAGATCGCCGGGGCGCAATCCATCGGAAATTAGCAGGCGATCTCGCGATTTCCTGTCCGCGCGAATGGAACGCTCATCGAACCGCGTGCCAGCCCATACGTAGGCCACGGTCCGACCCGCCTTCATGAAGGAAGCCTGCGCTGGAATGGTGACGGCATCGGGCACGCGATTTACGATCACCGTTACATGGACAGTCAGGCCCGGCCTCAGACGAGGGTCGCTCTGGTCGAGAGCGATTTGCAGATTAAAGTTTCTCAAGATCGGCCAGCCGGCAGAGAAATCCGACGTGGCGATCGTGCTGATCGTCTCGATGTGTCCGGTGAATTGCCGATCCGGGATGGCATCCAGTTGCGCGGTGACCAGCTCACTCAGGGTCAGTCTCCCGCGATCGGTTTCATCTGCGCGCGCGGTGATGCGGAGCGACGAAGCGTCAGGCAACTCGGCTATGGGGGCTCCCGGCCATGCCTGCTCGCCGGTCTGGAACGGAGCCTCGCCGGTCCCATGCCAAAGAGAAACCAGGCTCACAGTCCCAGCGGATGGCGCCTTCAGCGTAGTAGAAGCAAGGGCTTCGGTGGCGCGTTTTTCGTCGAACTCGGCCTTGGCGCTGGCATCGATTTTGTCCTGAATCGTCGCCTGATCGGTCATCTGATCGGACTTGAGCTTTGCCTCGGCTTGCTTCAGGGCCTGCTCGGCATCCGCGACCTTCAGCATGGCCTCTGCTCCGTCGATCTTTGAGAGAATCTCCTGCTGACTGGCGTCCAGCCTGGCTGTCTCGACGGCGTAGTGCGCCTTTGACACGGCGGTCTTGTCCTGCTCCTCGTTGAGCACGGCCTGCGCACGGGCTTCGGCAATTTCGGCTTGTGCCGATTTCAGAGTCGACTGGTCCTGCGCAAGATCCTGCTGAGCTTTGGACGCGTCGAACTCCACGATCATGTCTCCCTGATGAACCTGGGCGCCATCGGTCACGATCTTGAGAATTTGCAGGCTGGAAGCCGTGGCGGGGGCGGCGATGGTCACGGACTTCATCGCCTTCAGCTGGCCCCGGAATTCGAGCACGTCGAGGAATTCCTCTCGTTTCACCTGATACGTCGGGCGCGATGGCGCATGGCGTGAGTAACGCAGCATGCCAAACGCCCCGGCTGCAACGATCACGCCGCCCCCGGCGACAGCCAGAATGCGGCGTCGCGGCAGCATTCGGATCCAGCCTGTCACCGCCCTCCTCCCGCTTTGCCATCCTGCCCGGGCGAACCGACTTCGACAGCCGCAGACAGGTCCGGCATCAGCCTCGCATCAGTCCCCTGAATGGAAAATGTGGCTGTAAACGAACGCAGCTTCGACGAAAAATCTCCTGGCTGACCCATGGGGTCGATCGACTCCAGCCGCCCCGGAAGCACCAGGTCCGGATAGGCGTCCAGGTGCACGCGCGCCGTCTGGCCCACCGACAAGGCCAGCAGGTCTTCCTGATTGACGTGCGTCCGCACTTCCATGGCCGCGGGATCAACCACCTGCATGAAGGGAACTCCGGGGCGTACCTGATCGCCTTCCTGCACTTCGCCCATGTTCCCCTCCTTCCAGATGGTGTTGAACACCACGATGCCGTCGAGGGGGGAGTGGATCTGCATCAGCGCGGCATTCGCCTGCGCATGCAACATCGCCTGGCGCGTCGCGTCGCGTTGAATCTCGGTAATCCGGATAGAGGCGGCTGCCGCCTTTCGTTTCAGCGCGAAAGTATTTTTTAGTTGCTCCAGGGTCGCCTGCGCCTCATCCAGGCTCTCCCTGGCCTTCTCGGCATCGATGCGCGAGAGTATCTCCACCTTCTGCATCTCCAGCTGCGCTTTGCTCAGGGCGTCTTCCGCATCCTTGATATCAGTTTCGTCCGCGGCCCGATCGGCAATCTCCTTCGCCTGCGCCTCCAGAACCTTGTCGTTCTCATCGGATACTTTGGCCTGCTGATCCATGTATTCGCGCATCCGCGCGGTTCGATCGAATTCGACCAGCAGATCGCCCTTTTTCACACGACTGCCTGCCGGCGCCAAAAAGGTAATGGTCAGCGTGCCAAGTTGTTCTCCTGAAATTTGCGGAGCCAAAATCGACTGTGCCTCCACTGCCTGAGTTCTGCCGGTTAGACGCAGCGTCGCCAGCGATTGCTCAGAAGCCGGGGAGGACTCGGCACGGACAGTCGCGGCGGGAATCAGCGTGCGTCCAGGATTCAGGAGAAGGATGAGCCCACTGGCGACGAGGGTCGCAGCGGTGGTCCATACCGTGCGAAGTGGCCCCCGACCCCGTAACGCACTCTCTATAAGGGTCGAGAGCGTATTCCGTTCCCTTGTCACATCCGACCTGCCTGGTCCGTTGTTGAAGGAGTCCGGCGCTGATGCGATTGCATCCGCATAATGCACTTACTATCCGACCTTATTGCGATAGTGAGCTTTTATATCACATATCTTCCCTGGGACCGCCTAATTAGCGGCGCTCATCAGCCGCGACGATTTCTTCACATCGGAGATTGCGAACAATTTCGTGGGACGTCACTTCAATCCGTACTCTGTTTACACGATTGGACGCACTGGCTCCCCTGATGTGAGTCGTGGAGCCAGCGCCTCTCGCCAGAATGTTCCCAAATCCCGGACGACCGCCGGGCATGGAGGCCAGCGGTCGCTTATTCAAGTGCGCGATCGCTACCACGCAGTGCGAAAGAGGGGCGAACCGGGAGAAGGCAGCCAGGAAGCGATGAAACGCCCCTCGCTTCAGCAATCGTTGTGAATCCGTCGATGGGCTTTCGATGAGGGCAACATATCATGGAGAGATGTTCCGCGATATCCTGCAGTTCGAGATGCTCTCAGGCTTCAGCCAGGCAGAAGCTCCCGAGCCGCTCGATCTTCAGTCTGCGCTCTATCGTCCCGCCATAACCTGTGTCAGGTCTCAGGATCGTTCTCCGGCACTCCTGCTGCCACTTTTCTCCTGTCCCGCGCACCGTTGCCGACTGGTGCGCTTTGCCGCCATTTCCTTCATAGCCGATCCAGGACCGACTTCGTGCATTACGCAGACCGGGAATAGTGTTCCCCCTGCCTGGTCCTGATACTTAAGCAACAAAAGGTACCTGAATCCACCGCAAAATCACCCGAAGCAGCCCCCAAGTATAGGCAAACACCTCCGTAATGGTGATTTTCTGCTAATCAGATGGTGACGCACATACCCCCTCTAAAATGCCCATCGGCAGTCGAAATTGGGCGGGAGCAAGGTTCTTCGGCGCCCAGTCCGACAGATAGGTAGCAGATAGATATTTGTCGTCAATGGAAAATGCCGGATGTTATACTGCGCTCACTTTTCAGAGCAGTGCCGAACGACTCGTTTTTTTATAGCCTTTGGTTCTTATCAGTTCGAAATTGACTCAGCTTCTTCGTCGGGCGGTGCTCCGCCAAACTTCACTGCGGCAACGGCAACCGTCAGTCCCGGATCATCCGCCGCATACTCGGTGACACTCCCATCGTCTGTTATCAGCGCCATCGCTGCCGGATTGAGTATCCCGCTGCTGGTTCTTCCCATGGCATTCCGACGCAGAAAGGCCTGGAAGGCCAAAGCAATCCTCTCGGTATGCGCCGTGCTGATGCTGATGATTGGGGTGGTCGTCATGAACGGATGCGGAGGAGGAGGCACGGTTACCGGTCCACAAACGCATCAGGCTACCGATTCAGGAACGGTGACGCTCATCGTCCAATGAAGATACTGGCAGCCTGCATCGCTCTGCAGGATCATTTCGCGGGACAGACGCGTCGGCGCTCTCCCGGATGCGGAGCCGGCAGGCGTTTTTCGCGGCCAACGGCGTGAATCTGCCTGTCATTCAAAATATCTTGAGGCACTCGAATGCATCGACGACAGCGATCTACACACATCGTGTAAACGCGGCCCAGAGGGCTGACCAGGCGAAGTTCCCTGATGCGATCAAGGTGACGGCGACTGCGGATCAGAGCAATGATGGGCTGGACTTTGGGCGGGAAGAGACGTTGGCGCCTATTGCAGGTGCGCTAAGTTTCTGATGTGATTTGGTGGACCTGGTCGGGATCGAACCGACGACCTCTTCCATGCCATGGAAGCGCGCTCCCAGCTGCGCCACAGGCCCAACAGGCGGGACTATCCTATTTTCAAGGAGCGAGAGCGATTCGTCAACGATGACGTCGGTGCTCGCAGAGTACTTGCAGGAGGGATTGATGGGTGGATTGGGGCAGTTGAGGCAACCGGAGCGGAAAGCGGGGCATCGTGACCCAGATATGTTCATTTTTCGCGCAATGCTGATGGCTTTGCTGGCGGCTGTGCCTGTTTCAATGACGGCGCAGACGGCCGCGCCGGCACCCCCCACGGTCTCCTCAACGGTTCGGCCAGCATTGTCGCAGGTGGCGCAGACGCTGAACGGCATCGACACGCGCCGCTGGAAGGCCCCGAATCCCGTCCGCGATGAGGTGCAGGGAGACATCGCGTCAATCCAGCGCGATATGAGCGGAACGCTGGCCGGATTGCTGCAGCAGTCGGATGCTGCGCCCGCCTCTGTGCCTGCGGCATTTGCGGTGTATCGGAACGTGGACGCACTGTATGACACGCTGCTGCGGGTGGTGGAGACAGCGGAGCTGGCGGCGCCGGAAAACGAAGAGGCGCAGCTGGAGTCGGCGCTGAAGAGTCTGGAGGGGGCACGTGGCTCCCTGGGCGACACCATTCAGAGCGGATCGCAGACACAGCAGGCGGAGCTCATCCGGCTGCGGACGGCGATTCAGGCGGCTGCGGCGGCGCAGCATGCCGCAGTCAAGACTACGGTGGTGAATGACGGGCCAGCGGCACCGGCTCCGGCGACGCACCATAAGCGCACTACGGCCACGACCGCCAAAAAGCCGGCAACGACGACACCGCCGCCGACCGCGCCGACCTCCAAACCGGCCCCGGGTTCATCCAGCCCGCAGTAACTTCCGGGGATCCATCTCAAAACTATAGTGAGGCGGGGCGAATGTCTCCGGGAACCCTGCCGGGGGATTCCGTGTCTAACGGAGGAGAGTGAGCGAGGCACTTGAACCCGGGTGAGGCCCGGTACGCCGACCAGCGTGCCGGGTTCCGGGACAGCCCAGCAGGCAAGCCGCATTTTTTGCTAGGCTGAAAGGAGCAGTACGTGGCAGGTATAGCCGTGGGCAATCTGGCAGGAGTTATCGGCATTCATCCCGAAGAAGCTGCGGTGGTAGAGCAGCTGAAGGCGGGATCGGACGAAGCCTTTGCCTGGTTGCTTGCGCGGTACCAGCAGCCGCTGTACAACCTGATTTATCGCGTCCTGCCCAACCCGTGCGACGCTGCCGATATCACCCAGGAAGTCTTCGTCAAAGTATTTCGCGGGATTGGCCGCTTCCACGGCGAAGCGAGCCTGCGGACGTGGATTTACCGCATCGCGCTGCATGAGGCGCTGAACCAGCGGCGTTGGTGGTCGCGTCACCGCAAGAATGAAGTGACGATTGAAAGCGATGAGCCAGGCCGCGGCGAAGAGCAGCATGGGGGTATTGGCGAGAGCCTGGTGGACAAGCAGGAATCGCCGTTTGAAGCGGCTGCCCACGCGGAGATTGCCGCGCAGGTAGAAGCCGCGCTGCGCGAAGTGCCGGAGCCGTTTCGGACGGTGGTGGTGCTGCGCGACATTGAAGGATTTGGATACGAGGAGATTGCAGAAATCCTGAACGCCAATCTGGGTACGGTGAAGTCGCGGCTGATGCGCGGGCGTGCGCACCTGAAGAGCCGTCTGGCGCCGTACATGGAAGCGGCGAGCCGGCGTCCTTCGCAACACCCAGCGTTGCCTGTTACCCGCGCCTGCTCCACTGAGGAGGCCGTATGAGTTTTTGCCGAACGATTCGCGCACAGTTTTCCGCTTATCTGGACGGCGATTTGACCGGGGTAGCCATGCAGTCGGTGGCCCGGCATCTGGAGAAGTGTGCCTCGTGCGTCGAGGAGTTTGCGTTATGGCGGCAGACGCAGCAGGCGCTGACGAATCTTGAGCCGGTGCGTCCGCCCGCAGATATGGCGCTGCGCATTCGCGTGGCACTGTCGCAACAGCAGGCGCGAACGCCGCAGAATGCGCTGGCCACCTGGAAAGTGCGCTGGGACAACACAGTCGCGCCGTTTCTGATTCAGGCTTCGGCGGGGTTGGCGAGCGCGATTGTGCTGATCGGCGCCATGGCGTTTCTGATTGGCGCGTTCGCGGCGCCGGAACCGGCAGCTGCGCGCGATGAAGCCGCGGGCATGGCTTCTGGTCCACACTTCCTGTATTCGACGGTTGAGGGAGATGCGGGGACCGTGTCGGGGCGGGGCAGTCCGGTAACGGTTGAGGTGTTCGTGGATCAGCAGGGACGAGTCTACGACTACGACATCGTGGCAGGGCCGAATGACGAAGCGACGCGGGCCGGTCTGGAAAGCCTGTTGCTGACGAGCGTATTCCTGCCGGCCAAAACGTATGGCGAACCGGTGCGGGGCGTCGCGGTGCTGACGTTCTCCGGAGTATCGGTCCAGGGATAGGTCATCGTTCCACGATAAGAGCCTCGCGAAAGCGAGGCTCTTTGTTTGTCCTTATTTGTTTGCCCTTAATCGCCCTGATTCTGGCTTAGTTCGACCTGAGGGCAGAATCGATTCTCTATCCAAGACTGGAAACGAGAGCGCCGACAGGGGTTTCTGGCGGTGCGCCCTGGGAGTTGGAAGAATTGCGGAGCGTTTCCAGCAACTCGGTGGGGTCAAACGGCTTGATGAGGACGTCGACGTCGACGCCGAGAGATGCGATTTCTGCGAGGAGCTCGGGTTCGGGGCTGGCTCCGGAGATCAGGATGGTTTTGCAGCTGGGATTGAGTGCGCGAATGCGCGAAGCGGTTTCAATCCCGCTGATGCCGCGCATATAGACATCGAGGACGACCGCATCGGGGCAGCTGGCGCGAGCTGCCTGCACGGCGGCCTCGCCGCTCAGCGCGAAGGTGGCGTCGAATCCACTCGCTGTCAGAATGAGGGCCAGCGTTTTGGCGATGATGGGTTCGTCATCGGCGATGAGGACTTTGGGGCGGCGTTGTGCGGCTGTGAGCGTCTGCATAGCGGTACCGGTCCAGGGAAGGGGGTGGGTCGCTCGCGTTCCGACCTTCTGCTGCGAGGTTAGCTGGGCCGTGACATTGCGGAAGTGAGGGCTGTCACAGGGCAGAGCCTGTGCTACGCTCAGGTTTCGGAGCGGATGAGCGGGGCCAGGCATCCAAACCGGCGGAACCAATCTGAAACGACACTGATCTTCTTATAGATATGGCTTTAGCGACGATCGATGCAGCAGCGAAGAAGGGTGCACTGGCAGTGCAAGAGTACGCCCAACTATCGGGGCGAGCGCTTAGCAATGTGTTTCGGAAGCCGTTTTATGCGGCTGACCTGTACCAGCAGGCTGACATCATTGGGGTTGGGTCGCTGCCTATTGTGATCCTGACCGGATTCTTCCTGGGTGGAGCGCTGGCGATGCAGTCATCAGCGACGCTGGCACAGTTTGGGGCGGCGGCCTTCACGGGGCAACTGGTCAGCTTCTCCATGATCAAAGAGATTGGCCCGGTCGTGACGGCGCTGATGGTGAGCGGGCGCAACGCGTCGGGGATGGCCAGCGAGCTGGGCTCGATGATCGTGACCGAGCAGATTGACGCGATGCGGGCGCTGGGCACCGATCCGCTGAAGAAGCTGGTGATGCCGCGGATTGTGGCGACGGTGGTGATGCTGTTTTTCCTCACGATTCTCGCCGATGCGGTGGGCATTTTGGGCGGGGGACTGGTTTCCGTCATGATGCTGGGGCAGGATGGCTCGCAGTACTTCCACACCGCTTACCAGAGCCTGCAATATGCCGATATCGTGCAGGGGTTGGTG
>DATHQV010000079.1:0-3437 GCA_035482355.1 Acidobacteriaceae bacterium | reverse complement strand
GCTGGGCGCCGGACGTCTGCGCCTCATGCGGCAGCTTTTCGTCGAGTGCCTGATGCTGGCACTCCCGGGGGGGTTGCTGGGTGTCGGAGTTGCATGGGCGTCGGGACCGTGGATTCTGCACATGCTGGGGAATGTAGAGGCCGAAGAGGCGATCTCGATGCGGCCCAACCTGGCCGTCCTTTGCGTGACGATCGGCTGCGCTGTGTTCTGCGCCGTGTTATTCGGCATGGCTCCGGCATGGACGGCCGGCAATACAAGCGTCGAGATGGCGTTACGCAGCTCGAATCCGCGGACATCCGCAGGCAGCGCGGGTCTGCGCAATTTCTTCGTGCCCTTCCAGGTGGCGCTGTCGCTGACTCTGGTGGTGGTGGCTGCATTGCTGGGCACAACCGTAACGCGACTTCTTACCGAACAATCCGGCTATCGCACCGAGAACGTGATTTTTGCGCTAACTGACTTTCTCCGCGTTCCGCAAAAAGGCGAGGCGCTGGTTTCGCTTTATCGACGCATGGCGGAACGGATCGAGGAGCGGCCCGGAGTGGAGCAGGCGAGCGTCTCCGCGATTTCTCCTTTCCTGGGCTGGCGCTGGAGCGATGAGTTTGTGGCCGCAGACAACCCGAAGCATGCAACCCCGGTAGAGGCGATGGAGAACATCATCACCGCGCACTATTTTTCCGCCCTGGGAGTACCGATCCTCACAGGGCGCGATCTCGATAACAGCGATGCTGACCGGAACTCCTGCATCCTGAGCCAGGCGGCCGCGCGGCTCTACTTTCCCCACACCTCAGCGCTGGGCAAGACGCTGCGAAGCGTGATCCGCCAGCCAAGAACCGGGCAACCCGATACTTTCCACGATTATCAGATCGTCGGCATTGCACGTGACACGAAATACGACTCACTCCGCGAGTCACCGCCGCCGATTGTCTATCTGCCTCTTGCTGCGGGAGAGAACGGGCAGACAAATGGAGGGTCAAACCTTTTCTTCGTCATTCACGCACGCAGCGTGGCGGCAGCCACATCGGCGTACAAAGATACGCTGCATGAGATGGCTCCATCCAGTCCGGAAATTCCTCCTGTTGTGTTCAGCGAATCGTTCCGGGACTCGGTAGCGCGTGAGCGGTTGTTGTCGGTGCTGTCGGGGTTCTTCGCCCTGCTCGGCCTGCTGCTGAGCGGGATTGGCATCTATGGCCTGCTGGCATGGAATGTGACCGGGCGGACCACGGAAATTGGCGTGCGCATGGCCCTGGGGGCGACGCGTCTGAAGGTATTTGCGCTTGTGATGCGCCAGGTAGCAGGGCTGCTGGCGATCGGTGTGCTGGCCGGAGGATTTGCAGCGTTTTTCGCTGCGCGCTCGATTCGCAGCTTTCTGTTTGAGGTGCAGCCGGGCAATCCCTGGGTTTTTGTGCTGTCCGCCCTGACGCTCGTTTTCGTTGGCCTGGTTGCCGCGTCACTGCCCGCGCGCCGTGCGGTGTCGATTGATCCGATGCAGGCGTTGAGGACGGAGTAGGACAGGATTCAGGGAACAGGCTCAGGGCA
The DNA here is from genome assembly GCA_035482355.1 of Acidobacteriaceae bacterium. Lineage (GTDB taxonomy): Bacteria > Acidobacteriota > Terriglobia > Terriglobales > Acidobacteriaceae > Palsa-343. The sequence goes on along the minus strand of DATHQV010000079.1, from coordinate 1,901 downwards.
CGGGAGGATGAATGCGCTGGTTGGAGCGGATGCGGATCGGGATGCTTTTTCGGCGAAGTCGCGCGGCTGGCAGATTGGATGACGAGCTGCGATTTCATCTGGAGCAGCAGATTGCGGAGAACATTGCCGCGGAGATGAGTGCAGAAGAAGCGCGTCATGCGGCACTGCGGGCGTTTGGGAATCCGACGGCGCTGAGAGACCAGGCGCGGGAGACGTGGAGCTGGAGCAGCGCGGAGTCGGTGCTGCGGGATGCGCGGATCGGGATCAGGACGCTGCTGCGTGCGCCGGCGTTTGCGCTGACGGCGGTGGCGATCATAGCGCTGGGGATCGGCGCGAATGTGGCGCTGTTCACGGTGGTGCGGTCGGTGCTGCTGAAGCCGCTTCCCTTTCGTGATCCGGATCGGCTGATCACGGTTTATGAGCACGTGAACGATAAGGAGCACACTGGCTTCAGGAATTACCTGCCGATAGCGGCGGGAAGCTTTGGAGAGTGGAAGAAGGCAGTCGGACCGGACGTGGCCGAACTGGCGATGGTTTCGCCATGGCAGGGCTATAACGTGTCGGCGGAAGGAGGCAAGCTGCCGGAGCAGGTGGAAACGGCGTGGTGCTCGTGGAACTTCTTCTCCATGCTGGGTGTTCAGCCTGCGCTGGGGCGCAGTTTCACTGCGTCCGACGACCGTCCGGAGACCGAAGCCATGGTGCTCCTTTCGTCTTCCTTCTGGAAGCGGCGATATGGCGGCGATCCGGGAGTGATCGGCAGAAAGATCTGGTTAGATGCGCGGCCTTACACGATCATCGGCGTGCTGCCGTCGTCGTTCGTGTATTCGAGCTCGTTTGGCGGCAACACAATTGAACTTTGGACTCCTGTGGAACATGAGGCTCCAAAGTGGCTGATCGAGACCTTTAGCGATCACGAATTTCTGGGTCTAGCGAAGCTGCGGCCCGGCGTTACGCAGGCCGCTCTCATCAGCCAGCTCGACACGGTGCAGAAACGGATCAAGGCGAGCCATCCCGAACCGGCGGTGCATGACGGTGTGATGGGGCGTCCGATGCTGGACGATGTGGTTGAGAAGTACAAGACCCCGCTCTATGCCTTGCTCGCAGCCACCGCATGCGTTTTTCTGATTGCCTGCCTCAACGTGGCCAGCCTGCTGGTGGCGCGGACCGCGGCGCGGAGCAAGGAGATGGCAATTCGGGCGGCACTGGGCGGAGGGCGGTTGCGGCTGCTGCGCGAGCGGCTGATGGAGAGCCTGTTGCTGTCGGTTGCCGGCGGTGCGACGGGACTGTTACTGGCGTGGGGCGCTGTCGAATGGCTGATTCACACGCGGCAGGATATGAATCGCGTCGAGGCGATTCATATTGACGGCGTGGTGATCGCATTCACCGTGGGCGCGATTCTGCTGTGCGCGCTGTTTTCGGGGTTGATCTCCGCGATGGGATCGGACGGCAGGCGGATTCTGGCCGGGCTGCAGGAGTTCTCGCGAACACACAGCGGCGGAAAGAGCCGCACGCTATTGCGGAAGGCGATGCTGATTGTCGAGGTAGGGATCACAGTGGTTCTGCTGGTGGGAGCCGGTCTGTTGCTGACCAGCTATCAGCGGCTGCGGACGACGGATCTGGGCATCTCTGTCGATAACGTGCTAACGATGCACCTGAGCCTGCCGGATATCCGGTACAAAGACGACACGAAGCGGGTGGCGTTCTTCGAGCAGCTCATTGAGGGTGTGCGCGCTCTGCCCGGCGTGAAGAGCGCGGGACTGGTGAGCACAGCACCGGGCCAAGGCTGGGGCGGTGATGAACTGGTGAGCGTGGTGGAGCATCCTCCCTTGCCAAAGGGAGTGGGGCTGGACCTGATGCACCGAGGCGCGGACCCGGGATATTTCTCGGCGGCGGGGATTCTC
>DATHQV010000078.1:0-2190 GCA_035482355.1 Acidobacteriaceae bacterium | reverse complement strand
CCGCAAATTTGTAACCGGGAACCTGCAAATTCGCGACAACGATGTGATCCGTCCGGAATCCGAGCGGCACATGACGCAGCGCGTAGATCGTTCGCAGCAACAATCCGCAACCCACCAGCAGCGTGAGCGACATGGCAATCTCCACCACCACCAGCGCGCCACGCATCCGATGCTGCGCGCGCGTGCTGCCGCTCCGCTGATTGCCCTGCTTGAGAGCCGGCTCAATCGGCGACCGCGCTACCAGCCACGCCGGCCACACCGACGATACCAGGGCCGAAACCACCGTCAGCGCTACCAGCGCCGCAACCACCCGTCCATCCACTGCCGCTGGAACCGGAAACGGCAGCCGATGCTCCATGCCGTGAGAAAACGCCTTCACAACCAGCAGCGCCAACCCGGCTCCAGCCAACGCTGCACAACTGCTCAGCAGCAGCCCTTCGACAATGAACTGCTGCACGATCCGTCCGCGCCCTGCTCCCAACGCTCCGCGCAGAGCGATCTCGCGTTGCCGCACCAAGGCCCGCGCCAGCAGCAGATTCGTCGCGTTCACGCACGCAATCAGCCACAGCACTCCGGACGCCGCCAGCAGCATCTCCAGCGCGCCTTTCACGTCCTTGTCCACAAGCGAAGCCGCGTAGCTTGTCACCACAATATTGGACCGCTCCTTGCGATCATCGGCATCGACGTAGCCCTTTACGACCTGCTTCTGTAGCGTAGAGAGCTGAGCCTGTGCCTGCCCCGCTGTCACTCCACCCGCCAGCCTCGCGATCACGTCATATTCGGGAGTCTTATCCGTCCGCCCGCGGTCCTCGTCGCCGGGCTGCGCCAGCGTCCACACCTGCGCGTACCTCACGTCGAAAGGGAATGAAAAACCGCGTGGCATCACACCCACCACCGTGTAAGGCTCGCCACTGATCTTCACCGTCCTGCCCAGCACCGACGGATCTCCACCGAATGCCTCGCGCCACGCGCCGTCGCTCAGAACCACGCTGGTCGCATCCGCGCTCTTCGCAAACCCATCCTGCCCGTTGCGAAAGTCACGACCCATCTCCGGAGCCGCACCCAATACCGCAAACAGATTGGCGCTTATTTTGTATGAGCCGACCTGCTGCGAACTCGTCTTCCCTTCAAGAAAATTCCGTCCCGTAGCCCAGCGGTAGAACGCGATCCCCTCAAAACCCCGGCTCCATTTCCGCCACTCCTCGACATCGAGATACGTGGGCTCAATGTTGACTCCCGCCTTGCTGCCCTCGCGCATCTCCATCAGGCGATCTGCATGCGTATAGGGCAGCGGCCTCAGCAGCACCCGGTCCACCACCGTGAACATCGCCGTAGCCGCGCCCATTCCCAGCGCCAGCGTGCCGATGACCGCCGCGGCGAATCCCCATGACTTCCGCATCTGCCGCAGCGCATAGCGAAGATCCTGCCGCAGCCGCTCCAGCCACATCCAGCCCCACGCCTCGCGAGTTACATCCTTCACCAGCGCTTCGTTGCCAAACTCCCGCCGCGCCTGCCGCTCCGCCTCGGCCCCGTTCAGTCCGCGCTCGCGCGCATCGGCTGCGGCCATCGCCAGATGCGCCTCGATCTCCGCATCCAGTTCCCGCTTGTTCGCTTCAGGCAGATTTGCAAACCAGCGCCGCCACCAGGTCATTCCCGCCTCCGGACCACGATGGAGGCATCCTACATCCCTAGGGGTAGATTGTCTACATGGAAGAGCCGCAGACCGGCGCCTCCTTCATGGCCCGGACACCCGATTTCGCTATCCCCCTGTTATTGTTGAAGCAGGGGGAAAGCCGCCCCGTCCTTAATGAAAATTCTGTTTGGCCTGAATCGCGTGCTCGTGTTCCTGTGTGCCGTGTGTGCTGCCACGACCGCATTTGCGTGCGATCAGTTGCCACCGGGCCAATCTCTCTGGATTCGACTGGCCTCACCTGTCACGACCTATTCTGCCAAAGTTGGCGACTCCGTCCATGCAGTGCTCACCCAGGATCTGGTCTGCGAGAATGAAATTCTCCTCCCCATGGGCGCGGATATCGACGGCATAGTCCGCAGCAAGCGCAAAGTGGGATGGGGCATTCGCCACGAAACCGCGGCCCTCGAGCTTGAGTTTCATCACGCCGCCGCCGGGCCCGGTCTCGACATCGCCTTCATCGCCCGCGTAGAAGAGGTGGAGAATGCCCGCGAGCAGGT
>DATHQV010000077.1:0-22039 GCA_035482355.1 Acidobacteriaceae bacterium | reverse complement strand
TGTGTTCTCGGTAAACGTTTCGCCGTTGGTTGCGTTTTCCGTCTGAAGAATCGGCTGATACTGCGCGTCCACCGTGACCGTGGAGCTGGCCTTGCCCACACTGAGCGGGATATCGACTTTGGCCATCTGATCGATTTCGAGCGAGAAAGGCCCGTAATTAGCGGTCTCGAAGCCGGGGGCTTCCACGGTGAGCTTATACTGGCCGATCTGAAGAAAGCGAATGGAGTATTCGCCGGCCTGATTGGCGGTCGCCGCGGTTTGGACACCCGTTGCAACATTTGTCGCGGTTACTTTGGCCCCGGCTACGATGGCGCCACTGGGGTCGGTGATGGTTCCGCGGACGGCTCCCGTCGTCGTTTGCGCGGCGGCAGGAACGCCGGAGCCAACAACACAAACAGCAAGAGCGAAGCACAGCACCCAGGGGAGGGTCCGATTCATAGGGTCTCCGAATTATGAAAGTATCGAATGCGCCGGCGCGAAAAACGGGAATGCAGATTCTCAGAGCGCCGGCCGCCAGCCGCCGACGGTTCACGCTAATGTATAAACAGTTACCCCATAAATGCAAGCCCGTCGGCTGAAGACGATGGAATACATATGTTTACTGATGAGTTATGTTTCACTATTCAGGCAGACCAACCGTGATCGGGGCGGAATCTGAGCTGGCTCTGAGAAAGCCCAAGCGAGCCTCCGCTCTCGAGGTAGAGATCAGCGGAGGCTCCTGAATGCGGGATCGAACCCGATCGTTAACGTGGCGTCTTCTTTTTACCTGCCGCCCTGCCTGCTTCGGGGATAAAGCTGCACGACGCATCGGTGAGCTTCGTGGGCGCCAGCGTGAGCGAGTGCAGTTGGTTCTTCACCAGCAACGCGTTGAAGTCGGTGATCTGTTGCTGCGCATCTTTCCATGCTTTCACGGTGCGGTTGTAGTTGTTGCAGTCGCTCTCCCACGTGGCGATTTGGGTTGGTGTGGGCGCCATATCCAGGCCGACCTGCATCATGCTGACCATGGTGTTGTATGCGTTGTTCAGCTCCCCGAACGATTGCAACGCGTTGGGATCGGGAGTCGCAGGGCGTCCAAATCCCCCACCTCCGCCTCCGTTCGCGCCGCCAATCTTCGTCAGGCTGGCATCGAGCGTCTTCGCCTGCGCGGCCACATCCGCCTGGCCGCCATGGATCAGGGCCGAGAGCTGGTCCTTCACGGCTTCGACTTCCTCATGCCCGGCGTAGCTCTGCTCCATACCCTGCACAGACAGCATCGTGAGCTTGTTCTGGATGCGCAGCCCGGCCATCAGCTCCGCGCTCTCACCGGCGCGCGGATCATTCACCACCGTGACGGTGCGGGTGTAAGCCTGGCCGTCCACGGTGAGCTTCAACGTATACACGCCCGGAATCACCTGTGGCCCATGCGGACCTGGAGTGGTCGCGCCTTCCACCATGTTCATTTCGTCTTCGAGGTCATGCCGCAGCGCGGGCGGGTCGTCATGGAACAAGTTCCAGTTCACGCGATTCATACCAACATGCGTGCTGAGGGCGAGCGACTCGGGAGCGGCGAGCCAGTAGCGCGGGTACAACTGCCCTTCGACGGGTGGCGGTGGTGTGCTGGTCATGGTGCGAACCAGAGTGCCGTGGTCATCGAAGACCTGGAGTTGAATCGGCCCGCTGGGTTCGCGGCTGAGGTAGTAATCCAGAATCGCGCCATACGGGGCGTTGTGTGCGTGCGGCACTTCGATCGAGGTTGGCTGATCCCAGTTGCTATTGATGCGGGAACGAATAGCCTCCTCAGGCTCAAAAAAATAAACGGGCGAGGAACTGATGCTCTGCGCGTTAGCGGCGATCTGGCGCAACGGCGTGATGTCGTCGAGAACCCAGAAGCCGCGGCCATAGGTGCCGATAACCAGATCGTTCTGGTGGTAATCGGTGTGGACGTCGAGATCGCGAATGGATGTGCTGGGCAGGTTCTGGCGCAGCGATTCCCAGTGATCGCCGTTGTCGAACGTGACGTAAACGGTGGTTTCGGTGCCGGCGAACAGCAGGCCCGCCTGCTTCGGATCGACGCGAAGGCTATTCACCCAGCTTCCCGTTCTCTCGTCCACGGGCAGACCGTTGACGATCCTGGTCCAGGTCTTGCCGCCGTCCTGCGTGCGCCAGATGAGCGCCACATTAGCGTCTTCATCGGGTGGTACGGTCTCGCCGCGGCCCCCAGCGATTCGTCCGGCAACATAAGCGGTATTCACATCATCGCCTGCGTCGATGGTGTTGAAGTTAGTATGCGGCGGTAGATCCGTGAAGTTGGTGACGTTGTTCCAAACTTTGCCATGATCCGTCGTGTTGAAGATCTGGCCGTTCGAACTCACCGTCCACATCACGCCCGGTTTGACGGTGGAGATGGAAAAGTCCGTGATCGACGGTGGCGGTGGGGGTGGCATCCCTGGCGGTGGCGCAGGCGTGGGCGCGGCACCAGATGCAGGCGCGGCACCGGGTGCTGGCGTCGTCGCCGGCGGCTGCGGACGTGGCGTGCCGCAGGCTACCTGCGGCGCATCCTTGGCCGTTGTTAAGTCCGGACTGGCAGCCGTAAAGGAATGAGCGCCGTCACGCGTGACGAGCAGGCATTGGTACGCGACGTAGAGAGCGCCGGGTTCGAAGGCGCGATCAAACTTCTTTTGGAAGTCGCGCCATGCAGAGTATTTGGTGGAATCAGAGCCGAAGTTGGGCGCGACGTTTTCCCATTGCCCGGTCGACATATCGATTTTGACCATGCCGCTGCCGCCGCCGCCCGGACCATAGCCGACGCCGTAGATGATGTTTGGGTTCTTCGGATCGGGCGTAAGGACACCAAATTCAGAAGAAGGCACGGGGCTCCAGTCGATAAAGTTGACCTGGCCAAAGTTGCCGCGACTGCTGATCTCGACCGCGCCCGTGTCCTGCTGGGCCGCCATAATGTGATAGGGATACTGATTGTCGGTGGCGACGTGGTAGACCTGCGAAATGGGCTCGGTGTACCAAAGGCTCCAGGTCTTGCCATTGTCGAGCGTGACGCTGGCCCCCTGGTCGGTGCCCACCACCATGCGCTTTCCATTCGTGGGATCGATCCAGAGCTTGTGATAGTCCTCGCCACCGGGCGCGCCCTTGAAAGGTTCAAACGTCACGCCGCCATCGGTGGAGCGGTACATGGCCGTGCTGACCGTGTAAAGAATGTCCGGGTTCTGCGAGTCCACCCAGACGCCGCTGCTATAGGAGCCCTGCCCATTGCTGATGCGGAGATCTTTCTCCGCCATATGTTTCCAGGTGGCGCCACCATCGTCTGAACGGTACAGGCCTGAACCGTTTTCAATATTGTTGCCGACGAGGTACATCCTCTGGCCGTTGGTGTGCATGGCAATGGCGACGGAAACGCGACCCGGGAAAGGCGGCATTTTGATTTCGGTCCACGTCTTGCCTTCGTCCGTGGATTTGTAAAGCGTTGCCGGCTTCGGTTTGGGTCGATTGCCGCCGTTGCCGGGAGCGCCGCCGCCAAAGCCGCTGGTGCCCTGCGTAGATGCGAGCATGATCTGCGGATCGTCGTAGGCGTATTCCAGGTCGCGCGTGCCATCGTAATCCGCGGGCTTCAGCACGTTGGTCCAGGTCTGGCCGCCATCGGTGGAGCGATAGACACCGCCGCCGTGGTGATTGATATCGCCAAGCGCGGAGACGAGCACCAGGTTGGGATCGGCGGGATCGACCACGATGCTGGCGATTTTCACCATATCCTCGAGCCCCATGTGCTGCCAGCTTTTGCCGGCATCGGTCGACTTCCACATACCGTTGCCGAGGCTGCCGCCAATCGGGTCCCCGGCTCCGGCATAAACGATGTCGGGATTGGATGGAGCGACCTGGACAGCGCCGAAGCTATCCACGCTCGTCTCCTGATCGAAGATCGGGAACCAGGTCACGCCTGCGCTGGTCGTCTTCCAAATGCCGCCCAGCGGCGTACCCATGTAGAACGTGCCGGGATCGCCGATGACACCGCTCACGGAGGAGATGCGTCCGCCATGGAAAGGCCCGACGTTCCGCCACTGGAGCCCCGCATAGAGGTTGGAATTCACCTGCGCTCCTGCGCCCAAAACGGCTACCAACATGCCGGGGAAAATCAGCGCCCCATAAGCTGCCCACGACTTTCGCATCATTCAGTAATCACCTCTCATCGGATTGCCAACGGTTCGGCGCGTAGTATACAGGATCGTCGCAGGCAGAAAGTGCGACGGCGCCGCCGCTGCCAAGGTTTCAATCCCATGAACTTCTTGCAGAACTCGCCGCATCCCTCGCCAATGCACAACCCGCGGTGGTAGTGTTCTGTGGTGCAAAATCCGGCACGCGGCGGTCCCGGTAAAACCGAAGCCTCAGCTTCCCGGGGAATCAAGATGGAAATTGCCCCTCAGCGTGACCGGGCGCACTCGAGGTCAACCTATGGCAACCCTCTCCGTCGATCCCCGCGTTAGCGGCGTCACCTCCGAATTCGTCTCCGCGCGGCACCTCATGTATATCGATGGCCGCTTCGTGAACGCAGCCTCCGGCAAAACGTTCCCCGTCTACAACCCCGCTACCGGCGAAGTCCTCACCCACGTCCCTGAGGCCGAAGAGGAAGATGTCAATCGCGCCGTCCTCGCGGCACGCCGCGCCTTCGACGACGGCCAGTGGGTGCGCCTGGCGCCTTCCGCGCGCGGCAAGCTGCTCTGGAGACTCGCGGACCTCCTCGAGCAGAATCTCGAAGAGTTCGCCGAACTCGAATCGCTGGACAACGGCAAGCCGTACTCCATTGCCCGCGTCGCCGACGTGCCTCTCGCCGTCGACATGTTCCGCTACATGGCGGGCTGGGCCACCAAAATCACCGGCACCACACTGCCTCTCTCCGCCGGATATGACTTCCACTCCTACACCATGCGCGAGCCCATCGGCGTAGTCGCGCAAATCATCCCGTGGAACTTCCCGCTGTTGATGGCCGCGTGGAAACTGGCTCCTGCGCTCGCCTGCGGCTGCACCGTCGTCCTCAAACTGGCTGAACAGACGCCGCTCTCCGGCCTCCGGCTCGCGCAGCTTTTCGACGAAGCCGGCTTCCCCGCTGGCGTTGTCAACATCCTTACCGGCTACGGCGAAGGCGCGGGCGCGCCACTTGCCAAGCATGACCTCGTCGACAAGGTCGCCTTCACGGGCTCAACCGAAGTCGGCAAGCTCATCGTCAAAGCTGCTGCCGGCAACCTGAAGAAAGTCACCCTCGAGCTCGGGGGCAAATCCCCGGCAATCGTCTTCCCCGATGCCCGCATCGATCAGGCCGTCTCCGGCACCGCCAGCGCGATCTTCTTCAACCACGGACAGTGCTGCTGCGCCGGCTCTCGCCTCTATATCCACGAGAAGGTCTTCGACGAGGTTGTCGAAGGCGTCTCCCAGATCGCATCGGACATCAAGCTAGCCCCTGGCCTCGATCCCTCCTGCCAAATGGGACCGCTGGTCAGCGATGAGCAGTACGCGAAGGTTGTCGGGTACATCGAATCCGGCATCAGCGAAGGCGCGAAGGTCGCCGCCGGCGGACCTGTCTCCGGTTTCGAACGCGGATACTTCGTTCGTCCCACCGTTCTCACCAACACCAACCCGCGCATGAAGGTCGTTCAGGAAGAAATCTTCGGACCCGTGGTCTGCGCGGTTCCCTTCTCCGACGACGACGTGGACCGCATCGTGAAGCGCGCCAACGACACTGTCTTTGGCCTGGCCGCTTCCGTGTGGACGCAGAACCTCTCGCTCGCCCACAAGGTCGCGCGCAGCCTTCGCGCCGGCACCGTGTGGGTGAACTGCCACAACATCTTCGACGCCTCCCTGCCCTTCGGCGGATACAAACAGTCCGGCTGGGGCCGCGAGATGGGCGAAGAAGTCTTCCACAACTACACCGAGGTGAAAGCCGTCACCGTGGCTCTCTAGCTCGGTCCGCAACTCGACGCAAAACACAACGGCCGGCAGGTTGACTTGCCGGCCGTTGCGCGTCTGGCGATCAGAGACGCCGCTTAGCGTCCTCCTTTGCCCTGCGGCTTCGGCTTTGCTGTGTTGTTGTTGTGCTTCTGGTTGTAGATCTGCTTGCTGTTCTGGTTTTGCTCGCGATTCACCTGGGCCTTTTGTTGCCTGTTCAGAGCCCCACCGTTGGCCGTGCGGTCGTTGTGCACCTGCTGATCCACACGCGCCTGGTTACGATCCGTGCGCGCCGCTTCGCCTGAGGTTTCCTGGCCGCTGCGCAACCCCTGAGCCGTGCGCTGCTGCTGGTTGGCCTCGCGACTGTCGACGGCATTCGGCCTTACCGTATTCGCATTGTGCTTTTCGTTGTAGATCTGACGGCTGGCTGCGTTTTGCTCTCCGTTGATCTGCTGACGCTCCTGCCCGGTCAGCTTTCCACCGTTCGCCGCGCGATCGTTGTGCACCTGCTGATCGATTCGCGACTGCGTGCGATCAGCCCGCGCTGCTTCACCGCTGGTCATCTGTCCGCTGCGCAGGCCGTTCGCAACGCGCTGATCCTGATTCGCCTCGCGGTTGTTCGGATTGTAGCTGCGCCCCGCCGAGCGATCCGCTTCCGAGATCGGCTGCGACTGCGCGTGCTGCTGCGCAACCTGGCGATACGCTCCCACATTCGCAATTGCCGCCGTCGCAGGGCGTCCATGATTCACCGAAGCCAGTTGCGAACGATCCTGCGAAGCGAAGTTCTGATGCTGCACCTGGTTCGGCGTCGCCTCCACGTGCCGTTCGTTCGCATACCGCATCTCGTCCGCACCGGGCTGGCGATCGATGCCGCCCGGGCCGTTAAAGCTGGTGTGGTTCATGTTCACAATCGTCGTCTGATTCACAATGGTGCGGTCGACGTAGACATTGGTGACGTGCACGCCGCCGAAGTTCGCCACCGCGCCGTTATACGCAAACACTCCACCGCGCCACATGCCGCCGCAGAAACCGACGCCGCCGTACCCGAAGCCGTAGTTCACACCGCCGTAGAAGCCAACGTGCGGGCCCCAATATCCGGCGTGCCATCCGTAGGCGCCGCCCACAAATCCCCAATATCCCGGCGTCCACAACAGCCCAACCGTTGGCGGCTCCACCCACACGCCTGGCACCCAGTAATAACCTGCCGGACCCCACGCCCAGTAACCAGGCGTCCAGATATACCCTGGCGCCGGAAGCGGCGGCTGTACATAGACCGGCAACACCGGCGGCGCGACGTGGACCGAAATACCAATGCCAATACTGATCTGCGCCTGTGCAGCGGACTGCATCGGCAACGGCGCCGCCATCAATAATGTAGTAGCGATTAAAAGACCGCGAATGTCTGTACGAATAATCATCGTGAGTTCTCCGTTTCTCTGGATGCATCGTGTTGCTGCATCTCAGCCAGCCCAATTCTTCCGGGCATGTTTCCTCGAACACAAAACCGAAATTCGAGTTGCTGCAAACATCCGATCAAATTCCGGATGACATCACCCGCACCTGAGATGCCTCTATGTTTCTGCAGTTACTCGCCTGATCATTTTTTGCTTCAGTAGACGCAGCGCCGCTTCAGCCGGATACTGGTTGCTCCTTATGGAAATGAATCGCCGCCGCTTCGTACTCTCCTCGCTGGGATCCGCCATCGTTGCTCCGCGCATGATCTCGTGGCTTCCCGGCCCATCTTCAGGCCCGTCTTCCTCTCCGCCTTCATCCGCCGCCAAGCCATATGGCTCCGGATATTTCGGCGAGTGGATCGACGATGAAAATGGCCTGCCCGCCTTTCGCTACACCTGCGATCAAATCAACGATCCCAAAGCGCATACCGACGTTTCGCCCGGCGTTCTCGCGCCCACCGAACACATTCATCAAGTCGGCAACGATCGCATCATCGCCCTCGCTTCCAACTATGGATACGTCCGTGTTCGCCAGGATGAAGGCTGCCCGAAGTTCCTCAACGATTACGATCCGGAAACCAGTCAGTATGCGGGCGGCATCGGTTGGCTCACCGATGGCCGTGAGAATTTGTCGACGCTCTACTCCGGCAATCCTTCCACCTTCGAGCGCGACTTCGGCATCGGCTATTTCCGGAAAAAAGTATCCAGCCACAACTACACCGTCGATCAAACGATCTCCGCGCCCTTCGGCGACGATCCCGTTCTCCTCTCCCAGGTCACCATCACCAATCACTCCGCTGCGCCCGCTTCGCTGCGCTGGGTTGAATACTGGGGCTGCCAGACCCTTGAGTTTTCCTTCCGCGATTTCATCGAATCATGGTCCGGCATCGGCAGCCCGACTGAATTGCGCCGTCGCGCCGGGCGGAATTCCAGCCACCATGTGCAGCGGGTCGACGGCAACCGCGGCCTCATCGAATCCCGCCACTTTCTCGGCCACACGCCCCAGGAAGACGCAACGTGGCATGCCATGCGCGCGTCGTTAGCTGCGCATCCCAACGGCTTCATCAGCCCCGTGCAGGACCCCGCGCCAGGCACATGGTTCGAGAGTGCAGATCCTCCGTCTACGTTCCTTGTTTCGCTCGATCCCCCCGCGACCACGTGCAGCTCCGACGGCGCAGCCTTCTTTGGCGCCGGAGGTCCTGCGAACCCCAGCGGCCTCGCGCATCCGCTCAATGACAGGCTCGATTCCGACGGCCCGCATACGGCGCTGCTCCTCGAACGCGCGTTCCAACTCGCTCCGGGAGAATCTTTAACGCTCTCGTTTCTCTACGGCTACGTCCCCTCCGGATTCGACCGCAAAATCCCCACCGAGACCATCCTTGAGCAACTTTTCGTCGGCCATCTCGTGACCCGCTACCAAGACCTCATCACCACGTCCCTGCAAATCTCGACCGCCTTCTGGAAGCGCGCCGGCCTGCGCTTCTCCGTCGACTCCGCTCCGTGGGTGCGTCGCGAAACTATCTGGAACCACTACTACCTCCGCAGCAGCCTCACTTTCGACGACTACTTCGGACAGCACATCCTCAACCAGAACGGCTTCTACCAATACTTGATGGGCTTCCAGGGCGCGGCCCGCGACCCCCTGCAGCACTGCCTGCCCTTCCTCTTCAGCAATCCTGAAATCGTGCGCAGCGTCCTGCGCTACACGCTCAGCGAAGTGCGCGACAACGGATCGGTTCCCTACGGCCTCACCGGCCACGGCGTGGTTGCGCCCATGACCGCCGACAATGGCAGCGACCTCCCGCTCTGGCTCATTTGGGCCGTCAGCGAATACGTCTTTGCCACGCGCGACCTCGATTTTCTGAACGAAAAAATCACCGCACACTACACCGAAACGACCGGCCGTGCAGACACCGTCAGAAATCTGCTCGCCCGCTGCTTCCATCACCAGATGAACGACGTCGGCTTTGGTCAGCACGGCATCTGCCGCATGCTCGCCGACGACTGGAATGACGGCCTCCTCGGCACCTGGGCTGGCAGCGCGCTCCCCGAAGCCACCGCTCAGGGCGAAAGCGTCCTCAACTCCGCCATGTCCGCGTGGGTCTTCGACAACTATGCGAGCATGCTCAACTTAGCCGGCATGAGCGCGGACCTTCAAGCCCAGCTCAAACAGGCCGCCGACAAGCATCGCACCGCCGCGCGCTCTCAGTGGACCGGCCAATGGCTCAAACGCTGCTGGCTTGGCCCCAGGCTCGGCTGGCTCGGCGAATCCACGCTGTGGATCGAGCCCCAGCCCTGGGCCATCCTCGGCGGCGTCACCACACCGGAGCAAAGCCGTCAACTCATCGCCACCATGAACACCCTGCTGCGCCAGGGTCCCATCGGCGCCGCCCAAATGAGCAACGGTCCCGACCTCACCACCAAAGGCATGTTCGAGCCCGGCACCATCGTGCGCGGCGGCATCTGGCCCTCCCTCAATCAAACCCTCATCTGGGCGCTCGCCGGCATCGATCCCGCAATGGCGTGGGATGAATGGAAGAAAAACTCCTTCGCCGTCCACGCCGAGGCCTACCCCGACATCTGGTACGGCGTGTGGAGCGGCACCGACTCCTACAACTCCCTGCTCAGCAAACATCCCGGCGCTACCGGCGCCGATCCCGCCTTCCACGGCACGGATTTCCCCGTCCTCAACCTCCACTCCCACGCCTGCTTTCTTTATTCAGCGTCCAAAGTGGCCGGCATCGAGTTCACCGAGCGCGGGCTCAATCTGAAACCCGCAATCCCCGAAAAATCCTGGCGCTTCGAATCGCCTCTGGTTGGAGTCATCCGCTCCGCCGACGGCCATTTCGAAGGCTGGTATGCCCCTTCGCGCCCCGGCACGTGGACCCTACAGATCGAACTGCCTTCCGATCTCGCAGAACGCATCGCCCGTGCCGAGGTCAACGGCACAGTAGCGCCTCTGAATAGACAACCCAACGGCGCATTCGAGCTATCCGGCCCATCCGCCCTCGGCAAACCACTGCGCTGGGCGCTGCGCTCCGCCTAATCCGCGGCATCGTGAATCCCCAGGAGCGCCAGAGGCTGCAATTAACTTTCGCGCGGCCGGCGTTGCGAGGGAAAATCGGGCCAGACGAAGCCGAGCCCGAAGGCTGTGTCGGGTCCACTGTCGAGGGCGAGAATAAAGTATGGGCCGATTTGCCCCGCAACCCGAAGGGCTGGGGCCCATTTTCCCCATTTCTTCGTCGCTCGTCGCTCGCAGACACCCGGTATGGCTCGCTCCTCGCTCCTCGAACTGAGAAAAATGGGCTCCCAGCGCCGGTCGTGGGAAAGTTAATTGCAGCCTCTGTGCCATCCTGTACATGCAGATGCCTTCCGAACGCACGCATCGACTCTCGTTTGAGCGCACTCTGGCCAGCGCGCGCCAGACCATGCTGCTCAGCGAAATTGCGCATCTCGCTATCGACAGCTTCCGCGCCGCCAAAGTGCGCTTCGCCCTCACCGCGCTCGGCATGGGCATCGGCACCGCGTCCCTCATCCTCGTCGTCGCCATCTCCGCCACCGGACGCCAGTACATCCTCAGCGAAATTCAGGGCATCGGCACCAACCTTGTCTATCTGGAATACGCCGGAGGCGGATCCGGCGCTGTCACCAACACCCAGTCCGACTTCCTCACCTACGACGACGAGCGCTCCATCGACGAGAATGTCCCCGCCGTCGCATCTTCTTCGGTTGTCCTCGAAATGCGCCAGGCCATCACCATCAATGGAGACACTCACCAGGTGCTGGTCCTCGGCGTCGAGCCGCAGTATCGCAGCGTGCGCAACCTGGTCTCGCTCTCCGGGCGATTCTTCGACGAAGAGGATGAAACCGCTCACGGCAAAGTGGCCGACGTTACCGAACCTTTCGCTCGCGCCATGTTCGGCAGCGCCGACGCCGCCCTCGGCCGCTCTTTCCAGATCAACGGCATCCCCTTCACCATCATTGGCACCTTCAAGGAAAAGGTGGAAACCTTCGGCGAGACCGAAATCGCCGACCAAACCATCCTCATCCCCTACTTCGTCGCCCGCTATTTCACCGGAACCGACAACGTGAAGGAAATGTACTTCACCATCCGCGACTCGGGCGATGTTGAAAACGCCGCCAGGCAGATCGTCGCCGCCGTCCATGCCGACGGCCGCCATCAACCCAATTCTGTCTACTCCTTCCAAACCATGACCGCTCTCATCAGCCTGGCCGGCGTGGTCGTCAACGCGCTCACCGTCATGCTGATTTTGGTTGCCGGCGTCACGCTCGCCGTCGGCGGTGTCGGCATCATGAACATCATGCTTGCCACCGTCCGCGCGCGTACCCGCGAAATTGGAATTCGCAAAGCCCTCGGCGCAACGGCGCGCGAAATCAAGCTTCAGTTCCTGATGGAAGCCGTCTTCGTCTCGTTGTTCGGAGGCATCATCGGTGCCGTCATCGGCCTCGGCCTTCCCTTCTCCGTGCGCTTCTTCACCAGCTATCGTGTCCCCGTTTCCGGCTGGTCCGCCGTCATCGGTCTCGCCGCCTCCTGCATCGTCGGCGTCGTCTTTGGGACCCTTCCCGCCAAACGCGCCGCCGCCATGGACCCCATCGAATCTCTGCGCTACGAATAAAAACGAAAACCCCATCATGCCTGCCTGGCCATGATGGGGTTTCCTGTACCGCTGTCAGATGGACGCCCTTACGGTACCTGCACGCCCGCCGGGATCACGGTGATCGCCAGCTGCATCTGCGTTCCGTCAGGAACATGCACGTTCTTCCCCTTCGAAGTAAGCGTCACCGATGAATGCTGACGGACGCTGCTCGACACCTGCACATCCGGAACGCCGCCGCTCTGTGCCTGCTGCGATCCCGTGTTTGTCGCCCCTGGGTTCATAGCCGGCTGACTCTCACTCGAACTACTCGTCGAGCGCGCAGCCGAGCCCCCTCCACCGCCCGACATGCCTCCTCCGGCAGCGCCGCCGCCACCCGAAGGAGCGCCTGCGCCCGGTCCCATCATGCCTCCGCCTGCCGGCGCACCGCCGCCCTGGTCCGCCGATGCCATCGCCGGCTCGGAAAGACCAATCACCGTCGCCTTAATCGGAAGCTCCTGCCCATCCTTCAGCTTCGCTTTGTCGAAGGTCACCACCATCGTCGAATCGCTCTTGTTCGCCGACGCCGTTACCTGATCCACATGCCCTTCCAGCACTGTGTTCTTCGGAAGCTCCTGCGCGTTCGGAATCTGAACGTTCTCCTCCAGCTTCGCGCTGACCACGTCGCCCTGCTTCGCCTTTTTCGTATCCAGCGTCTTGCTCAGCTCGGCATGCACCGGAACCATCTCCAGCTTGTGCTGCGGCTGGGCGGCCTGCGCACTGCCTGCCGTACTATCACCCGAACTCTGCGCCTGTCCCGGCGCGGCCTGGGTTTGCGGTGCCGCGCTTGCTGGTGCGCTCTGCGATTGCGCAAAAACTGCCGCGCCTCCGCCCATGGCCAGTGCAACACCGGCCCCCGTCGCCATCCAATGGCGGACGAATTTCTTCATAAATCCCTCCTGATCCGTCGCCGCGCAATCGTTCCCCTCTCTTATCGTGACGCCCTCACCGCCAACCGCGTTGCCCATCACTGGTAAACTGGAGAGGAAGCGGTTTGCACATCGAATATTCCCTACCGCAAAAGCCTGGGAAATCCTAAGACCGTGCGCCTGCAAACGTTGCTGGCCGTGCGCTTCCGGTGGCCTCGCGGCTGCCGTACCCCCTTGAAACCATAGAGAAAACAGGACTTCTTCCTTTGAGCAAGATTCGCAATATCGCCATCATCGCCCACGTCGACCACGGCAAGACCACCCTCGTCGACGCCCTCCTCCGCCAGGCCGGCACCTTCCGCGCCAACGAAGCCGTCGCCGAGCGCGTCATGGATTCCAACGAGCTCGAGCGCGAGCGCGGCATCACCATCCTCGCCAAAAACACCGCTATCTTCTTCCACGGCGAGAAAATCAACATCGTCGACACCCCCGGCCACGCCGATTTCGGCGGCGAAGTCGAGCGCGCCCTCAAAATGGTCGACGGCGTCATGCTCCTGGTCGACGCCTCGGAAGGCCCCCTGCCGCAAACCCGCTACGTCCTCTCCAAGGCTCTCGAAGCGCGCCTGCCTCCCATCCTCGTCATCAACAAAATCGATCGTCCCGACGCGCGCCCCCAGGAAGTCCTCAACGAGGTCTACGACCTCTTCATCGATCTTGACGCTACCGAAGATCAGCTCGACTTCCCCGTCCTCTACACCAATGCCAAGCTCGGCCAGGCCAGCTTCGACCCCAAAGTTCCGGGCGAAAATCTTCAGCCCCTTTTCCAGGCCATCATCGATAACACGCCCCTCGGCAAAGGCGATCCTGACGGCATCCTCCAGATCCTCGTCACCAATCTGGACTACTCCGATTACCTCGGCCGCCTCGCCATCGCCCGCGTCTTCCAGGGAACGCTGCGCACCGGCGACGACGTTGCCATCTCCAAAGTGGATGGCACGCTCCACAAGACCCGCATCACCAAAATGTTCAGCTTCAGCGGCCTCAAGCGCGTGGACATTGAAGCTACCGAGATCGACGACATCGTCGCCATCGCCGGGGTTGAGGGCATCACCATCGGCGAAACCATCACCAGCGCCGAAACTCCCTCGCCGCTGCCCGCCATCCACATCGATGAGCCCACCATCGCCATGCAGTTCTCCGTCAACAACTCGCCCATGGCCGGACGCGAGGGCCAGTGGGTCACCTCGCGCAACCTCCGCGAACGTCTCGACAAAGAATTGCTCACCAACGTTTCCATTCGCGTCGAAGAGACCGGCAGCCCCGACAGCTTTAAGGTCCTCGGCCGCGGCGAATTGCAGCTCGCCATCCTGATCGAGATGATGCGCCGCGAGGGCTTCGAGTTGATGGTCGGCCGCCCTGAAATCGTCACCAAAGAAGTCAACGGCAAGCTGATGGAGCCAGTCGAGCACCTCACCATCGATATTCCCGAAGCCTTCATCGGCACCGTCATCGAGCGCCTCGGGCCCCGCAAGGGCGAGATGGTCAAGATGCACAACCACGGCTATGGCCGCGTGCGCCTGGAGTTCCGCGTTCCCTCGCGTGGCTTGATCGGACTGCGCAGCGACCTGCTCACCGAAACGCGCGGCACTATGGTCATGAACTCCCTGCTCGACGGCTACATTCCCCATCAGGGACAAATCCCGCAGCGCCCCACCGGCGCCCTGATCGCCGATCGTACCGGCACCACCACCGCTTACGCTCTCGAAGGTCTTGAAGACCGCGGCATCCTCTTCACCCCGCCCGGCGTGGAAGTCTACGAAGGCATGATCATCGGCGAGCACAACCGCGACAACGATCTGGATGTGAACGTCGTCCGCGAAAAGAAGCTCACCAACATGCGCGCTTCTTCTGCTGACGACGCGATCCGCCTGACCCCGCCGCGCCTGCTCAACCTCGAACAGGCCATCGAATTCATCGCCGATGAGGAGATGGTCGAAGTCACGCCCAAATCTCTCCGCCTGCGCAAAAAAATCCTCCAGGCCAATCGCAGGCCCAGGCGTAATCCCACGGTTCCGGCTTAAGGCTTTGTTTTCTAGAGAGAGTTAGGTCTTCAATGACCCCTTCGAGCGAAAAGCGCAAGCTAACCCTTCGGCTAAGCCCTGACACCATCCGGAAGGCGCAGGTGTTGGCTGAGAGGCGCTCCGTTTCGTTGAACGATTTTCTCGCCCAACAACTCGAGGACCTGATTCGAAACCATGAGGCTTACGAAATGGCGCAGCGTTCCGCGCTCTCTCTGATGAGGACGGGCTTTCATTTGGGCGGCTCCAGCCATGTCAAACGGGACGAGTTGCATACCCGATCACTCTAATTTGCCTCGGACCATCCGTTCGCGGGCAAATCTGGGCCTGTGCTTTGCCTGCGCCGCTCACGAGACAATCTACGACCATCAGCAGTGCTGATGGATTTCAGCTCATCCGCGCAAACTTCTGCCGCCGCACTTCCCATTCCTCCGTGGAGAACAGGCGCGGCCCCACCTCAATCAGCCGCGGGATCATCGTGAAGATCGTCACCGGGTTCCACCGCTTCCCATCCCGCGTGCGAAATCCCTTTTCGT
Organism: Acidobacteriaceae bacterium; assembly: GCA_035482355.1. Lineage (GTDB taxonomy): Bacteria > Acidobacteriota > Terriglobia > Terriglobales > Acidobacteriaceae > Palsa-343. Next base: position 6,519 of record DATHQV010000077.1, on the reverse strand, counting down.
TCAGATCGCTCGCGATGCTCGAGAACGGGAAATCCTGCACCAGCATTTCCATCATCTGCAAAAGCGCCTGGTTCTCCGCCGGATCCACTTCCAGCCGCTTGCAGTCATCGGAGATGCGCAGCCCAAACGGAATTTCTTCTGGATACGCCCCATCCGTCGGCTTCTCGGAGTCAGGCAGTTCCCGCCGCCATTCCACTGAAACCAGCTGCCACCCCGCCGCCACTCGCTGGTGCACAATCTCTTCCAGCAGGGGCCCGGAGATCATATCCCGCATCCGTTCGATATACGCCATTCGCTGCCTCCTAAGTGGACCAGTAATCTGCACGCCGAGGTCCAGCCCGCCCCAAGCCCGAGGAATGACCCTAACATATTGAATTTAAAATAAAACGCCCACCGGGCGATCAGGAAGAAAATCCAAAATCCTGTCCACTCCCGAAGAATCCTGTCCGCAACCGAACAAACCTGCGGCCCTGACCAGACTCTGAGCTGACCGCCTCTTAGCTGAGCGTTCTATCGCTGACCGGTTCATCGCTGACCGCTTCTTAGCTGTCTTTCTCAGCTAGCCAGCACCGCCCGATACCGAACCTGATTCTTCCGCACCCGGGCCAGCGCCTGGTTCGCTTCCGCCATGCGGAATTTCTCCGTCCGCGCCGCTACCTTGTGCCGCGCCGCCACGTCCAGCATCTCGGCAATCCGTCCCGGGCCGCCCGTATTGGACCCACAAAGGCAGCGCTCTCCGGAAATCAGCGGAAACGCCGCAACGGAAACCGGCGCCGGCGGAACCCCCACCAGGCAAAGCGTTCCGTGCGGACGCAGCGCCGCCACATACGCTCCCCACTCCTGTGCGGCGTTGATCGTGGAAAGAATCAGGTCCTGCGACCCTTCCACCGCCTTCAGCAACTTGTTATCGCGGGAGTTGACGAAGCGGTGCGCGCCAAAGGCCAGCGCCTCTTCTTCCTTCGCAGGAGACGAGGAGAACGCAGTCACCTCCGCCCCAAACGCCCGCGCAAACTGCAGCGCCAGGTGCCCCAGGCCGCCAATCCCAATCACGCCCACCCGCGAAGACGGATTCACTCCAAAATTACGCAGCGGGTTATAGACCGTGATGCCTGCGCACAGCAGCGGAGCCGCCGCCTCGCTCGCCAGTGCCTCTGGCAGTTTCACGGCAAACCGCGCATTCACCCGCACCGCATCTGCGTAACCGCCATGGCGTCCCACGCAGGTTGGCTGCGCCTGCGCGCACAGATTTTCCTCCCCGCGCCGGCACCATTCGCAATGTCCGCAACTGTCCGCCTGCCAGCCAATCCCCACGCGATCGCCCGGCGCAAAATGCGATACCCCCGCACCCGTCTGCCGCACCGTCCCCACAATCTCGTGTCCCGGAATGAACGGGAACTGGCTAATCCCCCAGTCGTTGTCGATCAGGCTCACATCGCTGCGGCATACACCGCAATGGGTAATCCGCACTTCAATATCCTGAGGACGCAGATCGCCTGGATCATACTTCAGCGGCAGCAGTTCAGCGCCCGCCGCGTGTACTCCAAAACCCTGAATGCTTGCCATGAATGCGCAGCCCCTCGAACCAAATCCGTCAGCAGGTGTCAGCGGAATATCTATCTTACTCGCCCGGCTTGAACCTGTTATTGATCTTCCACCTGCAGAGTTACCAGTTGCTGACCGCTGATCACCGTATCCATCGGCACTGCCGCCATCGGCACTGCCGACTCGCCATTCAGAGCCATTCCTTTGTTTTCTTTCAGCGGCGCCAGCACATTCGCCATCGACATCGGAATCGCCGTCAGCGTTCGCCCATCCACCGCCGCCTGCGCTTCCGGCGCCAGCAGGGTCACGTAAAGCCGGTCGCTCGAATGGGTGTTGTTCAACTGCGTGATCGTCGCCGAAATATCCAGTGGTTGCGCGTTGAACTGCGGCGGCTGCAGCAGCCGGTCCAGCGTTCCGCCGTCGCTCACCAGCAGGCGCACCGGACCCGCCGGCAGATTCGCGGGCAGCGTCACCGGCACGCGCACATTCCGCAAATCCCCATGCCACGGCCGGATCGTCGCTTCCACCATCACCGTGTCCCCGGCGTGAATCTCCACCTTGCTCGCCTGCGCGCTCTCAATCTCTGCCGTCAGCCGCCGTGGAATCGCCGCCACTTCCAGATCCACGCTCTCAATCGACGTCCGCCGCGCCGCATTGTCGTACAGCTTCGCAAACCGCTCGCCCAGCGCCAGCGCCGTCAGCACATTTGCCGGCAGCGTGTCCGTCGGAGCCACCAGGCTGTTCAGCTTCACCGTCGGATACCCGCTCAGTTTCACCGCGCCCTGCACCCGATACGTAGTCAGCGCCGAATACGCGTTCTCCTGCATCAGTCCCTGGTAAACGGCCACCATCACCGCCATCGGCGTCACCTGCGGCTGGTCGATCACCTCAAAATGCAGCGCATCCATATCGCGCCCGTGCCCCTCCGGCTCGCCCGTCACGTGCAGCGTCACGGGAATCATCCGCGCCTCCTTGCCAAACTCGCCAAGAATCGCCGACTGCCGATCTTCCGTGATTGTCCCAATCGTCTCCGTCGTGTTGATGATCTTGAACGCGTCCAGCGGCGAAGGCAGCGTCGCCACCACATCCGCCTTCGTCATCGGCATCGAGACCGGCCCAAACTGCGTGATCGGGTGTCCGCACGCCAGCATCCGCTTCGGATCTACATAAGTCACCGTGCAGGTCGCCGAAATATCCAGATCGCCGCGCACCAGCACCGCGCTCACCGCCGACCCCGGCATCAGAGGATCCGGCTGCTTCTCATCGCTCGCCGATCCCCCCACCCCCGCCACCGGCTCCAGCCCCGCTGGCGCGTGATCCTTCCAGAATTGCAATGCCGCCGGACTAAACCCGCTGAAGACCAGTGGCGTGTCCATCGGCTGCATCATCGATTTGTCGAAGATTCCACCCGCACCCGGCGCGCTCACCGCCGCCGCCCCTGTTGGCTCAAACGTAGCGCTCTTCAGGCCGGCAATCTCATTCTCCGGCTCCGCCCCCTGGTCTTCCACCTCCAGCATCTGCTGGATCGGCGTAATTCCCGCAATCGGCTCCTTGCTGAACTGCCCAATCCGGAACGCCAGCGCCCCCACCAGCTTCCCATCGATATACACCGGGCTCCCGCTCATTCCCGCCACCACGCCGGTGTACTGCGGCTTCGTCCCCTCCAGGCGCACCAGGATCATGTCCTGTCGCGGCCCAATGGCGTTGTGCAGCACCCCCAGAACTTCCAGCCCCATCGGTTCCGGCTTCGTCCCCTCAAAAACCGTGTACGCCACTCCCTGCTGCCCCCGGCGAATCTCGCTGAGCGGAAAGAATTTCGTTATCGCAGGCGGATTTGGCGGCAAATTCGCGGGGCTCGACGACAAATTCGAGGCGGCGACCGGCTCCGTCGCGGGGCTCTGCGCCCAGGCGCCGGCCCACCCCATACTGAGGACGGCAACTGCCGCGACTCCCCTTTGGATATCTTTCAGGCGTTTGTACACGTCCATAGACTAAGCTGCTCCCGTGCTTGCCGCAAAGGTACGCCCGGCTCGAAAATCGTTCGAGAGGTTTTTCCAATGGGGATCTCCCGCTTCCGCAACCCGGCTCTTACCTCCGCTCTGCTGCTGTGTCTGACGCTTTTCCCCACCAGATTGTTACAGGCGCAGGATCCGACGCCCGCCCAGCCAGCCCCGCAGCAGCAGCAAACGCCTCCGGCCCAGCCTTCAACGCAGCCGCCTGCCCAGGCAGCACCTGATCAGTCCGCTCCGGAAGCCGGCGGCCCTGGCAACGACAACGGTCCCATTGCCATCCCGAAGAAAACCGCGCCGGCGCCGCCCCCGCCACCGCCGCCCGCCGTCAAAAACCCTCCCGGGCTAAATAATTATTCCCTGCGCGTCGACGTCCCGGTCGTGAACGTCGATGTAGGCGTCATCGCCGAAAAAACCCACACCTTCATCCCCAATCTCCAGCAGGCCAACTTCCGCGTCTTCGAAGACGGCATCCCGCAGGACGTGGTCAGCTTCCACCAGGTCAAAGCCCCCATCACCGCTGTTCTGCTCCTCGAGTTCGCCGCCAATAGCTACTACTTCATTCAGGACATGTGGAACGCGGCCGTCTCTTTCACCCAGCAGCTCCAGCCCAACGATTACGTTGCCGTCGTCACCTACGACATGCACACCACGATCCTGACCGACTTCACCCAGAACAAAATGCAGGTGCAGCAGGCCATTCAGTCTCTCCAGATCCCCACCTGGAATGAGTCCAACGAATTCGATGCCCTCTACGAAACGCTGGACCGCATTTCCCGTGTTGACGGCCGCAAATATGTCGTCCTCGTCTCGTCGGGCCGCGACACGTTCTCGAAAATCACCCTGGACAAAATCCTCCAGAAGATCAAAGCCACTCCCAACGTCACCATCTTCACCATCAGCACCGGCGGCTACGCCCGCGCTATTGGCGGTGGCATGGGCGGCATGGGACGCGGCATGGGCGGCGGCATCAGCGCGCTGCAAAACGACAACGAAATGCAGACCTTCGCGCGCATGACCGGCGGCATGTGGTTCCAGCCTCGCTTCCAGGCGGAGTTCCCCGAAATCTTCACGCAAATCAACGAGTCCATCCGCAACCAGTACCAGCTCACCTACAAGCCCACGAACACCAAAATGGACGGCACCTACCGTCGCATCCGCGTCGAGCTTGTCGATCAGGAAGGTCACCCGCTGCGCATGGAGGACGAGAAGCACAAGCCCCTGAAGTACGACATCATCGCCCGCGACGGCTACAAGGCCAAAGACCAGGTCGAATAACAAATACCGAACTGGGCGCGACGACTGAGGCTCCTGCTACTCTGACTCCAATCCCTATGGAGCCACTCCTCGTCGCCCTGCTCGGGCCTACCGGCAGTGGCAAGACTGCTCTCTCCCTCACGCTCGCGCAGCGCTTCTACGGCGAAATCGTCAATTGCGATTCCGTCGCCGTCTATCGCGGCATGGAACTCGGCACCGCCAAGCCCTCCCTCGCCGAACGCGCCCTCGCTCCGCACCACCTCATTGATGTTCTGCCCCCCAACCACTTCTGTACCGCAGGCGATTACAGCCGCCTCGCTCGTCAGGCTCTCGCAGAAATCACCGCCCGCCAGCATCTCCCCATCGTCACCGGCGGCACCGGCCTCTACCTCCGCGCTCTTCTCGACGGCCTCTTCGCCGGGCCGCAGCGATCTGAGGAACTCCGTGAACGCCTCGGGCATAGTGCGCAGAAGCACGGTCCCGCGTGGCTGCACCGCATTCTCCGCCGCCTCGATCCCGCTTCCGCCGCGCGTATCCATGCCAACGACCACCCCAAGCTCATTCGCGCCATCGAAGTCTGCCTCGCCGCTGGCCAGCCTCTCACCGAGGCGTGGCAAGCAGGACGCGATCCCCTCACCGGCTATCGCATTCTCCGCATCGGTCTCGATCCTTCGCGCCCCCTGCTCTACCAGCGCCTCGATACCCGCGCAGAACATATGTTTTCACGCGGCCTGGTCGAAGAAACCCGCAACCTCCTTGAGCAATACGGAGACTCCCCCCACGCCTTCGAGGCCCTCGGCTATCGCCAGGCACGCGCCGTCCTCCGCGGCGAATCCACCGAAGCCGAAGCCATCGCCGCCACCCGTCAGGCCCATCGCAATTACGCCAAGCGTCAACTCACCTGGTTCCGCAAAGAACCCCACGTCCAATGGCTTCAGGGATTCGGTGACGACCCCGCAATCGCTTCACAAGCCGCCGACCTGGTCTCACAAAATCAGTCCAGCCCAAGTCGATGAGCCGTTCTCGTACGATCCCCATCGCCGCGCCGCCTCACCCAACCCGCTTGGCGCCAGTCCTGCTCGCGCCCCTCGTCCTCGTCATCAACGGCTACCACCCCTTTGCTGGAGACGCCGGCATCTATATCGCCGCCGTCCAACACATCCTCAACCCCACCCTCTACCCACTCAACGCCGTCTTCGTCACCGCGTTCACACGGCTCTCCGTCTTTCCCTGGATGCTCGCCGCGCTCATTCGCCTCGCCCCCCTGCCGCTCGCGTGGACGCTCCTCCTCATCCACCTGCTCTCCATCTTCTTGTTCCTTGAATCCGTACGCCAGCTCGCCCGGCGTCTCTTTACTGCCGAACCCCCTCGTTGGTATGCCATCCTCCTCGCCGCGGCCTGCTGCGGCCTGCCTGTCGCCGGCACCGCGCTCGTCGTCATGGACCCCTACCTCACCGCGCGTTCCTTCTCCACCCCCCTCACCCTCTTCGCCATCGCAGTCTGTCTCGATGCCGTGAAGTCCCACCCTGCCCTGCGCACACGAGCATGGCTCCGCACCGCGCTCCTCCTGCTTCTCACCGCGCTCTTCCATCCCCTGATGGGTGCGTATGCGCTCGCGTTCGTCATTCTCCTCGCGCTCATCTCCTCCAGCCGCACGCGCTTCGCCGTTGCCCTCTGCGCCGCTGCGTACGTCCTCGCAGGAGTTGCCTTC
>DATHQV010000076.1:0-10279 GCA_035482355.1 Acidobacteriaceae bacterium | reverse complement strand
ACAACCGCACCCAGCACCCTGAATCCGTATGCAAAATTCGTAGGCGAGCAGGAACCGCTTGCCGTGATCGCCGCCACCTCTGACCGTTTGCAGGCTCTGGCCGCGAAAATTGGCCCGGAGAAGATTGCGGTGGCTCCGGCGCCGGAGAAATGGAGCGCGAGCGAGATTCTGTGCCACCTGGCCGACTGCGAGATTGCGTTTGGCTTTCGGCTGCGGCAGACGCTGGCGGAGGACAACCATTTGATCCAGCCGTTCGACCAGGAGAAGTGGGCTGCGCCGTATGGCAGCTTGGCGGCGAATGAAGCGCTGACGGCGTTTGCGGCTCTGCGGCGGTGGAACCTGCTGTTGATCCAGGGAGCGCTGACGGAGTTTGGGACGAAGTCCGTAACCCATCCGGAGCGCGGGGCGATGACGTTTGCGACCATCGTGGACACGATGGCCGGACACGATTTGAATCACATCGGGCAGCTGGAGCGGATGGCGGGTTAATTCTGCCCTAGCTGGGGTCGTGGGGGACTAAAGTAAGGTCGCCTACGCCTACGGTGGCGCGCAGGTGATAGTGGCCCTTGCCGTTGAAGTCCTCATCTTTGCCCAGGAATCCGTGCTGGCCGCCGGGGTTGAGCGGATCGTTGACATCGCCGATGTGGGTGGAGAGGACGACGTGTCCGTACTCGGCATCGTCACTCAGGGCGACAGTCAGATCGCCGACACCGACATGCAGGTCCTTGTCGCCGCGGATGCCGGTGATATGCAGGTCGCCGACGCCGAGCGAGAGTTTCAGGTCGCCGTTGGCGGGAACGTAGAGGGTGACCTCGGGGCTGGAATGTCCATGATTATTTTTGGGCATTTCCAGGTCGATGGTGGCGCGGTTCGCGGCGACTTCGAAGCGGTGAACCCATCCGGCAACGGTTTCGGCGTCGTAGAAGGCTTTGGGATCGATTTCCAGGCGGACGTGATTGTTCGGGCTGGGCAGGATTTTGACGTCGCCGACATTCATGTCGAGGACGACGGTGCTGCCGGTGGCCATGGGCTTGTCGATGACCATGGGTGGAGGCTGATCGAATTTCAGCTTGACGCGGGGCGGATTGGCGGGGGCCAACGAGGACCCGTCTGACTGCGCTGCCGCTGCCATGCTCACGGTCGCTGCAAGGACAACACAACAAAAGCCGAGTGTTCTGGACGCCATGTATGCCTCCTCGAGACCCTACGCAACGGGAAAAGGCTCGGTTCCGTCGGTTTGAACAAAATGTTCAATCGGGTAAAAATTTGGCCGCTTTGGAGCGTCCGCACATCCAAACACGTCAATAAGGGCAGGATGGAAATGAGTAGGATGGTGATGAGGAACGGCATGCGCTTGCGGGAGTTGGCTTCGTCGATGGGGTGGAGGCGGCGTGTCGGACGCGTCCTGATGGTGAGCGGTCTGGCCGGCGTGCTGGCGCTGAGCGGCTGTGGGAAGTTCTTCCCCAAGCTCACAACTGGCGGCGGTACGGGATCGGGCGGGGATTATCTGTACGCAGGAAATTTGGGAACGTCTGAGCCAACGGTGGCGGGATTTTCGATTGCCAGTTCCGCGCTGACTGTCGCCTCGAACTCGCCGTATACGGTTAGCCTGACGCCGACCTCGCTGGCGGTGACGCCCGACGACAATTATCTGTTTGTGGGCGGGCCGGGGGGAATCTACACCTATGCGATTGGCTCCGGCGGAGATCTGACGGAGGCGGGGAACGACACCTTTGCGCAGGTTCCAGATCCCGCGGTGCTGCGCGTCGATCCGACGGGAAATTATTTGCTGGGCGGCGACGCGCTTTCGGGAACGGTGTACGTATTTCAGATTGGCAGCGATGGCGCGTTGAGCCAGGTGGGGTCGACGCTGACGCTGAACGCAAATGAGCCGGTGACGGACATGGAGTTTGCGTCGAACGGCAGCAACACCTATCTCTACGCCTCGCTCGGAACGGCTGGGATTTACGCGATGAGTTTCTCGGGCGGGACGCTGTCGGAATTGAACGACGGCAACTACGCTCCGAAGAAGTCGGATGCGGCCGATGAAGGGATGGCCGTGGCGCCGGACGGCGACACTCTGTTCGCGGCGGAAACGGTGACAGGCGGCGTGCGGGTTTTCACGATTAATTCGAATGGGAGCCTGACGGAGTCGACGAGTTCGCCGGTGACGACAGGCACGGCGCCGTGGGCGGTTCTGGTGGATGCGACAGGGAGCTATGTGTACGTCGCGGATCGAACGAAGGCGCAGATCAGCGCATTTTCGCTGGCATCGGGGAAGCTGACGGCGATTGGCTCGCCGATTGCGACGGGTGATTTGCCGGTGCAAATGGTCGAGGACAACAGCAAGACGTACGTGGCTGTGGTGTGTACGGGCGGCAATCCTGATGTGGAGTTGTACACGATTGGGACGACGGGGGCGCTGACGAAGTTCACGACAGCAACAACAGGAACGGATCCGACGGAGGCTAGTTCGCTGGCGGCAACGCACTAGCGAACACGACGCCTGCGCTCAGGTGTGATCGGTCATGCCGCAGCCAGGAGTCTTGCCAACAGGTGGACCGGGTGGATGGGCTTGTTGAGCAACTCGAAATCAAATCCCCGTTTCCTGGCTCGTTCGAGATATTCCTCGGACGCGGCGTGGGCGGTGATGAGAATAATCTGGCACGTCGGATAGCGTGTCTGGATTTGAATCGCCAGTGAAACGCCGTCGCCTCCGGGCATCTGCACGTCGGTGAAGACGAAGTCCGGACAGGTGTGTTTGCACGCTGCCAGAGCATCATCAGCGTTGTAAAAGGCAGTGGCTTCGTATCCGTTCATTCTGAAAATTGCGGCCAGGGTATCGGCAATCGACTTCTCATCATCGACTACAAAAACTCGCATCATCAGCGGATCCCTCTTTTCGCGGGCTTGTTGAGGCGTATGGCCGAGCGGCTGCGCGGCTTGCCCGAGTACACAGCAATGTCGGTAATTGGGGACTTCTTCAGGTCCAGGGGAAGCACGTGGACAGGAACTTCCGAGAGCGGAACGACGACGAATCGAAAGTTGGCCTTTTTGAGTCGGCGCATGAATTGAAATTAGGCCTAAATGATTGATACGGGTAGATTTCTTTACTTTTTTTTAGGAGTCATCATTGCGGGAGCCTGAGGTTTGAAAGGTGCATCGCTGGCGCATTTTGGCGCATGCTTTGCGTTACGTTAGCAGAGGCATTCGGTGTATTGTTTGACGTGAACGAATCGTTTGCGATAGGTTAGCGATACTTTTCGGAGGGCCTACACGATGAACCGCAAAAGGATAGCGACTTTCAATGTCACAGACAGGACGAACGTGCCGACAGGGCGACACGGCAAGCACAACAGCATCGTGAACCAGATTCTGGATGACCTGAAAGACCTGGAGACGGGGAAAGCGATCAAGATTCCGTTGTCGGAATTGCCGGACACGAAGGTGAACATCCGCTCGGCGCTGAACCGCGCGACGCGCAAGCTGGATAAGGCCGTCGCCACGGCCACGGACGACGATTTCCTTTATGTTTGGAATTCGTGATTGACGCTGGGGCCCGGGACGCAAACAGTCGTGCGCGCGACGTGGTATGCTGACGAGTTTTCGTCCCCGAAACTCCTCATGACTGACACCAATCCGGAACTTCCTAAGGTAAACAACCAGATTTCCTCGAAGCTCGATGCGACCAGTGCGCGCTTCGGCAAACACGCGCAGAGCATGGCTGAGCTGCTGGCGACCATCCGCGGGCAGGAGGCGGAGGTGCGTCTGGGCGGTGGCGCCAAGGCCATTGAGTCACAACACGCGAAGAAGCGCCTGACGGCGCGGGAGCGCGTGGATCTGCTGATCGACGAGGGAACGGAGCTGTTCGAGCTGGGGCTGTTTGCGGCGTTTGGGATGTATGAGGAGTGGGGAGGCGCGCCGTCGGCGGGAGTAGTAACGGGGCTGGGGCGCGTTGCCGGGCGGCTGTGCATGATTGTGGCGAACGATGCCACAGTGAAGGCCGGCGCGTTTTTCCCGATGACGGCGAAGAAGGTGCTGCGGGCGCAGCATATTGCGATGCAGAACCGGATTCCTACGCTTTACCTGGTGGACTCGTCGGGGATTTTTCTGCCGCTGCAGGAAGATGTGTTTCCGGATCAGGACGATTTTGGGCGGATCTTTCGCAATAACGCGGTGATGTCGGCGAGCGGGATTCCGCAGATCACGGCGATTATGGGCATGTGCGTGGCGGGCGGCGCGTATTTGCCGGTGATGACCGATCAGGTGCTGATGACGGAAGGCAGCGGACTATTTCTGGCCGGACCAGCGCTGGTGCAGGCGGCGATTGGGCAAAAGTATTCGGCGGAAGAACTGGGCGGGGCGACAATGCACGCGGAAATTTCCGGCACCGTCGACTTCAAGGAGCCGAACGATCACCTATGCCTGGCGCGGCTGCGGTCGCTGGTGGGGCGGTGGGGGCATCCGCCACGGGCGGCCTTCGACAAGACGCCTTACAACGCGGAGAAGGACGCGCCGAAGTACAAGGCGACGGATTTGTATGGGCTGCTGGATGTGAATCCGGCGCGAGCGGCGGTGAACACGTACGAGATGCGCGAGGTGATCGCGCGGATTGCGGATCGCAGCGAGTTCGACGAGTACCGGCCGGGGTACGGGCGGACGCTGCTGTGCGGCTACGCGCGGATCGGCGGGCACGCAGTGGGGATTGTGGCGAACCAGCGTGTGTCGCAGCCGCAGACCAGTCCCACGGGCGAGAAGCGAACGGAGTTTGGCGGCGTGATTTATGCGGAGAGCGCGGACAAGGCGGCGCGATTCATTATGGACTGCAATCAAAATCTGGTGCCTCTGATTTTTCTGCACGACGTCAACGGGTTTATGGTGGGGCGCGACGCGGAGTGGACCGGGATTATTCGCTCGGGCGCGAAGATGGTGACGGCGGTAGCGAACTCAGTGGTGCCGAAGATCTCGTTGATCATTGGCGGATCGTTTGGCGCGGGCAATTACGCGATGTGCGGGAAGGCTTACGATCCGCGATTCATTTTTGCGTGGCCGAATGCACGGTACGCGGTGATGAGCGGGGAGTCGGCGGCGAACACGCTGGTGGAGATTCGCATCCGGCAAATGGAGCGCGATGGGCGCAAGCTGAGCGACGAGGAGAAGCAGGAGCTGTTCGCATCGACGAAGGCGACCTACGACGCGCAGACGGACTGCCGGTACGCGGCGGCGCGGCTGTGGGTGGACGCGATTATCGACCCGGCAAAGACGCGGGAGGCGCTGCTGATGGCGCTGGAAGCGGCCGCACTGAACCCGGACGTACCGAAGTTTAACCCGGGGATTCTGCAAACGTGAAAGAAGCTAAGAAGCGGTCAGCGGAATAGCGGTCAGCTCAAGTGCGGTCAGCGAAGAATCGGTCAGCGAACGGCTGGCAGGTGGCGGCGGCGTTTGGTGCCCTTGACTTCGGAGATGCGGGGCGGTGTGGGCGCGATTTCCGAGGGGGTCTCGGGGTTATTCTCGACCTATGCCCTCGTCAGCAACTGTGAAGAAGCGCGATGCAGCGCGCGCGAAACCCAAGAAAAAATCGACTGGAAAAAAGAGCGCTGGATGGAAGCGGTTTTGGCCGTTGGCTGTTTGTCTGCTGATCACTCCGTTTGCGATTCGCTCGGCCAGCATTCTGGCGCTGGAGGGGCCGAAAGCCTTTGCGCTGCTCTACCCATGGGTGGACGTGGTGCGGAGCGCGGCTCTGCATGTGCCCGAAGACTGGGTGGGAAGCCTGTCGCAATGGATCATCTACCTGCAATTCCCTGTTTACGGTCTGGTGATGACGCTCACATTTCGCGCCGATAAGCATCTGCGAGCATTCATTATCGGCCTGCTGCTGCACTTCGGCGGGCTGTTCGCAGTGGTGGTGCTGGCGTATCTGGCGTAGGCGGGGCGCGATGCGGTTAAGAAAAAAGGGGCGGGTATGACCCGGCACCGGACGCTGGCGCGGATGGTGGTAACACAGTTGCGTCTGCGTTTTCTGATCGCGCTGGTGGGGCTGGCGGTGCTTTGCCTGGGGCTCACGATTCTGTTTGTGATGGCGTGGCACCGTCGCGGCGACACGTTTGCGCTGGCTCTGGGCGCGCTGCTGAGCTTTTTTGCATCGGTGATTACTGCAATGGTGACGCTGACGTATTTGCATGTGTCGCGGCGATCGTTGGCGGCGGCAGAAGCAGCCATTGCCCTGCAGCGCGAGCAGTGGGAAGCGCGGATCACGGTGCAGCCGCGATTCTGGATGGGAATTCGCGAGGAGACGACGGACCGTTTCGCGCACCAGCCGCTTTCGATCACCTACCGGCGCGATCGCGCGGAGAATGGCCAACATTCTTACGACACTCTGTCCTGGCCGCAGGTGATGGTGGATGTGTGGAACGACGGAGAGCGGTCGTACCGGCTGTCGGGGTACCGGCTGTGGATCAAGGATGAGGAGCATTTGGCGATTGAGCGGCCGCTGTCGGGATTTGTGGTGCCCCCCAACGAGCTGCGCTCGTTCCGGGTGACGCAGGAACTGGTGGCGCTGAGCGTGCGGCAGCGGCAATTCCAGCAGCGGTACGAGCGGCTTCCGTGCGAAGAGAGCCTGATTGGAGTGCAGCTGCGCTACTCCGACTGGCGCGAGGACGACCGGTCGAGCCGCAACAATTTTTACCTGCTGCTTTGTCTGCCTCATGCGAAGGAGTTAAGCATCCAACGCATGGAGCACCATGTCTGACCGGCCGAATCCCCTATTTCTGGGCCTGCTGGTTCCGCTCACTGCGGCGTCGCTGCCGTCGCTTGTGTTCTGCGGGCTGGCTGTGGTGATGCGACTGCATGGGATCTTCACCAACGGGCAGATGGTTTTGCATTATCCGCCCGCGACGGCGTGGGACGCGCTGTTTGCGTTGCAGGCGCATGTGCACGCATGGGTGGCGCAGTGGAATTCGCTGGCCACGCTGGCGGCGACAGCTTTTTTTGTGGCGACGCTTCTGGTGCAGCGCTGGCGATTCTGGACAGGGCTGGCGCTGATACCCTACGGAGTGCTGCTGTGCGCTGATTTCACGATGCGCTACGCTTTTTTGCCATGAATAACGAAGTCAAATTGATTGAATGCCCGCGCGATGCGTGGCAGGGATTGCCGAAGGCGATTCCGGCTGAGCTGAAGGCGGATTATTTGCGCACGCTGATTGCCGGGGGATTTCGGCACATCGATGCGGTGTCGTTCGTGTCGCCAACAGCCGTACCGCAGATGGCGGACGCGGAGCAGGTGCTGCGGTTTGTGGATCCGCCGGACGATGTGGAGATTATTGGGATCGTGGTGAATTCCAAAGGTGCGGAGCGAGCGATCGAGACGGAAGCTGTGTCGACGCTGGGGTTCCCGTATTCCGTTTCTCCGGAGTTTTTGAAGCGGAATCAGCACCAGTCGCCGGAAGAGAGTCTGGACGCGCTGGAGGCTGTGGGACAGGCTGCATATCAGGCGGGCCTGGGCGTGGTCACTTATATCTCAATGGCGTTTGGGAATCCGTATGGCGACGAGTGGAGCAGCGAGGAAGTGGTGGCTGCCTGCGATCTGCTGGTGGATTCGGGGATCACGCAGATTTCGCTGGCGGACACGGTGGGCGTGGCGACCGCGGCGCAGATTGGTGACGTGGTGGAAGCAGTGCTGCAATCCATGAACGAACGGATTGCGGTTGGTGTGCATCTGCATGGGAGACCGGACGATGCGGCTGCGAAGATTCGCGCAGCCTATGAGGCGGGGTGCCGGCGATTCGATACGGCGATTGGTGGATTCGGCGGGTGTCCGTTTGCGCAGGATGCGCTGGTCGGAAATATTGCTACGGAGATTGCTGTGGCGGAGTTACAGCGGTTGGGAGCGCAGTTGCCGCCGCTGACATCGCTGGATGGACTGCGCACGGCCGCGGGGGAGATCGAGCGGCAATTCGGCGCGAGCGTGCAGTAGGGGCCGCAACGCAACGGGTGTGCAGAAATGAGACGGAGCCGCGATTAGCGGGGAGTATTGCCTTCAGGCGCAGGCTTGATGATAGCGCTGGTCGATGATGCTTTGCGATAGGCGCCACCGCGTTTGCGAATGAGAAACTCGTTCCGGCAGATGGCACATTCCCACGGATAGTAGCCAAATTTGGGGAACACGCGCTCTCTGAAGAAGCCACGCCGCCCAATGCGGGCGAGCTGCTCTTCTTTGCAGTTGGGACACTGTAATTTTGTCCGCACGGTTTTTCTTGAGTCCGATGTTCGCATGTGTTCGTACCCGGTCCTTGCTCAGGACTACAGCGTTAGTTTGCTAATCACTTATCGGCAATCTGCCAGGAGAAGATTATTAAAACACCATCTTCGCCGATTCAAGCAACTTCTGACGTAAAAAAATTCAAATAGTTGCAGATGTGTCAACTGGGACGTTCGAGGGTAGAGGAGTTTGGTTACCAGGGAAGGATGCCATTACACTGGGAAGAATGATTCCCACGCTTGAATGGACCGCCGAAGGGGTTCGCTTTCTCGACCAGACGCGCCTCCCGCTTGAAGAAACTTACGTAACGGCGACTGATTACCAACAGGTTGCTGATGTAATTACCACGATGGTGGTGCGGGGCGCACCGGCGATTGGGGTGTCCGCGGCGATGGGGTTGGCGCTGGGGGCAAAAACCAGTAAAGCAATGACCGTGGCGGAGCTTTCGACGGAGTTCGAAACCATGTGCCGGACGCTGGCCGCAACGCGGCCTACTGCGGTTAACTTGTTCTGGGCTATAGGCCGGATGAAGAAAGTTTTTGGCTCACAGACGATCAGGATGGGAGCGACGGTGGCCACGGTGCGCGACGCATTGATTGCGGCAGCGCAGCGCATGTACGACGAGGACATTGAGGCTTGCCGGACGATGGGTGCGCACGGAGCTTCCCTGCTTCCGCAGGAAGGCGGGGTGCTGACGCACTGCAATGCGGGGGCGTTGGCGACCTGCGGGTATGGGACGGCGCTGGGGGTGATCCGCTCTGCGGTCGAGGAAGGACATGCGATTCACGTCTACGCGGATGAGACCAGGCCATTCCTGCAGGGGGCGCGGTTGACGGCGTGGGAGTTGATGCACGATGGGATTCCGACGACGGTGCTGTGCGACAACATGGCGGCGAGTCTGATGCGCCTGGGAAAAATTCAGGCCGTGATTGTGGGAGCGGATCGGATTGCCGCTAATGGCGATGTTGCCAACAAGATTGGGACCTACGGGGTGGCGGTACTGGCAAAGGAGCACGGGATCCCGTTCTTTGTGGCGGCGCCGTGGTCGACCATCGATCTGAAGACGCCGACGGGAGATGCGATTCCGATTGAGCAGCGGTCGCCGGTGGAAGTGACCCACCACGGGGGCAAGCAGTTGACCCCGAACGGAGTGGGGATCGAGAACCCGGCGTTTGACGTGACTCCGGCAAAGTACGTAACTGCGATTATTACCGAGCGCGGAGTGCTGCGGGCGCCTTACGAGGAGACGCTGCAGGAGTTGGAACCGGCTACGCCGGTGGGCTGAATTGCCGATCTCTGACCCTCATTTTATACATTCACAACACAGGCTAACCATCTCAACTGTAGATGGTTAGTCTGTGTTAATTTATGCCTGATTCGCTCTAGTCCTCGTCGTCGCCGATGGGCATGCCGGGGGGGGCCGGGATGGGTTTGGCGGGGATGAACTTGGAGGGATCGGCGAGGAAGGCGTCGATGCGCGAGGCCTCCAGTTGGTTGAAGGCACCCTCTTCTCCAGACACGGCTGAACCACGAAGCGCTACCAGGTGGGCGGATAGGGCGGCACGGACGATGGCCTGGGTTTGGGGTGAGGCGGCCTGGTTCGCGCCCAGAGCCATGAGTGCGAGGAGGATGCGGTCATCGACGGCGTGGCGGACCTCGAGCGTGAGGCCGGAGTCGGACGAAGCGACGTGGGTGGAGGCGAAGGTGGCATGGATGACGTCGTCGAGGGAGGGCTCGGCGCTGTCCCGGGCGTGGTATTCGACGAGGCGGTTGGCGCGTTGCGGGTTGAGGAGCAGAGCGAGGGTGAGGTCGGCGGCGGACTGCGCGGCGGCAATGGGGTCGAACGTAAGGCCGGTGGCTGAGGGGAAGCTTTCCTGGGTGCGCGGCAGCCCGGGTGGGCGTGGCGGAAAGAGTGCGAGAAGGGATTCAGGGAGGGTGAGGGTGGCGGGCGAGAGGGTTTTGAGGACGGCAGCGAGAGCGGCGCGCTGGTCGGCGGGAGCGACCATCTGCGGGAGCATTTGG
>DATHQV010000075.1:0-14053 GCA_035482355.1 Acidobacteriaceae bacterium | reverse complement strand
CCGGGGCCACCGATCTGGTCGTCGTCGCCGGTATCGACCGCGGGTGGAGCGGGGGCGTCGTTGCCGCGCAGGCCGTTGGGCACGATGATGGCGGGATGGCCGGTGAGGTTGGTGACGACGAGCTGGTCGCTGTTGGTGGAGGCGACGATGACGTCGACCTGGTCAAATAATTTCGACATGGCGCGAATGGCGAGCGAGCGGGCGCGATTGGCCTGAATGTATTCGACGGCGGGGTAGAAGCGGGAGACGCGAAAATCGTTGGGCCAGTCTTCGGGGCTTTGCTCGGTGAGGAGCTTGTCGCGGCCGGTTGTGGTGAGATCGTCAAAGGCGGCGGCGGCTTCTGCTGTAAGCAGGGGCGCCATGGCGCCGAAGGGAAGCTCGGGCAGGTCGAGGGGCACGAGGTTGACGCCCATGGAACGAAGCTTGTCGAGGGCGGCGAGATCGAACTTGCGATCGTACTCGCGGCGCGCGCGGTAGGCGGCCTGCATTTGCTGGCGGCGTTCGCGATGCTTTTTCTGCTCGGCGGTTTCCTGGGCGGGGGCGGGTTTTTCCGGAGGCGGAGGCTGGTCGGCATCGAAGCTGGCTTTGAGATAGCCGATGCGCAGGGTCTTGCAATCGAGTTCGGCATTCCAGTTGAAGGCCGCGTCGCGCACGGACGCGTCTTCGCCGTCGGGACCGTGGATGACGTCGAGCACAGCGGCGCAATCTTCGACAGCGCGGCAGATGGGGCCAAGCTTGTCCATGGTCCAGCTCAGGGCCATGGCGCCGGTGCGGGGGACAAATCCAAAGGTGGGGCGCAGGCCGGTGACGCCGCAGCGGGTGGACGGCGAGGAGATGGAGCCGAGGGTTTCCGAGCCGATGGAGAACGCGACGCAACCAGCGGACGTTGCCGACGCGGGGCCGGCGGACGAGCCGCTGGAACCTTGTTTGGGATTCCAGGGATTGCGGGTGCGGCCTCCAAACCATTTGTCGCCCATGGCGAGCGCGCCGAGGGTGAGCTTGGCGATGAGGATAGCGCCAGCGGCGTCGAGGCGCTTGACGACGGTTGCGTCGTCGTCGATGGTTTGATGTTCAAAGCCGCCCGCGCCCCACGTGGTGGGATAGCCTTTGACGGCGAGCAGATCTTTCGCTCCCCAGGGGAGGCCGTGGAGGGGACCGCGATTGTGGCCGCGGGCGACGTCGGCGTCGGCTTCGCGCGCCTGGTTGAGGGCGCGCTCCTCGGTGATGGTGATGCCGAAGTGGAGGAGCGGATCGTAGCGCCTGAGCCGCGCGATATACATCTGAGTGAGGTTGGTGGCGGAGATTTTGCGACGGCGCAGGAGGTCCGAGAGTTCCATCGCGGAAGCGAAAGCCAGGTCTTCGAGATTGGCGGGCGCGGTGAGCGTGGCGGGAGCTTTGCTGTAGACGGGCTTTTCGCGCTGCGTGTTCACGGTGGCGCCGGGGGGAAGCGGATCGAAGACGAAGGCCGGAGCAACGCTGTTGGGGATGTGCAATTTACGGATTTCGGCGTAGGCGTCGCGCTGCTGGTTGAGGCCCGCGAGCATGGCTGCTTTGTCTTCGGCGGGGATGGCGATGCCGGCGAGCGCAGCGGCCTGGTCGATCATCTCCGGGGTGATTTTGGGCAGCGTGGGAGGGGCTGGCTCGCCTGATTGCGGGGGCTGGGCTGCCTGGGCCTGCGCTGCTACGGTGTAGAGCGCGCCGGGGAAAAGGGTGTAGGCGAGGCCAAAGCGGCCGGTGACAGCGAGGAACTCCCTGCGATCCAAAGCCATAGAGGCAAGGGTAACTGGCTGGAGCGTGTGGGAATCAGGAAAATTTAAACGAGAGTGTCGCGCGTGAAATTGCAGCGAAGCGGTTTTATCATGGAGCAAATGGCGTTTCCGATTCGTACATGTGTTGTTTGCGGTGAAGAATTTGAGCTGAAACCGGACAAGCCTGGCTTCGCGAACCGGTGTCCTTCGTGCAGTGAGCCGGAGCAGGATGCTGTGGCGCCGAAGGCAGGCAGCGAGGGCGCGGCCTTCCGGAATGACAGCGAAGCCAATGCGGAGCGGCGGCGCGTGATGCGCGACATGCTGTACCGCAAGGAAAGCTAGGCTGGACCGTTCCTGAAGGTTGGGCCTGACCTCGGATCAGGTTCTCATTTTCTCTCGCGATCTTTTGTGCCTGACCAGTGGCACCCGACGTCGTGTATATTTCGCCTCCCCTTGACATCCGACAAGAGAGTCGTGCAATCTGTTGTCGGATGTCGAGGGGAAGATGCCGCCAACCACAGATTTGCTGCAGGGCACGCTGGACATGTTGGTTTTGAAAACGCTCGCGCCGGGCGCCGAGCACGGATGGGCGATTGCGCAGCGTATTCAGCAGGTTTCCGGCGACGTACTGCAGATCGGGCAGGGGTCGCTCTATCCCGCGCTGCATCGGCTGGAATACAAGGGCTGGATAAAGGCGCAGTGGGGCGCGTCAGAGAACAATCGCCGCGCGCGGTTCTATTCGTTGACGGTGGCGGGGCGCAAACAGCTGGAGGCCGAGTTGGCGAACTGGGATCGGCTGACAGGCGCGGTGAATCTGGTGCTGCAACGCATTTAGCTGGAGAAGCCTATGTTGAACGAATGGCTGAGCCGTCTCCGTTTTCTCTTCACGGGCAAGAGGCGCGTCGAGGTGGATGAGGAACTCGAGTTTCATCTTGAACGCCAGGTGGAAACCAATGTGGCCGCCGGTATGTCTCACGCGGAGGCGAGACGGCAGGCGGCAATTTTGTTCGGGAGCCGGGAACGCGCGCGCGAAGAATGCAGGGAGCAGCGTCCGGCCTGGGTGTTTGAGAATTTGGCGCGCGACGTGCGGTACGGGGTGCGCGGACTCCTGCGGAATTCTGGATTCACGATCGTCGCGGTGCTTACGCTGGCCCTGGCCATTGGCGCGAACACAACCATCTTCAGCCTGCTGGATCAGGCGCTGATTCGCGCGTTGCCGGTCGAGGATCCGAATCAGCTGGTGGTGCTCAGTTTCGCGGGCGATACGTCGGGGCATACGCACTCCGATGGCGGGAACACGCCGGGACATCGGCACGAATTTTCGTATCCGATGTACAAAGACCTTCGCGCCAAAAATAAGGTATTCAGCGGGCTCATTGCGGCGGCCCCAGTAACGCTGGGGTTAACCTGGAACAATCAGGCACAGAGCGTCGACGGGGAATTCGTCACCGGAAATTATTTTGAGACCCTGGGCGTGCGATCGGCTGTGGGGCGGCTGTTGATGGACAGGGACGAGACCGCGGAGGGTGCGAACCCGGTTGCGGTGCTGAATTTCGATTATTGGAAGTCGCATCTGGCCGAGGCGCCAGTGACTGGGAAGACGCTGCTGATCAACGGCATGCCCTTCACGATCACGGGCGTGGCGGCTCCCGGCTTCCACAGCATGGTTTGGGGACGGCTGCCGGCTGTTTATGTGCCGATCACGATGCAGCACGCGCTGATGCCGGAGTGGAGCTACCTCAGCGACCATAGTTCCTACTGGATCAATTTGATCGGGCGGCTGCGACCCGGTGTGACGCCGGCGCAGGCAACAACGTCGATGAATCAGTTATTTCTGCCGCTGCGCGCGGCTGAGTTTACGTTGCTGCACGATCAGTCTGAAAAAGAACGGCACGATTTTGTGACGATGTCGCACATCAACCTGGACGCAGGCGCGCAGGGGTTCAGCCCGTTTCGCGGCCAGGTGCGCATGCCTCTGCTCATCATTATGAGCATGGTGGTTCTGGTAGTCGGCATGGCCGTTGTGAATGTGGCCAGCCTGCTGCTGGTGCGAGCGGCGACGCGGGTGCGCGAATTTTCTGTGCGGTACGCTTTGGGCGCTTCGAACCGGCAAGTGCTGCGGCAACTGCTGGCGGAGGGTATGTTGCTGGGCGCGGCGGGAGCGGCGCTGGGATTGGCGCTGGCGCCGGCAGCGCTGCGCGTGTTGATTCGCTGGATGTCGAGCGGATCCGGTGATGAAGTGACTTTTTCCGCAACGCTGGATTGGCGCGTACTGGTCTTCACCATTGCCGCCACGATTGCCGCCAGCGTGCTCTTCAGCCTGGCGCCGGCGGCACAGTTTTGGAATCCGCGACTGGCGGAGGCGATGCAGCAGCGCTCTGGAACTGGCGGCGGGGGATCGTTGAAGTTTCGGCGGACGTGTGTTGCGCTGCAAATTGGCTTCAGTTTGCTGCTCATCGTGGGCGCCGGATTGTTTGTGCGCACAATTACAAATTTGCGCAATGTGGATCCGGGATTTGCGACGGACCATTTACTGACATTCGAACTGAATCCCGCTCTCGCGGGCTACCCGCCCGCGGGAACGGCGCCGGTGGAGCAGCGAGCGCTGGATGCGCTGGCTGCGTTGCCAGGGGTGCGCGCGGTGGGCGCGACAAACGATTCTGATTTAGAGGATAACGGGATCTCGGGAGATGTAAAGGTGGCCGGCTATACTCCGGGCCCGAACGAGGAATTCGATGTTGAACTGCCGTGGGTGAGCAATGGGTACCTGCAGACGCTGGGCGTTCCATTGGTGGCGGGGCGGTACTTCAATGCCGGCGATACGGCGACCTCGCAGAAGGTTGCGGTGGTGAACGAGAGCTTTGCAAAGCACTTTTTCAGCAGCCCGGGCGCGGCGCTGGGTCATCATCTAAGCCGTCCTGACCGGCCGCTGACGGACGCGACGATTGTGGGTGTGGTGCGGGACGTGAAACACACCAGTGTTCGGGACCCTGCGTCGCCGATGAGCTACACGCTGTTCTCACAGGCCGAGCGGCAAACTGGACTCACGTTTTACGTCAAGACGTGGCAGCCACCGAGCGCGGCGACGAGCAGCATTCGCGCGGCTGTGGGGAACATCGACAGGAAACTGATTGTGAACAGTCTCTGGACGATGACGGATTCCATTAACAACGACCTGATGGCGGAGCGAACCATCGCTCTACTGGCGACGACGTTTGGGCTGTTGGCGACGCTGTTGGCGGGCATTGGGCTGTACGGGATTTTGGCGTACTCCACATCGCAGCGCACGCGTGAAATCGGAATTCGCATGGCGTTGGGAGCGCGACGAGCGACGGTGGTGGGGCTAATTGTGCGCGAAGTGTTGGTTCTAGCTGGAGTGGCAATTGCGGTTACGGTTCCACTGGCGGTACTGGCGACGCGGGCGCTGCGCAGCCAGTTGTTTGGGGTGTCCAATGCCGATCCCATGGTTTATGGCGCTGGGATTCTCGTGATCTGCGTGGTGGCAGTGGCGGCGGGGATTATTCCAGCGCGACGGGCAGCGACGGTGGATCCGACCAGCGCACTGCGCAACGACTAGCGGGATCAGAAATCGATGTGGCCGTGGACGGAGAAGACCCATGCCGGTCCGCGATCGCGGTTGTAGCCGGGATCGTTGATGTGCTGCGTATCAAGCCCGAAGAAGAGGCCTTTCCAGGTGTGCCAGGTGTAATAGCCCTCGACGATGTTTTCGCGGCCGTAGTTGAGCCGTCCGTCGCCGAGCAGGAAGCCGAGGCCGCCATATTTCAAATAATTTTGGTGATCTTTTTTAATAGCGTTGCTGACGAAGGCCACGCCCACTTTATCCTGGGGACGGTGCCAGCGCGCGCCCGCGTAGTCAGCGGCAACGAGGGCAGTCTGCGCCACTTCGGTGTACGCAAAGGATTCTTCGTGGTCGTCATTCCAGCCGAAGCGTGAGGCGACACGCAGGTTTTCGGTAATTTCCTGTTGATTGTTCCAGCCAAAGCCGTATTTCACCGTACCAAAGCGCTCAACGGAAGTGATCTCGGGTTTGGGCGTGATGCCAGCGAAGAAATCCTGCACTGCGAGCCGATAGTTGCCCATGTGGGCGTCGTTGGCAAAGCTCAGGATGCGGGTTGTGCCTTTCCGGCCGCGGATAAAAGAATTGTTCCAGTCGAATTCCCAATTTTGGCCGTGAGCGCGCGAGAAGGCCCAGTCGAGGGTGATGGCGTTGGCGATGGTCGGCATAGCAAAGATGCCGTAGCGAAACGACCAGTTGCGGTCGTCATATTCGACCACGCCGCCGACGGTATATCCGCGCGTGTCGGCGGCATAGTCCCATGCACCGTTGTTATCGATGGTCCAGTTGAGGAACTGGTGGTAGCTGTCGCTGGCAATGTCGTTCTGATCGAAAACATCGGGGAGGGTCATCTTGCCGGTGCGGATTTCGATGCGGCGGACTGGCACCTGAGTGGCGAGCGAAAGCTGGTTGCGATCAGCCTCCTTCATTTCGCTGGTGAGGCCGATGGTTTGGTGGATTTCGCCGCGCGCGAGATAGGGAGTGGATCCGAGGTTGGGATTGCGCACGACATCGAGGTTGGTAAAGCCGGCGAGGCCAAGAGCTTCACTCAGGCCGCGTCCTCCAGCACTTTCAAAGTCGGCAATGAAGTCGGTGTTATAGCGCAGATTGCGGTGCGGTTGATACCCGGTGAACAGCGTACCGAGCATTGAGGTTTTATATTCAGGGGCGTTGTGAAAGCTGTTTGGCCCGTGATAGGGCGAATGGAATCCGGGATTGGCCTGAAAGATTACATTGACCTGGCCGGAAATCCAGTACGGCCCTGACAGGGTGTGCGGGAGCATGGTGATGACTGGATCCGGAGCCGGTTGCTCAGTCGGCGCGGCAGGCGGCTGGGGAGCGGATTGTGACGCGGCCTGTTGGACAGAGGCCGACCACCTGGGCGCAGGGACCGCGACGCTGGCGTGCAGGACCGGCAAGGGTGCATCCGGGAGCGCGGCAGCTTGCGCACGCGCCGGGCGAGGGCTGGCCGCAGCCGCCAACAGGACCGGGAGCGCGATCAGAGTGCGCACGCGGGTACCCCCGAGAAGCCCCCGGGACAGGCGGGACATTCCGGACGAAGCCGTTTCCGGCACACAATCATGATGATGTTTTGCTTTCATTGTCACCATCCGCGAACGACTCCGGCAAGATCGAGTACGTGATAGCCGAGCATCAGTGTCATCGCGATCAAATAAGCCCGAAGAACGGTGAGAGAAATACGGATCGCCGGAGTCATGGCGATGAGTCCGAGCCCTTCGCTCGAGCATTTTGGCTCGGGCACATCGCTCAGCGGGTGGATCACAAGAAAATTTTGTGACTGTAAAGAATTGTGCATGGTTGCGATGGATCACCTCGTAATCATTGCGTGAATAATTTAGGAAGCATGACCTGCGCGGCCAGAAGCAGGGAAAGGGCAAAGAGAATCGCAATAATGGTCCAGTTTATGGCGTTGTTCCACGGCCGATTGACCCAGCGGTCGCCGAGCAGCTGGCGATCGTTGAGCAGGAGTTGGAGAAAGATAATCGCCGAGGGAAGTATTAGACCGGCAAAGACCTGAACACTGACGATCACCAATTGCAGAGGGACATGCGGGATAAGCACAAAGGCTGCAGCTGCGGCCACACAGGTGATATAGGTCGCATAAAATCCGGGAGCTTCCCACAATTTCCGGTGCAGAGAGTGTTCCCAGCCCTTTACCTCGCCATAAGCCCATGCGCTGGCAAGTGAAATGGCGGTGGTGCCAAGCACGGCAGCGTTGACCATGAGAAGGAGCACGCCATTACGGACGAAGTGCCTGGCCATGGGGCCGACAGCGAGGGCCAACTGTGCGGGGTCCTCAAAGACGATCCGGTGCTGGAATCCAAAGTTGCCGACCAGCATCATGGCGCCGGCCACCAGGACCGTGAAGATGGCGCCGATCAGCGTGTCGACGCGGGCCCATTTCAAGTCGGAGAAGCGGAGGCGTTTTTCGGCGACGCAACTCTGTTGAAAGAAGAGCTGCCAGGGAGCGATGGTGGTGCCGACAATGGCGATGATGAGAAAAATGAGGCTGCTGGTGATACCGCCGTGAGGCAGGGTGGGCATCGCCGTATTGCGCGCTACGTTCGCCCATTCCGGATGCACTACGAATGCCAGCCCAAACCAGGTAAGATCCAGCAAACAGAGGAGAATGACGATACGCTCCCAGCGAAGATAACTTCCTGAGACAACCATCAGCGTGAGACCGAGCGCCGCAACCGGGACGGAGATGAAGGGGCTGATGCCCATCGCGCTCAACGCCAGCGAGATGGCGGCGAATTCGGTGATGAGTGTGAGGAAATTGACGAGCAACAGATCGATGAGCGAAAAGCGTCCCCACCACTTGCCGAAGCGCTCGTAGATCATCGCCGCGTGGCCTTTGCCGGTGGCGATACCGAGCCGGGCCACCATTTCCTGGACGAAGTAACAGATGGGTAAGAGGACGATCAGAGTCCAGAGAAGATGGAGGCCGTACTGGCCTCCGGCCTGCATATAGGTGGAGACGGCTCCCGCGTCGTTGTCGGCCTCCATGACGATCAACCCGGGGCCAAAAACCATCAGGAAGGTGAGCAGGCTGCTCTGCCACCGTCTGTGCACCACAATGCCAGGTTCACGCGCGGCAACATGGGTCGTCGTTGAGAGGTCGAGAGTGTTTTCGATCGGGTTCATATTCGCTCCGAGTGTGCTGGATTAGGCGCAACGGGAGACCAGTTGCCGGGCATCCGCGGAGCACGGGAGCGTCCATGCTTCACGCATTCCGCGGTGATGAGCTGGCAACCAGGACAGTGGAGGGTCGGCAGAGCCGGTCGAAGTCAGGGAATCGAAACGGTCTTTGGCGATCCGCAGGTCACGATCGATCCAGACGCAGGCAAGTGGCTGAGCCGGATTTCCCGTCTCAATCCACCTGCAGGACAAGGCGGTGGAACGGAAATTGCGCAAATTGACGCGATCAGGAATCGCGGACGCCTGACGACGGGGCAGAACGACAACCGCTCTGGTCATAACAACCTCCTTTCGGCACACGGGCGCAGTTGCGGCCAGACAACGACCGATCGAGTGGTCGCTATGGAGCGCCTGTTGCCGATTTAATGGTTCAGCAGGGTGGGTAGAGCCGCCGGCACCCCCGGCGGATACTGCTCACCCACTCATCGGGGTTATGCACCGTCGAGAGCGAGCAAGCGGCCAGTCGAGGCTAAGCGCGGAACTCGCCGAGGCGGCGCAGGAAACCCTTCCAGTGCTGAGTTTCCGGAACGCGATCGTTGCGTCCGGAGGCAGAGCATCGTGGAGGGTCGAACGCGGTTTCGGTTCGCATAGAGTTTTTTGTGACGGCCTTTCGACATGGCCAAACCGTCGTCGATTTACGTATACCATACCCCGGTGGGATATAGTCAAGTAAAGAGATCATAAAGAAGGGGATGGAGATGGCGTCTGAGTCGAGGGAGAAGCAAAAGCTGATTGCGCGGGTGCGGCGGATTCGCGGACAGGTGGATGCGATTGAACGGTCGCTGAGCGGCGATGAGAATTGCGCAGATGTGCTGATGCTGCTGGCGAATATTCGCGGCGGCATCAACAGCCTGATGGCCGAAGTGCTGGAAGACCACATCCGTCTGCACATGCTGTCGCCAGAGAAAGAGAAGACCGATTCAACGGAGCTGGCGGAGGATTTGATCGAATTGGTGCGGGCTTATCTGAAGTAAGCGGCGGGGGGCGAGGGGCTACACTCCCGCCATGATTCCCGTTGGGTCCCATGCGGCGTGGCACCCGGTGTTTGAGGTGCTGGGATACGTGTCTGCCTATGCGGCGTATCGACGCGCGCGAAAACGGGAAGGCGATGCACTGGCGGACGCGGAACGCTGGTCGGTGATTGCGGCGGCGGCGCTGGGGGCGCTCGTCGGTTGTCGCGTGCTGGGGGTGGCGGAACAATGGCCTGCGGTGCTCGCGGCCAGCCGGTCTGGCCAACTGATGGCTCTCGTGTTAGCGCATGGCGGCAAGACCATTGTGGGTGGGCTGCTGGGTGGCTGGATAGGCGTCATGGGCTGTCGATTTTGGCGATGGCATTGGGCGTCATCCCGTGCAGATTTACGAGATTCTTTTTCTCGCGCTGCTGGGCTGGTTGCTGAGCCGGAACTGGAATCTGGCGGAAGGTGTGCGGTTCCGGATTTTTATGGCGAGCTATCTGGCGTGGCGTGTGGCGATTGATTTTCTGAAGCCGCAGCCTTTGGTGGGCGGCATGAATTTGATTCAGTGGGTGTGCGTGGTTGCACTGGCGGCGCTGGGACTTCTGTGGGCTAAAGATCTGCGTCCGCATCGTGCGGAAAGTTACGAGCACGCTGATGCTTAATCGAATCAATTTTGCGAAGGTTGTCACGATCCTGGCAATTGTGTTCGGAGTATCGCTCTCGCTGTGCGGACTGACAATGGTTGACGGCAATCGGGTCGCCAGCCTCTTCATGCTCGGAATCATCGAAACGGTCGTGATGGTGCTTTGATGTCCGCAGCATGGGCACGCACGCGTTCTGGTGGCCGACGATGTGGACTACTATCGGCGTTCGCGCGAGGTGTTCATCAAGACGCCGGAGCAGCCCATGGTCTACAACACGCCGGTGAAATATGGTTGTCCTTACGACTGCGGGTTGTGTCCGGATCACGAGCAACACAGCTGCCTGACGCTGGTGGAGATTTGCGACGCGTGCAATCTGACGTGTCCGATTTGTTATGCGGGCAGCGGACAGCATCGGACGGAATTTCGCACGCTCCAACAGATTGAGGCGATGCTGGACTGCGTGGTGCGCAACGAGAAAGAGCCGGATGTGGTGCAGATTTCCGGTGGCGAGCCGACGCTGCATCCGGAATTCTTTCGGATCCTGGCAATGTGCAAGGAACGGCCGATTCGGCACCTGATGGTGAACACCAACGGAATCCGCATTGCGCAGGATGAGGACTTTGTGCAGCAGTTGGTGGAATTTATGCCGCAGTTCGAGCTTTATTTGCAATTTGATTCGCTGCGGTGCGAGCCGCTGATGCAGTTGCGAGGCGCCGATTTGCGGGCGGTGCGCGAGAAGGCCCTGGAGCGGCTGAACCGTTTGGGCATTTCGACGACGCTGGTGGTGACGGTGGAACGCGGCGTGAACGATGATGAGCTGGGAAAGATTGTCGATTTTGCGTTGCAGCAGCCATCGGTGCGCGGCGTGACATTTCAGCCTGTGCAGCAAGCGGGGCGCGTGCAGGGATTTGAGGCGAAGCAGCATCGGCTGACGCTGACTGAGGTGCGGCGGCGCATTTTGGAACAGACCAGCGTGTTTCGGCCGGAGGATCTGATTCCGGTGCCGTGTCATCCGGATGCGCTGGCGATGGCGTATGCCCTGAAGATTGGATCGGAGGTGGTGCCGCTCACCGGCATGGTGCCTCCGGAAGTGCTGATTGATGGAGCGAAAAACACGATCGTTTACGAGCAGGAACCCGGGCTGCGCGAGCACTTGTTCAAACTGTTTGCGACGAACCATTCGCCGAGCTCGCAGGCGAGCACTCTGCGCGAATTGCTGTGCTGTTTGCCAAAGGTTCTGATTCCCAAAGATCTCGGCTACGCGAATTTGTTCCGGGTGCTGATTGTGCAATTCATCGACGCGGAAGCGTTTGACGTGCGCAGCGTGAAGAAGAGCTGCATTCACATTGCGCATCCCGACGGCAAGCGTCTGATTCCGTTCGACACGTTCAACATGTTTTACCGCGATGACCTGGAGCGGACGCGGCTGGCGGGATTGCGCGAGATGGAGATCGCTGGCTGGGCGTGACGGCTGAGGACCGGCGGCACACGCCGGGGCTTCATTGTTACTTTTCACGCTTGCGGGTGACGAAGTTGTGGGCCATGACGAGGAGATCGCGGAGGAGTTCGGGGTTGAGTTGATCGAGGCGGACGAGGACGGCGTCGTAGTCCTGATAGTGCGGCGGGGCGTAGTAGAGGATGGGTAACTCGGCGATCATCGGGGCGCGCTCACGGCGGTCCATGCGGAAGAGGAAGGAGTTGGGCTCGGCGGATTTATGGGTGGGAACGCAGGCCATGAGCTTGCCACCCACTTTGAGGGCCGGAGCGCCGAAGGTGGTGCTCCGCTCGACGCCGGGTAGGGTCAGGCCTGCCTGTAGGACGGTTTCGAGGGTGACGGTTACGACGGTGGATTTGCGCATTGTTCTTCCGGTCTCCGATTGAGGCAGGATATCCCAGACTTTGAAGGTGAAGCATTTCGCTGACGGATATACCGCGATCCGAACCATGAAGGGCCTGCGCAGGAGACGTGATGTGATGGGGCCGCAACGGAATTCAGTCGGCACCTTTCTGGATTTCTCTGCATCGAACGTTCCGAGCTCAGTTTGATTGCTGGTCGGTCCATGGCACAGCGGGACCTTGCGATGAAGGAATTTGCCCCCGTTGGGTGGCCGATGGGGCAAGCTGTTGACATTCGCGAGATAGCTTGCAGCCGACGGTGAACTCGGCAATCATTCATGCAATTGCAATAAGGAGGACGTTCTATGGCATCCGATGAGAAGCTCAATGCTCATCAGAAAGCGCTTCACATCAATCTTGATCCGACCAGTTATGGATCCTTCGCTGAAATCGGAGCCGGGCAGGAGGTTGTGCGTTGGTTCCTGGTTGTTGGAGGAGCGTCCGGGACCGTTGCCAAATCAATCTCCGCGTATGACAAAGAAGTCAGCGACGATTTGTATGGTTCTGGTGCACGTTACGTTTCCAAAGAACGCCTCGAAGCCATGCTGAACAGCGAATGGGCCCAACTCGACAACCAGTTAGCCAAGAGCCGAGGATCGAGCACTCGCTTCTTCTCCTTTGTGGATACCATCTCTGCACGCAATTATGCCGGAACCAATGAGCCTCACGGTTGGGTCGGCCTGCGGTTCCAGTTACAACCTGGCGGCGAGCCGAACGAAATCGTTCTCCACATTAACCTGCGGGATCCCTCTAACCCCCTCGAGCAGGAGGCTGTCGGCATCCTGGGGGTGAACCTTATCTATGCTGTCTTCTTTCAATTGGAGACGAAGGAATCCTTCTTCGAGAATGTTGCTCAGGATGTTGAGAAGCGTATTGAGATTGACTTTGCAGAAGTGCGAGGGGCCGCCTTCGAAGGATGGGACCAGCGCAAGATTCTGATTCAGCTGGTGCGCGCGGGCCTCGCTGAAGGCGTCTGTTTTCCGTGCAGTGGGGCGCCCGTGCCACCCATCGAAGTCCTCCACAAGAAAGCTACCGTGCTTGCGCCAGGGTCGTTTGAACACGTAGATCCCGCGCATGCGGCCATTCACAATCAACTGTTGGCCTCCGGGATCCAACAACTCCGCGGAGAATTAGCTGAAAAGGATCCCGCGCCTGTTGGTTTCTTTTGCTTTTCTGCGATGCCGCTTGGAGAAGCAGATCCTCCTCCGGGAATCTCTGACCTGCTGGCACGGATTGATGCGCTGCATGCGAATTGCGGTGACGTCATTTTGTTTCGCGACAGGGAGCTCTACGGCATGACCGCTCTCGTTAACCGCTACACAAAGGAACCCATCCGCTTCGTTGTGGGTCTGTCTTTGCTCGTTCGCATATGGGAATATCGCTACAATCATCTTCCAGGCAGCTTCCTTGAAGCTTTGTCTCGCCTCCTGCCACAAAACGTCCGCTTGTACGCTCATCCAATGACCTCAAAGGATCTCCAGCAGGCGATCCAAAGCATCTCAGCCGGCCGCTGGCAGTGGACCGATACGAACGGATGGGTCTCTGCCCGCCAGCTTCATCCTCCACCGCCGCTGGATCACCTTTACGACTATGTTCTCGCCAGCAACTTTCTCGTCCCGCTTGAGATTCCGGCGGATCCGGGGGGCGGGGCATAGTTCGGCGCGCGAGACCCTGGAAACTACCATGGGTCGCGCGGTGAAACTGACGGGCTGGTTTTGGGGCGCGCCGCCAGGCTGATCCGCCGAGGACATGGCGTTTCCTTCCGCGTTCCGCGTTGCGGATTCGTTCCCCATCACGCTGGGCTTGAACGTTGCGCGGATTGTTACTGCCCTCTAAAGGTGGAACACGAGCCCCGCGGTCACCTTCAGGTTGTTCTCATGGTCGTCGGTGTGGTTCATGAAGGTGGTCGGGTAATAGTCGACGTCGAACAGCCGTACCGCCCAGCGCGGGGAGATGTTCCGGTCGAGTCCGCCGCCGATCAGTCCGGTGAAGGCCCATGGGCCGCCCCCC
>DATHQV010000074.1:0-47076 GCA_035482355.1 Acidobacteriaceae bacterium | reverse complement strand
TGGCTCTACGGGGCGCAGCAGGATAGCGGTGCGGTGCGCGTGAGCACGTGGTCGAACGAAGGCGTTTTGAATTTCCGTAACTGGCAGCCCACGTGTCTCGCGGGCGAGAGCGATACGGTCGTTCCGGATCCGACCGAGCCCAACATTTTGTACGGCGCCGGAGCTGGACGCTGCAACCAGGCGCTGAATCTTCCGGCTTCACTGGGCGGCGCGCTACCGGCTGCTGACCCCAACGATCCTGACCGGAAGACGTGGACATTGCCTGAGGTTTTCTCCACGGCGGATGGCGCGCTCTACTATTCGAATCAATTTGTATTTCGCACGCGAGATCGCGGGAAGACCTGGGAGAAGATCAGTCCCGACCTGACGCGGCTGAATCCGCCAGTACCCCACAATCTGGATCCGGCGACGGCGAAAGATATCGACGAAACCATGACGACTCGGTTCGGCGTGGTGTACACCATCAGCCCGTCTCCGCTGGACGCGGCGGCGGTGTGGGTCGGTACGGACGATGGTCTGATCCATGTAACGCGCGACGACGGCAAGACCTGGAAAGACGTGACGCCACCAGCGATGACTCCGTGGAGCAAAGTTTCGCAGATCGAGGCCGGGCACTTTGATGGGGATACGGCTTATGCGTCCGTCGATCGGCATCGTCTGGCAGACGACCAGCCCTATATCTATCGCACGCACGATGGTGGCGCGACGTGGCAGAACGTGGTCAACGGAATTCCCGAGGGCGCTTACGTCAATTCTGTGAAAGAAGATCCGGTGACGAAGGGATTGCTGTATGCCGCGACGGAGCTGCGTGTTTACGTTTCGTTCGACGATGGGGACCACTGGCAGCCCTTGCAGAACAACATGCCAGTCACCTCAGTGCGCGACATTGTGGTGCACGGTGACGATCTCGACGTGGCCACGCATGGGCGCGGGTTCTGGGTGACGGATCAGATGAGCGCGCTGCGGCAGATCGCGGACAAGGGCAGCCAAATTGTGGCCTCGAATGCCTTTCTCTTCAAGCCGGGGAATGCTCTGGGGATTCCTGCGAGTGGACAGGACGGAACGCCTTTGCCGCATGAGGAGCCACAGGAGTTGAATCCAATGCCGGGCGTGCAGGCTTACTACTGGCTCAAGACGGCTCCGGCACAACCCGTGAAACTGGAGTTAGTGGACAGCGCGGGACACGTGCGCGCATGCGGAGCGAGCGATACTCCGGTGCGGCCCGTCGACACGGAGAAAATCAACGTGCAGGCGATTTGGGAACAGCCTGCGCAACTGCCGCCGTCTGCGCAGCCTGGAATGCACCGGTACGCGCTCGATCTTCCGCAGCAGCGCTTCTTCGGTCCTCCCTCAGGCGAAGAACCAGCGCGCGACGCCTGCTCGCCACCCGAGGGGACAGAACAACCAGCGGCGCGTCCGGCTGGACCGGGACGCCGCGGACCGGCAGCACTGGCGCCGGGTGAGTACACCGTACGCCTGACCGTGGACGGGCAGACTTACACCCAACCGGTGACGGTGAAGCCCGATCCCCGCGGAAGCGGTGTCGACCACGCCACCCCGGGAGCCAATACCAGCGAATAAGAAGAGAGGATTACGCCTGCTCGCCGCGAATCGCAGCCAGCAGGCTGGCGGCAGCGACACCCTTCAACAAACAGGCACTCGCAAACGAGTATGGCGAGTCTCCCAACGGCTCATCCATGGGATGCCTCGCGATCAGCAGGATGCGGGAAGGCTGCTGGGCCGCATATTCCTGCAATGTGGCGCAGTGCTTCGGGGTCAGCATCCCTTCATCAATCAACGCGACGTCCGCCGGGTGAGAAGTGAGGAAGGCGAGACCGGCGCCCAGCGAACTGAACTGGCCGAGCAACTCCATGTCGTCCTGACCCTCGACCACGATGCTCCAGCCAAGCCGCTCCAGTTTGGCGGAAATGATCAGGACCACGCGGATGGGTCCGCCCATCAGGGGCGCCGTCGCGCGTGAGAGTTTCTGCGAGAATTCCGTCAAGGTGAGAACAGCCCATTTCCGCGGCCAGCGCAGGTTGCGGCGGCCTGAGTTTCCAGTACACGCAATGGTATCTCTGGGTAGCGGGTCTGCAATCCGACGGAAGTCGGATTCGCCGGGTGCGAATTTCGCATTCAATGGGTGCGGCTGGCGATTCCGCTCGCGGGGAGGCGACGTTTGAGGAACGGAATGGGTTCGATCGCGCTGCTGCTGCTGGCGGTTACGAGCGTGCCGGCGCAGAATTCGCCTCCCGGCGGAGCGGCGGTTCCGGCGCTCACTCCCTTCGTCATGGATCATCGGGCGGGGCTGGCAGCGCATTCGCCCGTCGACGTGTCGTTCCTGCTGGACGCGCCCGCCGGCAAGCATGGCTTCATTCACGCAGTGGGCGGGCACCTTGTCGATGGCAGCGGCCAGCGCATCCGGCTCTGGGGCGTGAACATCACGGAGTGGAGCCGCGGTTCCACGATGATCCCCTCAAAAGAGGAAGCGCCGCTGTGGGCGGCGACGCTGGCGCGCTACGGGGTGAACTGCGTGCGCCTGCAGTTTCTGGATTTGCCCGCGCCGCGCGGCCTGATCGCTGCCGGGCGCAATGACACGCGCGCCTTTGATCCCGAGCAACTGGATCGCGAGGATTATTTTCTGGCAGAGTTGGAGAAGCGGGGCATCTACATCGATTTCAATTTGCTGGTGGGGCGGCCGTTCAAGGCTGGCGATGGCGTTACGGATGCGGACAAGCTGCACGAAGGCGCGAAGGCCGTCAGCCTGTATGACAAGACGCTGATCGAGTTGCAGAAGGACTACGCGCGGCAACTGCTGACCCACGTCAATCCCTACACGAAGCGCAGCTACGCGAACGACCCCGCCGTCGCCATCGTGGAAATCAATAACGAGAATGCGATTTGGCTTGGCTTCCCTTCTCCGTCGCCCTTCTACGCGCATGAGTTGGACGGCATCTACAACGCGTGGCTCCAGAAGAATGCGAGCGCGGCGGTGGTGTGGTCGGTGCGCAGGGAGGCGGGCGTTCAGGGCAGCGATCCGATTCCGCTGCTGGCGGGTCCAGAGGTCGGGGCTGCGCCGAAAGACCGCTTCGACCTGGAATCGCAGTTTTTTCTGTGGCTCGAAAGCGGCTATTTCAGCTACATGCGCGGATTCCTGGAGAAAGACCTCGGCATCCGCTGCCTGATTCTGGCGACGGCGGACCACAGCCACCGGAATACCGGCTATCCGCTGCTGCTGGCCACGTCTGGGTTTGACGCGGTCGATGGCCACGACTACTGGCAGCATCCGTGGGAACGCAAAGTGAAGGCGCCGATGGTGGACGATCCGACGAACTCCACCGTGGTGGAGTTGTCGCGGACGGCGGAGGCGGGCAAGCCGTACACGGTGAGCGAGGTGAATGAGGCGTATCCGAACGACTATGGGGCGGAGCAGATTCCCATCCTCGCGGCCTATGGCGATTTCCAGGATTGGGACGCGATCCTCTGGTACACCTTCGAGCCGAAGAGCGATCCGAACTGGAAACCGTACATCGGCGATCCATTCGATATTTCGCTGGACCCGATCAAGATGCCGGAACTGGCTGCAGGGGCGCTGATGTTTCTGCGCGGCGATGTGAGCTTGGCGCGGGAGACGGTTGCGCGGTCGTACTCAGAGGATCAGGTGTTTGACAGCTATCGGATGTGGGAGCAGGACCGGCCTTATTTCACACCGGGGTTTCCGTTATGGGTTCCCTTGCAACATGGATCGCGCATTGCCTCACTCAACGATGGTCCCACGGCGAAATTCTCTGACGGTGCCGAGCCGTCTCCTGTCGTTTCCGATACAGCGCAACTCGCTTGGTATGGTTCGAAGCCACGCGGCGGGCAGGTGGTCGTCGACACGCCGCGCACCCAGGCGCTGATCGGTTTTGCAGCAGTGCAGAACAAGCCGCCCGCGAATCTCTCCGCTGAGGTTGCGAATCCGTTCAGTGCAATTGTTCTCACCTCGCTCGACGACCAGCCCGTCGCGCACAGCGCGAAGCTGGTGCTAGTCGCGGGCGCACGCGTCGCCAACACCGGCATGCAGTGGAACAGCGACCACAGTGGTCTTTCGCAGTGGGGTGGGTCGCCGACGCTGATTGAGCCGGTGACCGGCCGGATTGAGCTGCGCGGTCTCGGTGGGGCGACCGCCGTCCTTGCCCAGCCGCTGGACGGAGCCGGACAGCCGCTGGGGCAGCCAATTTCCGCCGTCCAGAACGCTGGCACTTGGCTGATTACCGTTGGGACGCCGGCGACCACCTGGTATGCTGTGACGGTCCAGAGGTAGCGCGATTCGACCTACAATCGCAGAGACCATGGGAATCCATGCCAGCACGCCGCGACTGAACGCCGGACGCATCCTGCTGTGCGCTGTGGTTCTGGCTCTGCTGTGCGTGCAGGGATTCGCAGCGGTTCCCGGCGGGTACACGCGCAAGCTGTGGCAGACGCAGGATGGTCTGCCGGAACAGACGGTTCAGGCCTTCGCGCAAACTGCGGATCACTATTTGTGGATCGGGACCACGGGCGGTCTGCTGCGTTTCGACGGAGCGCGGTTCACGCTCTTCGACCACGGCAACACACCGCAGCTCCACGAGAACAGCGTCTTCGCGCTGCTGACTTCGCGTGACGGCAGCTTGTGGATCGGCACCGAGGGCGGCGGGCTGACCCGTTACCAGGGCGGGAAATTCCGTTCCTATGGCGCGGAAGATGGGCTAAGCGACGGCTTTGTGCGCGCCCTGTATGAAGACCGCGGCGGAACGATTTGGGTTGGCACGGATAACGGTCTGCTGCGCTTCTCTTCTGGACGTTTGGTGCGTGTAGACGGGACCGGCAATGTGCCGCCGCTGGCCGTGCACGCTATCGCGCGAGATCAGCGCGGAGGACTATGGGTTGGCGGTTCGCGCCTGCTTCGGCTCGATGCAGGCAATGTGCAGGAATACACACTGCAGGGCGGGGCCAGCCAGAATCGCGTGAAGTCCATTCTCGAAACGCGCGATGGAACGGTTTGGGTGGGAACGGTTTCCGGCCTGCATCGCATGGGCCCAGGTGCGCAGAGTTTCGAACGCGTTGCCGGGATCACGCAGACGGTTCGCGTGCTGCGTCAGGTCTCCGACGGCACGCTGTGGGTAGGCACCATCGGCCAGGGCATTCGCCGCGTGGTGGGCCAGGACCTGACCGGCATCACTGCGCCCGATTCCCTGCCCAGCAATACGGTGCTCAACGTATTCGAAGACGATGAACAGAATTTGTGGATCGGGACGCAGGCCGGCATGCTGCGCCTGACGCATACGCCGGTACGCATTGTGCCGCTGCCCCAGGCTGCGGACTCCGACTTCGGCACGCTTTACGCGGATCGCGATCGCACGCTCTGGGTTGTTTCCACCGACATTTTTCAGGTGCGTAACGGCATTGCTGCGCCGTGGCCCCATCCGCAGCTGGGGCCGCTGCATGCACGCAACATTTTTCGCGACCGCTCGGGAAATCTGTGGATCGGCACCGATGGAGATGGGCTGATTCGCGTGGCAGCGGACGGGAAAGTTCTGCGTCTGAATGTCCACGATGGGCTGGTGAATAATTTCATCCGCGTGATGCTCGAGAGCCGCGACGGCAGCATGTGGTTCGGCACGGATGAGGGCGTGAGCCACTGGAACGGGCGCGAATTTGTGAATTACCAGATGCGTGACGGGCTCTCCTACTTCAGCACGCGCGCGCTGGTTGAGGACCACAACGGCGACCTGTGGATTGGCACCGATCGCGGCTTGAGCCATATGCGCGGCGGCGCGTTCGTCCGCGATGCAGCCACTGCGGCATTGGCCGAGGAGAAGGTATGGTCGATCCACGAAGACCTGGATGCCGGATTGTGGTTCGGCACGCGCAGCAACGGGCTTTTCCGGTGGAAGAACAATCGTCTGGCGCACTACGCGACCGCGCAGGGACTAGCGAGCAACAGCATTTATCAGATTGTTGAAGACCGCAAAGGCGGGATGTGGCTGAGCGGGCCGAACGGCATTTCCCTGCTGCGCCGCCAGGAACTCGACGAGGCGGCCGATGATCCTTCGCGGCATCTCTCTCTCACGCTATACGCCGTTTCCGATGAAGTGGAGACGACGCAAATTTACGGCGGCCGGCAGCCCTCCGGGTGCGTCGATAGCGACGACGGCGTCTGGTTCCCCAGCAACAAGGGGCCCATCCACATTGCTCGCGATCCCGCACCGCCGCTGCCTCTACCGCCGGTGGTCATCGACGACGTCGCCATCGACGGCCGCAAAGTCGACCCGGCGCAGCCCATTCTGCTCAACCCCGGCGCCACTCGCCTGGAGATTTCCTGGTCGCCCATTCTGCTGCGCTCGCAGGAGGGCCTGCGCTTCCGCTACCGGCTCGATCCATTCGACACCACCTGGAGCGACGCATCACCGCGGCGTGTCGCTTCGTGGACGAATCTGCCGCCGGGCACATACTCGTTCCGCGTGGCCGCTTTCGAAATCAATCAGCCGCAAACAACATCGACGCTGATGCTGCCGATTATCCAGAAGCCGCATTTCTGGCGGACGTGGTGGTTTGTCGGCTGCTGTCTGCTGCTGATGGCCGCCGTTGTACTCGGCGCGTATCACTTTCGGCTGTGGCAAATGAGGATGCGCTTTGAGGCGGTGCTGGACGAGCGCGGACGGCTGGCGCGCGAGATGCACGACACGGTCATCCAGGGTTGCGCGGGAATTTCAGCACTGCTGGAAGCGCTCGCCAGCCTGCGTGAGGAAGAAACTTCGCTGCCCCAGGAGTTGCTGGAACACGCGCGGCGGCAGGTGCGCACCACGATCGACGAAGCGCGGCAGGCGGTTTGGAATTTGCGCCAGGAGCAGCCCTCGGGCCGCATGCTGGAGACCACGCTGACCGGCATGGCGCGCCAGATCAGCGCGGAATCCGGCATTCCGATTACCTGCGAGGTCACGGGCAAGCCGTTCTCGCTGACGCAGGTGGCGATGCACGAACTGATGATGATGGCGCGCGAGGCGGTCTCCAACGCGGTGCTGCACGCGCATCCCAGGCGCGTCGACGTGCGCGTGAGTTTTGCCCAAAATGAGCTGACCCTGGGGGTACGCGACAACGGCGCGGGCTTCGAACCGGCAGCCGTCTTTGCGCGTGAGGACCGCCATTACGGCCTGGTGGGTATGCGCGAACGCGTGCAGGCAGTCGGCGGCGACTTTCATCTCGACAGCACTCCTGGAAAAGGCACAAACTTGACCGTGAGAATTCCGCGCAAGGTTTCCGGCGCGCGCAGCGCCATGATGGGTGTGTAAGTGATGGAAAACGGCAAACCGATCAGAGTACTCGTTGTGGACGATCACCCGATCGTGCGCGTGGGTATTGTCGCCATCATCAACGCGCGGCCTGACATGAGCGTGGTGGCGCAGTGTGGCACTGCTGAGGAATCCCTCGACCTGTTTGAGCAGCAACGTCCCGACATTACGCTGATGGACCTGCGCCTGCCGAAGATGAGCGGCGTGGAGGCCATTCGCGCTATTCGCCTGCGCCACCCCAAAGCCTGCTTCGTGGTGCTGACGACGTATGAGGGCGACGAGGATATCTATCAGGCAATCGAAGCTGGGGCACGCGGTTACGTCATCAAAGGGATGCCGCACGAGGCGCTCATCGATGCCCTGCGCCGCGTCCACGCGGGCGGTCGTTTTCTTCCTGCAACGGTGTCACGGGCGCTTGCCTCGCGCACGCCCGACTCTGACCTGAGTGCGCGCGAGCGTGAAGTGCTGGGCCTGCTGGCTCGCGGCGAGACCAACAAGGAAATCGCGCACCATTTGGGCATCACCGAGGCCACGGTCAAGTGCCATGTGAGCGTCATTCTGATGCGGCTACAGGTTTCCGACCGCACCCAGGCGGTGGTGACCGCGCTGCAGCGTGGGCTGGTTCACCTATAGATCCGCAATATAGATCTGATCAGCAGATTCGACATACAGATAGGCATCCGTCTCCGACTTTTGTCGGATTCCATAGCATTTTCCGGCGCGTACAGTAGCTGAGTCCTCGTTTGCGGTCGTTGCAGAATCGCGGGTCCTGGCCGCGCCAACGAGAGAAAGCGTACGCATGAACGTTACGAATGC
Organism: Acidobacteriaceae bacterium; assembly: GCA_035482355.1. Classification (GTDB taxonomy): domain Bacteria; phylum Acidobacteriota; class Terriglobia; order Terriglobales; family Acidobacteriaceae; genus Palsa-343. The sequence goes on along the minus strand of DATHQV010000074.1, from coordinate 38,947 downwards.
GGTTTCCGCCGCTCTGCTGACGCGCCGCGATTTGCTGGGCCGCACGGCTCGCGGCGTCGCGGCCTTGTCGGTGTCTCCGTGGCTGAGCCGCGCGGAATTCATGCTGCCCGCCGAGCCGGCGGAGCCCCGAAGCCGCGACAGTTTCGACTTCGATTGGCGCTTCACCCAAGGGGATCCTGCCGGAGCACACGAGGCGGATTTCGGCGACGCATCGTGGCGCGCAGTCGATCTGCCGCACGACTGGAGCATTGAAGGCGCGTACTCGGAGAGCGAACCGGCCTCCGGACCTGGCGGCTATTTGCCCACCGGCATCGGGTGGTATCGCAAGGGCTTCACGGTCCCGGCGAGCGATCGCGACCGCATCGTCACACTGGAGTTCGACGGCATCTACCAGAACAGCGAAGTTTGGATCAACGGCCACTCGCTCGGCGTACGTCCCTATGGATTTGTTCCCTTCGCTTATGAACTGACGCCGTATCTGCGCTTCGGAGCGGAAAATGTCGTAGCGGTTCGTGTCGATAACACGCTGCAGACGAATTGCCGCTGGTACACGGGCTCGGGCATCTATCGCCATACCTGGCTGCTGAAGACGGACCCATTGCGGATCGCGTACTGGGGAACTTTTGTGACCTGTCCCGAGGCCGGCGCAGACCACGCGACGGTGCGGGTGGAGACGACGGTCACAAACGAGCGCGATCATTCGATGGGCTGCACGCTGGCAGCTACTTTGCTCGATCAGGCCGGAGTCTCCGCCGCCACCGGCAAGACCTCCCATGATCTCGCATCGGGGGAGACATTTCGCTTCGTGCAGGAGCTCAGCGTTCCGACTCCCACATTGTGGTCGATCGATCAACCGAATCTCTATACCGTCCGCTGCGAGCTGTCGCAGAGCGACCGCGTCGTCGATGTTTGCGATACGCCGATCGGGATCCGTTCTGCGGTGTTCGACGTGAATCGCGGGTTTCTGCTCAATGGCGAGCACGTCAAGCTGAACGGAGTATGCGTGCACGAGGAAGCCGGCTGCGTGGGGTCAGCGGTGCCCGAACGCATGTGGGAACGGCGGCTGAAACTGCTGCGCGAGATGGGATGCAACGCGATTCGCACCAGTCACAATCCTTATGCTGCGGAGTTTCTCGACCTGTGCGACCGTATGGGATTTCTGGTGATGGCCGAGGCCTTCGACGAGTGGCACATTCCTAAAGGGCAGATCAAGAATGGCTATCACCTGTATTTCGCCGAGTGGCACGAGCGCGACCTGAAGAACTTCATCCACCGCGACCGGAACCATCCCAGCGTGGTGTTGTGGAGCGCGGGCAACGAAGTTCCGGATCAGTCCGCTGTGGATGGCGCTGAGACTCTTAGGAACGTGCTCGCTATTTTTCACGCGGAGGATCCAACGCGGCCGGTCACCGTCGCGTGCGATCAGATTGCATCGGAGCCGCTCGAAAATCGCGTGCGTCCCGAGTTCGTTGACCAACTCGATGTCGTTGGCTACAACTACGTCGATCGCTGGCGCAATCGCGCCGACCTCTACTACAGCATCGATCGCGAAGCGTTTCCACAGCGCCGTTTTATTGGAACGGAGAGCGTGGGCGTGGGCGGCATTCGCGGCGAATATCGCGACCTTGCGCCGCAGAAGGGCGACGCCGACGCGCCCTGGTTCAGCCATCCCTCCAATCTGCGCATCGATGCTGAGCAGCTATGGCAGTTTGTCGACATGCACGATTACGTTTCCGGCGATTTCATGTGGACGGGGTTCGACTACCTGGGAGAATCGCACTGGCCGATGAAGAGCGCGGCCTCCGGCGTGATGGACACTTGCGGTTTTCGCAAAGACGGCTACTACTTCTACCAGGGTCAGTGGGCTGCGAAGCCGATGCTGCATCTGTTTCCACACTGGAACTGGCACGGCAGCGAGGGCGCGATCATTCCCGTCACTTGTTACACGAATTGCGACACGGTTGAGTTATTTCTCAACGGAAAATCGCAGGGCGTGAAGGGTTATGAATTTCCGCGCCTCGGCATGGAAGGCCGGTATGGGAATTTTCCGGCTCGCGCGCGCGTGGTGCGCACCACCGCCGATTTGCATCTCTCGTGGGACGTGGCCTACCAGCCGGGAACGCTGCGCGCCGTTGGCATGAAGGACGGTCAGATTGCGGTCACGGAAGAAGTGGCTACCACGGGCGAGGCATTCGCCATCAGCCTCAGCTCCGACCTAACGCGCATCGCAGCGGATCGCCGCGATGTTGCGCATGTCACCGCCGCCATTCAGGACGCGCAGGGGCGCGTCGTTCCCGCCGCCGACAACAACGTCAGCTTTTCTATTGAAGGCGCGGGACGTCTGATTGGCGTGGACAACGGCGATCCGACGAGCCACGACAGTTACAAGGCCAGCAGCCGGCGCGCCTTTCACGGACTATGCCTCGCCGTTGTGCAGGCGACAGCGGCCGCGGGGACGATAAAAATTGCCGCAACTTCGCCGGGGCTGCGTCCAGCCTCTTTGACCATCACGACCGGCTAGGGCTCAGGGAGTCTCGGCGTCCGGCTCGTCGTCCTCGTGCGCCTTCACGCGGCGATTCATCTCCCCGTACACGCGCACCACTTTGTCGTGGGCTGCGCGGATGGTCTGATAGATCCGAATTTGTTTCTGCGCTTCCTGCGTGCGCTGCGCTGCTTTCAGCGCCATCGCATAGCGGTAGTGGGCCTCGCCGTTCAGCGGATCTTCGTCGACCACCTTCTCGAGCAGCGGCAGAGAGTCGGCCGATTGATCCTGCCGCGCCAGGAGGCGCGCCAGGCCCATTAGGGCCTCTACGTCGTCAGGAGCCATCTTTCGCGCGCGCTCGTAGTGGGACTGCGCCGCACCCAGATCGCCTGCGAGCCAGGCGTCGCGCCCCATCTCACATTCCACCCGCGCGCTTTCTCCATCAACACGCAGCGCCGCCTGCAACTCCTTCTGTGCGTCGGACTGCGCCGCGGGATCGGTTGGGTTGGACTCCAGAATGGCCTCGCCCAATTCAAAATGTGCACCGGGTAGATACGGATCCATCTGCAATGCGCGGCGGTAATGGTCGGCCGCGTCTTTGAGATCGCCGGCGTTCACCAGATGCTCCGCAACCACTTCCTGCATGCGCGGAGAATCGGGGGCCAGAAGCGCGAGTTTATTCAGGGTGTTGTCGGCCATATCCTGGTAGACGTTTTGCGCGAAGAACAGAATGTCGATGTTCTCCGGATTCATAGCGACCAGCGTCTGCACCACGGGCAGCGTGTGGTCCAGGTCGCCGCGCTGGTAATCGTAGTCAGCCAGTTCCACGCCGATCTCCGTACGTAGTTTCGGCTCAGTCACCTTCACGAAGCCTGCCTCAAGATGCTTCTGCGCGCCGGGCTCGCCCATGCGCTTTTCGCAAATCCCGAGTAGGCCCTGGGCCTGCACGAGCGTTGGAGCCGCTTTGAGGGCGGCGTGCAGCTCCGTCTCCGCTGCAACACAGTTGCCGTGCATCAGGGCCTCCGTGCCCTGCTGCAGATGCGCTGCAGCCGTCTGCGCGCAGCAACTCACGGCACATGGCCCAATCAACAATAGACCAACGCCGATGCGAATACGCATCGGCGCAAAACAGGATTGCATCATCATTAAGCTCTCCACAGCCAACGGCAGCGCAATTTTACGCTGTCTCAGGAAAAAGAAAGCCCGCGCGAGGGGGAGGCCATCTCGCACGGGCTTTTACGTACGCTCCGCAGTGGAATCAGAACGAGACACGCGCTCCGAGTTGGATTTGCCGGTTGGTGTTGGCGCTGGAAATCACTCCGCCACCGGCAACACCGACGCCGGCGCTGGGCTGGCTGAAGTTTGGATTGTTGAGCGCGTCGAATGCGTCGGCGCGCACTTCCATGTGGTAATCCTTCCCGGCCCATTCTCCGAGCCAGAACGTTTTGCCCAGGCTGAAGTCGACGTCGCGCCAGTCCGGCCCGCGCAGCATGTTGCGCCGCGCATCGCCGAACGTATTGTCGTCAGGAACTTTGAATGCCGCGGTGTTGAACCACTCGCTGATGGTGGGATGGGAAAGCCTGGGGTTCCCCACGACATTCGGGAACCATGCGAACCCGCAATAGCACTGCGCGGCCTGCGAATTGCTTTCGTCCGCGCTACCCACCGTCGGCGTAAAGGGCACTCCGGAGTGCGCCTGGAAGACGCCCGTCAGCCGCCAGCCGCCCAGCGCCTCGTCAGCCACGCCGTGCAGCGGGAAATCGCGGCCTTTGCCGAAGGGCAGTTCCCACGTGGCATAACCGTTGAGCGATTGCGGAACGTCGAGTTGCGACAATCCGTAATTCGCTGCCGGGTTATTCGCATTCTGCCACACGTCGATGGTCTCGTAATGGCCGTTGCTGGTGCCCGCATCCATGGTCTTCGACCACGCGTAGTTCACTAGGAACGAGATGCCGTGCGTCATCCGCTTTTCAAAACGCAGCTGCAGCGCGTTGTAATTGGAGTAGCCGTCAAAAATCGCTCCGTAGATATAGGTGAACTGCGGATACGGCTCCGCCGACGCACCCTGGCTCAATTTGCTCTCCGGAACCTGGTTGATGTCGCGGTTGAAATTCAGATGCGTGCCTTTGGTGAATACGTAACTCGCATCCACCAGCATGCTGCCCGGGAACTGATGCTGAACAGAAAGCATCGCTTCCTGATAGTTCTCGATCGGCATGTGAGTCGGGTAGTAATAGACGCCCTGGTAGTTATATTTCGAGTTACTGAAGGCCGACTGCTGCGGATAGATCACCGACCCTGCCGGCGGCCCGGAGGCGAGCGTCCACGGAGTCGAATAGTACTGAATGCCGGTGGTGAAGTTGGACGAGTAGCCGTTGGATCCCTGCGGATTCAAGCCCAGGCCCAGTGCGCCGTCGGTGTAAGACTCAGCCGACCGCGGCGCGTCGAAGATGCCGTAGCTGGCGCGGACTGACCAGTTGGGCCGCGGCGACCAGGCCACGCCTAAGCGGGGATCCCATTCATTCACGCCGTCCTCAATCGTGTTGCGGCCGTCCTGACCGCCGTAGATCATTGCGCCCAGCGTGCCTGCCGGCACATACTGTCCGGTGTTCACCAATGATGGATCGAAGCTGCCGAAGCGGTTGTGCTCCTCGCCCCATCCTGACTGGTATTGGTAGCGCAGGCCCAAGTTCAGCGTCAAATTGGGTAACACCTTATAGTCGTCCTGCACAAAGCCTGCCAGATTCCACATGCGCGCGCCGGTTTCCTCGTAGTCATACACGTACCAGCCGTAGACCTGGCCGAGCAGGAAGTCCGCGTAAGGCGCGCCTGAGGCCACAGTGCCGTAGCCGCCGGTCGTATCGGGATAATTTCCGCCCGGCCAGAATTGCGCGGTGCCAATGCCGTCGAACTGGAAGTTGCCCGAGCTCACATCACCCCAGTTCGTATAGTTCTGATAGCTTTTGTCGAACTCGCCGCCCATTTTGATGGTGTGACGCCCGCGAATGAGCGTGACGATATCGCCCTCTACATAGGCGCCGTCGGCCAACACCGCATGAACGCCACCGCCGAGGCCGATCTGCCCTGCTCCATCGCCGCCATTGATCGTGACGTCCGGAAAGATATTGCCCGGCGCATTGCCCCCGTACGCGGGCTCCATCCCCAGCTTTGCGGGATATCCCTGATCGTAGGTGGACGGAACGTACTTATCCAGCTCGCGAACCGCACCCACGCGCGCTTCGTTCAGCGTGCGCGGGCTGATGGTCCAAGTCTCGGTCACCTGGGCGTCCTGATTCAGGTTCTGGGGTGCCTTGGTGCAGTCGAAGCCCAGCGGACAGAGGGCGTCGATGCTGTTGATGAGCGAAATTGGATATTCGAGGATCGATCCTGACAGCCGGTTGTTCGCGTTGATGTCGTAATCCACTTTGCCCGCATAGTAGGTCGACATGCTGGGTTCAGTCACCACAACCCGGTAGTTGTTATAGAGGGCGGTGGGATCTGTCGGCTCAGGAAAATACTTCTGGATCGCCAGCGCTACCGGATCCATGGCGACATTGATGGTGTTGTTGGGGAACTGGGTGCGCGTGCACACCCCCGATCCACCGTTGGTGCAGGTTGTTGAGGCTGGGCTGAAGACTGGGTTGGCCAACGCCGAGAAATTCCCGGCCTTCATCGCGTCCGTCGGTACGGTCGATGTCTCAACAAACGATGAATGTGCCGGATTGCGCTGGTACGTGAAATAGAAGAAAAGCTTGTCGTGCAGAATGGGTCCGCCTACGCTGCCGCCGTACTCGTTCCACCGCAAAGGCGTGCTCGCGCCCTTGGGCGTGAAATAGTTCAGCGCGTTGAACGCATCGTTCTGGATGAACTCGAATGCCGAGCCATGCCAGGCATTCGCGCCGCTCTTCAGAATCACGTTGAACGCGGCAACGCCGGTTCCATATTGCGCGCCGAACGTGCCGGTGATGGCCTGGACTTCCGCGATGGAATCGACTGGGGGATAGTTATCGCTGGCGTTCACGTCGCGGGGCTGTGTTGCGTCGGAGCCTTCAATGAGCCAGTTGCCCAGGTAGCCCTGCGTTCCGTTAATGCCGACGCCCTGGCCGGAAGCGTCCTGGCTTCCGCCGCCCCCCGGATTCACGCCCGGCAGCACATTGGTAAGCTCGTTGTACCAGACGCCGCCCACCGTCGGCACATCCTCGACGGTCTTCGCGCTGAAGATGACGTGCTGGTCCGACGACTCCGTCTCAATGAGCGCATTCTGCGCCGTCACCGTGACTTCCTGCGAGGCAGAACCCACCTGCAGCGTGGCATTGATGCCGATGGTTTCCACCTCCAGCACCACGCCCTGCTGCTCGTAATCTTTAAAGCCTGTCGCCCTGAAGTTGATGTTGTAATCGCCAGGCAGTAGAGACGGGACATCGTAGAGCCCGCTGCCGTTGGTCGTTGTGGTCGTCGACACGCCGGTATGCACGTTGGTGAGCTTCACCGCCACGTTGGGGACGACCGCGCCGGTAGGGTCGGTGACAATGCCTTTGATTTCGCCGGTGTTGGTGTTCTGCGCCCGCAGCGGGTGAGCCAGCAACAGCGTTCCTGCCGCGGCTACCGCTATCGCCCATCGCGTCCATCCATGTGCTTGCATTGCGAATGCCTCCTGACCTCGCTACAACAAATGACCTGTCGCCGCCGAACCTCGGGAAATCCTGGCCAGCTGGCACACCGGCGCTGGGGCCGATGGTTCGACTCCGGTCCAGCTCATAAACACACGCTGGCTCGGGTACGGGACAAAATGTATGCGCGTACATGCAGGACGCGAATCCGACGAAAGTCGGAGTGGACCAAAGATTTGTCTTCGCGGTTGAAAAGCACGGTCCCTGGGCTACTGCAGGATACGGACGAGCGATCCGCGGTCGATAGGTACACACAGGGAGATTTGGTGTTTGGTGGGTCACCAGGTCAACGGCACGCGTCATCCCGAGATGATCGGGCGGATGCCAGATGCGAATGAGTTTATCTGGTGCCGCGAGGGAGGGCGAACCCCCACGATCTTGCGCTTAGTGAGCGGGCTTCGAAACCATATCGCGGATTCGGTTTGCAGGTCCGCGCGGCTGTATCAATCTGCGGGCTCCATGGAAAGTTTGTATGGGAGTGCGCACGAATACGTTGCGCGCTCAGATCTGCACTGATCTCAGGAGTCACAACTTGCAAACTACGAATTCGAGACTTGGGAATTGGGTTCGCAGTGACACGGGCCACGAGCCTTGCGAACAAGCTGAGTTCCGATTTGAATGCGGCCTTCGAGGATCGTCAGTCGCGCCAGCAGGGCGTCCAGCATGAATTCCATCCATCTCTCCTCGACAACGGATGGGGATAGCTCCTCCCGCCGCAGCAGCAGCGCATGGTATTGAGCCCGGCTGCTGAGAAGCGTAGCCACCACATAGAAGCGATGGCCTCCTGGGTCGAGGCTATCGAGGGTCGACGCCAGTTCGGCGCAGTCCAGGATAAATTGCTGGGCCGGGGGAAAGGGCGAACGGGATTGCATGTTGAACGCACCTCCGGGAAGCTCCACTTCCGTGAGGGGAGCCACCGTGCTGGAAGGTAGTGACGGAAGTACAACTTTCGTATCAGATGCCCTGAAGAAAAACTAAGCCGGGCGGCGGCTAGCTGCCGGTGTAAAGCTGGAAAGGCGCCCAATAAAACGGGCGTTGAAACCGACCATGCAGGAGCGATAACTTAGCGCGGCGGAGGGCGGCTCTCGGGGTGAGACCCTCCTCGATTCCCTGATACACCGCATCCATCAGGAGCGGCGTCGAAGCGTCGCTGACCTCCCAAAGGGCGCCGATGACACTGTGAGCGCCGGCGTAGAGAAATGCCCAGGAAAGGCCGACAAGGCCTTCGCCCGCATAGGCGCGCATGCCGCCGCCATAACAGGCGGCAATCGTGACCAGGCGAGCCTGAACGGGGTGTTGCATGATATCGCGCGCGTCCAGACGGAAGGAATCCTCGCTCCCTGTGGTGCGCGAGAGGAGGATGGCCGAATCCAGGGGGTCGGTGCGGCTGGCAACACCGTGGGCAACAAAGTCGATATAGGAGTATCGCTGCGGGTCGGAATGCAGATAGGAGCTGGGATTTGCCCGCCGCCCTTCGAAGATGGTTTCTTCCTGCGGTGAAAAATGGCGGCGGATTTGCCGCATTTCGAGGCCGGCATTCGGCAGATCGGGATAATCCGGACCAGGGGAAATGGCGTTTCCGATGAGGAGAAGATTGCGTGCCCCGCTGTCTGGTGGCCTGGAGGACGCGAGCAGCAGAAGCGATGGAGCAGAAACGATATTCGCGTCCTCAATCCAGTAATGTGGAGATGGCTGAGGAACGATTAGGGTTTCGAAATTGAGCTCGCTGAGCACTCCGTCGCAAAGGATGTCGACGTTGCCGCCGGGCGGCAGCCAATCCTGAGCGGGGGCGACGAGGGTCCGATAAAGCTGCTGGCCTTCTTCACCTGCCAGGAGCGGATCCTCGGGGCCGAGCAGGGTCCGGCGATAGTGTTCCACGTGACGGGAAATTTCTGCCGCGGGTGGTAGTGGAAAGACGATGGTCTTCTGCGGCGTGATCGCCCAGAGCCAGGACTGCCGTTCGCCAAGCCAGTAAAAGAGCAGCGTGGCTCCGTCACGAGCGGCGATGGCGCTGGGAGGAAGCGAGGCAGCATGAATCGCGGGACGAGCGGGATTGAGCCCGAGGCCCTGTGCGAGCGTACGGGCGCGGCTTTGGTCCGCAGCGGCGAGGGCCGCATCGATTTGACCCTGGGAAATGAGAAGACGGATGGAATCGTCGTAGATCGTCGTGGCGTTGGCGAAATAGGGGAGTTTCGAGTCTTCGTTCTTGATCTGCGCGCGCGCCGATTCGAAGGTGGCGAGCGCGGTAGTGTACATTCTAAGCGCGTCGTCGATGTGGCCCTCGGCTTCGAAAAGGCGGGCCATCTCGTGCTCGGCGCCGAGGCGCATGGTGATCTGGCTGGCCGGGTCGGCCTCCACTTGGCGGAAGAGAGCTTCGGCCTGCTGATCCTGCCGGCGAGCAGCGGCGATGCGTGCACGCGCGAGGGTAACATCGAGAAGGTCGAGGTGATTGCTGCCGGCGGTGACGAGGGGATCGAGCTGGCGGAGGTACGCGTCGGCAGCGTCAAGCTGACCCAGCTGGATGGAGATGTGGGAGAGGTCTTCCAGGCAGTTCACGATATCGTCGGTGCTGTTGATCGTTCTGGCGAGTTCAAGAGCCTGACGGTAAGAATTCGCTGCATGATCCCATTCGTGGTCGTCCTGAAAAACATAACCGAGGGTAGTGAGCCAGTTGATCGTGTCGTCCGTATCGCCCAGCGCAATCGCGCGCGACTCGGCGTCCTGGAACATAGCCAGAGCGCGCTCGCGATCGCCAAGGCTGAAATAGGCCCAACCTAAATTGCCGGTATTGTCGAGCAGGATGTCTTCCGCGCCCAAAGGCGTGGCTAAGCGACCCGAGGCGTTGAGCCAGTCGATGGCTTCCTCATAGCGCTCCTCCCGCAGGCAAGTGGCCGCCATATTCGTCAGCGCTCGCGCTTCGTCGAATGGCCGCTGGAACCTCCGGGCGAGGGCTGCCTCCTGCTGGGACAATCGGGAAGCTTCTTCGTATTGCCCCAATTCGAGCGCCAGTGTCCAGTGTGCGTCGACAGCATGGCTGCACGCGGCGCGATCCATTTGAGAACAGAGTGCGTCAACTCTCGTCAGGTATCGCTGTGCTTCGTCGTATCGATGCAGATAAACGTCGGCCCCCGCCAGGAGCGACAACCGGAGGATACGGACGTCTACGTCAGCGGAAATGGGCGGTTCGGGAGCGAGGATTCGGAGAACTTCCTGGCTGGATCCGCGCCATGCGGCCGACTGTGCTTCGAGAACTGTGAACTTCGTCGACCATTCCGGATCTGACCTTCGGTATCGATCCGCCAACTGCCTGGCGATTGTCTGGCTCGCGGCCAACTGGCCGTGCTCGAACATCACCGAGGCACGCTGGAACTGTTCGGCGGGGTCAAGTTCCTGGTCTCCGGTGCAGACTGCCAGTGCGGCACAGGAAATAATGATGCAGGCTAACCGCCGCCTTTTCCTTTCCCGTTGGTGATCGTGGTCCCCCCTGAGGCCGAGCCGTTGGCGATGCAGCCCATCTTCGCCTCGATCATCGTCAGGCGGAACTGTGTGCTGATCCTGTCCGTTTTCGGGTCCCGTGTTTCCAACAGGCGCACAGTCGCGAGGTAGACTCTCCCGAAATGAGGGATATCGATGACGTGGCCAAAGGTTCGCCCAGGGTAAGAACCCTCCGCGCGCTGGACCAGTGAGCATTCAATCGACTCCTGTGGGTTGGGATTCGACGGAAGTCGATTGTACCGTTCGGCAATCTCGGCGGGAAGATTTGACTGATGCCGGATATTGTCGCACTGGGTCGTGACGCGTTCGCGGAAGTCCTTCTTACTGGACCAGGGAGAATCGTTGTCCGGCTTTGTGCCGAAGAAATTGGGGTCGAGATCGAGGCGCACGGGATGGCCGGCGATGCGCAGATTGTCGAAGCGGGTGCCGAGGAAGGTGACGTCGGGTACGGACCCGTCGAGGGGATGCTCGGTCGAGACCTGAGCGACAACGCGATCCGCGGTGATGACATCGAGGATGTTGAAGTCCTCGAGCACCGCGGTGGCCAGGGTTACGTAACCGTGGCCTGGCTTGCGGTCCAGATTGCCGGCGACCTGAGTGTAGGCAGCGCGAAAGGAAATCACGCCTTCGAGGTGGTAATCGCGCGCTCGCTCGGAGAGATAGCCTCCGCTCTTCGGAAGATCGACGAAGGCCTGGGGCTTGATTTCGGCGCGCAGGGGAAGCTCCAGATCGCCTTCGAGGGCGAAAGCCTGCGCGTCGTAGATATGCTCATAAGGAATTGAATCGCCAGACATGGCAGGTTCGCTCACTTTCCGGGGGGGAGTTGCACTACTCGTCGAAGTGAATATCCAAAACGCGCCGGTCCAGCTGGGTCCGGCTGCCCTGTGCGGTTATTCCGGAGATGGTAAGCGCATACGAGCCGGGGTGCAAGTCCAATCCTGGAATGAGAAGAGAAAGTGTCTGCTGGCGGTTAGCTGTCGAGGACACCTGGATCGTCTCAGCCCAGAACTGTTTTCCCTGAGGATCCTCGAGAGCGAACGCAAAGGAAGTGTAGGTCGCCGTGTCCGGGACGTCGATGAGAAGGACGGCTCCGGATTTGGTATCGGCCACGATCGGCAGAGGTGAGCCGTCCCTGGTTCCGACGTGTAGCGATGCCCACGGGGCCAACCGCGGCTGGCGGGAGGCGGAGCGAAGAGACGGGATGGTGGCGAAGTTCTGGTATCCGACGACGAAGAGGAGGGCTGCGAATGCCGGCACGGCGATGACGGGCCTCAACCAGGAGAACCAGTCTCGCCCTGGCGGCGCTGGCTTCAGAGCGGCAGATGCCGGAGTGGAGATGGGCTCGTGCAGCTGATGCTTTGCTTCGTGGATGAGGGCGGCGCCGGCGCGGACATCGAAGGCGCACTCCTGGCACTCGAAGAAGTGCTCCTCGAAGGCATCTCGCATCTCAGGAGGCAACTCGCCCAGGAGATATCGTTCTGTCGCCATCAACCGGACTGCTTCGCTGTGTTCCATCGGCCGGCCTCCTGTGCTGCCCTGTAGAGATAGTGATTCTTGCGCCTTCATCATTTCAAGCCTCTCTCAAGCCTTTCCTCCGCCAATGCGCTTCAAATATTCGCTTTTGAAGCTTTTTTTCGCGCGGAAGAGAAGCACCCGCAGATACTCTCCATCGACGCCCATCTCGCGGCACACCTCTTCCCGATCTCTCTCCTCGAGGAAGATCGCCTGGAGCAGCGAACGATCGCGAGCGGACAGGCCGCTGAGGATCTCTCTTACTTTGTCCTTGAGCTGTCGCGCAGCGACGACATCGTCCACCGCGGCTCCCGTTGCCGGGAGCTCCGGCTGATCGTCGGTATCGAGCGACTGCTGGCGAGAGGAATAGCGGTAAAGCTCAAAGAGCACGTTGTTGCAAACCGTGTTGACGAACGCGCCCAGCCGTTCGGGCTGGCGCAGGCCGTTCTCCTTGCGAAGAGTCGTTAAGACGCGGGCAAAGGTCTCCTGGCGCACGTCTTCCTGGGCCTGCTGCGACGACAGACGAGAACGGACCTTGAGTTGAATCAGCTCTGTGAAATAGCTGACGAAGTGCTCCTGGGCGCGAAGGTCCCCGGCGCAAAGCGCATCGATGTAAGCGGCATCGAATGTCTGAAATTGCAAGCGGGTCCTCGTCCCTGCAAGAGGACGTAAGTATAGCACCGGGCCCGCGATCGCCGGCTGGCGGCCGTGATCGATGGAAGCCGGGCGAAGACGCTTCGGCTGGGGAGGATTCCATCGACGAGGCGATGTTCTGCTGCTGAGGTACGTCATGCCATTTTCCTGAGAGGCCGTCGCCGGCGAAGGATTTTTTCAAGCAGCCACGCACCGCCCGAGGCGACCTGAAAGTGGAGGAGCAAACCGATCCAGCCGCTGGTGCCAAAGATGGACCAGGGAACGGAGAGAACCAGGCAGAAGTAGCAAAAGCAGTGCATCCAGCGCATCGGAGCGTCGCAAATGGGGTCTGTCGCTACGGATTCCGATTTCATAGTTCTTCCTTCGAGAGAACCGGATGTCACAGGGCCCATCTGGAGCCATAGTGCAGTGGAGGAGGGCGGCGTTTCATGGGTGCGCGGCAATTGCACCGAATTTATTGGGGAGTGATTGGTCGGCATGAGGGCCGGGGACCCGCATGGGTTGATGCGGATCCCCGTGTTCAGGGGGAGAGATTCAACGACCGCTGCGGCAGAGGCCTTGTGCCGAGCTGACGTTTGCGTTGGTTGCCGCCGCAACTGCAGGGAAAGATCAACGGTGCCGGGCGAGAGCCATGGGTGATTCAGGGGCGTTGCGGACGATGACGCCCGATCCTTGGCCCACGGGTGCGAAGACCGGATGTCTGCGACGGCAGTTGCGGTTTCGAGGATGTTCCTACGATCGAAAGCCCGTGGCTTTTCGGTATGACGACTCGCGCAGCGTTGGCATTCGTTCGATTGATTGGAACGTTGACGCGTTCTTCTCCACAACACATAATGCGTACCCTCACGGTGGTTAAATTGCGGTGGGATGAAACGCCGAACCGAGGTTCCCCCCGGCTCGGCGCATTTCGTGTTGAGCCTAGCTTCCTGCGATCAAACAGAATCCGACCGAGGCCGAGTTCCCGTTCCAGTTGCCTGGCGCGCTGTTGACGATGGTGTTGTCCCAGACATCGAGTTCAACCACATAGCCGCAGGGCTGCATTCCTGCCAGAGACAACGACCAGGGCTGGCCCGGCGCCGGTCCGGTATCGGAAATCCCACTTGACGGTGAGGGCGCATTCCCGCCCGGCAGGGTCCCGAGATCGTAGTGGCCGATCTGTCCAACCGTACCGGTGCCCGATTCGGTCGCCACAAAATGGCCGTCGAGTGGGCCCTGAGCCGCTGTGAACTGCTTGCAGTCGCCACCGCTGTCAATGTGAATGGCCGCCTTCGGCGAAGTGTTCACCAGCTGGATCAGATAGTTCGGCGTTCGGTTGAGAACGTTATCTGAAAGATCGGCAATCTCCAGCCAGAGGTTGTACAGGTCATTGCCCGACGACTCCCAGTACGCGAGATTGTCATCGATATTCTGGCTGTTCGGCAGGTACGTAAAGAATCCCTGCAGATCCGGGAACTGCATCGTGGAATGGCCATACTGATCGGTGGTCTCGATGTAGTGCGTCAACGGGACGGGCAGCGGAGAACTGACGTCCTGCACCCACACGCGGTACTTGTAGCCGACCGACGGCGCACCCTGGATAACAATCTCGCCTCCGAATGGGCACTGCCGCGCGGAGTCGTAAGGATCGGCCAGAGTTCCCTGAAGCGCAAAGATCGCACCCGGCAGCGTGGCGCCCGGCAGCGATGTGACGCCCGTCGTATCGATATCGGCCACACCGATTCCACCGATGATCGCTATGTTCGGCACTCCTGCCTGGATCGGCTGTCCTGAGGGAATTTGCACGAGTGCGTCGTCCTGATTGCCCCAGACGGGAACGTAGTTCGGATTGTTCGTTGGCGGCGGCGTCTGCCAGGACAGAATCGCGCGCACCCTGGCCGTTTGCGCCCCCGTAGTGCAGAGCTGCATGTGGCTCGTCAGGTCGACCGGCAACACCACCGCATACTCCAGACCACCGGCTGGCAGGGCGGAGATATCGTGGGTGTTGAGAGTGGCAGTGCCGGCGTATTCATAGCCGCTTCCCCAGTCCACCCAGAACGCGATGTACTCGGTGCTGCCCGCCGTGCAGAGGCCGCCGTTGAATCCGTAAGGCAGCTTAACGTTCACCACCCCGACGAGCGTACTGCGGTTCGGATCGAGGCCGACGCAATCCAGTTCCTCGTAGTCGGTGTTTCCGCTGGTGGTGAGAATGGTCGCAATGGCTTCTCCGAGGTTGATTGCCGAAGATGCGACTGTCGTCAATGCGGCGACGTTTTGCGCCCCCGACAGCTTGATGATTTCGGGATACAGGAAGCGCGCTGCTGGCACAGGCTTTCCCTTGTAGAGTTTGGTCAGCTCCGCTGTGCTCAGCGATTTCTTCGACGCGGTCGGGATCTTCTGGGTAAGATCCAAAGTTTTCTCGAAGTTCGAAGGCAGCTCGACTTTGGCCACCGAGAGCATTTTTTCCAGAATGATGAATTCGGATGCGGGGCTTTGCACCGTAACATCCACCACGTTGCCCCACACCGGCGTGTAGCCCGGAGTATTGGCTGGCGGAACATAATTCCACGAGAGAATGGCCCGCACCTGCGGCAGGCTTTCGAAAAAGCAAAAGTCTTCCGGCAGAGAAACGGGCAACGCCACGCTATATTCCAGCGGCTTTGACCCCGGAATGTCATAGACGGTGACGCCGGCAACGCCCTGATCCTGCCAGGTCGAACCGCCGTCGAACGAAAGGTAGAAGCGCACATACTCCTGCGATCCCATGCTGCATACGCCACCGTCGTAACCGGCCGTTTGCCTGATGGATACGATTGCCTCCAGCCGGCTCAGCGCGAGGGACAAGCCGACACAGCCCAGCTCCTCGTAGCTGGTGTCGCCGCTAATGTTCAACACCGGCGTCAAGTTGCTTTCCGCAATATTTCCGAAGTAGTTTGCGTTGGCCAGCAGCAGCATGTGAAGGTTGGCGCGCGCCTGCTCGATGGGCAATTGACGGATGGATAGCTTGCCGGCGTTCTTTGCTGCTCCGCCGCCAGACGTGGAACCTTTACTCGTATTCATCGCTGTTCACTCCTCGACACAAATTCAGCCGGATGTACGTTCCCACGTCGCCGGCGAGGCTGCGAGTTAGCAGTCCTGGCCGATCCGCCTGGACCTCTGCAAAAACGCGTTTCGCAGACAAGTACCACGCGGCGAATTTTCTCTTTCCAACGAGAAGAAGGATGAGGATTCGCTTGAGAACTTACAGGCGATTTCGTTGTGCTGAGTAGTGATTGCCCGGCGCTGATCGTTTCACGAACTTCTCGTGACGATCATCAGCTTTGTGAAGCCTTCGCAGCCCACTTCCGCAATTGCTCATCCCGCTCAACTGCCGGGTTCCGGAGAAATTGAGAAGAAAGAGCTCATCAGCACAGGATCAGGGTGAACCCGCCGAGGGAATAGGCGGGCTCGCCGCCGCCGGGATCTTCCGCGATCCATTCAGCGGAGGTGCCGAGGCGTCAACAGAAATCGCGTCGACTCGAGCGGGCCATTGCGCAGCCATCCCTGAGTTGTGAGCGGTTCGAGTCGAGGATCCCGGCGGCCACAGCGCGCCGAGACTGCTCGATGCCGCACGGATCTCGCCAGAAGCTGGTATTACTTGGAAGGCGCTGAATTGCTGGTTCCGTCGTCCACCTTTTTTCCAGACTTTCCCGTCACTTTCTTGATGCCCTTCACGGTGTCTTTACCGGCGGTTTTGGTACCGTGCGCAGCATCCTTCGCGCCGGATTTTGTTGCGTGCCCTACTGTTTTCCCGGTGTGCTTCACCGCCTGTCCGGTAGTGGTGGCAGCCTTGCCGGCATCCTTCGTAGCATCCTGGCCAAGCGCCATACCTGCACAGAGAATCAGCACCACTGGAATCCCCGCAATTCGAAGAGCTTTCATTTCTTTCTCCTTTTCAGTTTCGGCTTTCGCCATTGAAGTGTGAGGATAGGTTACTCGCGTTCTCAAAGTGCGTCGACTCGTCCAGACAACGGCTTGCGAACTGGAGCCGAACGCAACTGAGGAAACCGTCAGGGGCGCGTCTTTCCTGCCCCACCGTCGGCATGATTTGCCCCGTCTCCATAGCATTGGAAGACGGGCTCTCCTGGAGACAGATGGCGAGCTGATCGGTTGCAATCCAGGTGAGACTTTGAAACATAAACCAACAAGACCGCGGAGGAAACCGCTCTGATCAACGTTCAGAGTAGCGATCTTCGCCTTGGAGGGGTATAGACAAGGAGATTGGCCACTACACAGATGATGGCAAGCGTAAGCTCGTTCCCTCTCGACGGAAGGTAGAGTGTGTCACCAGGTTTCCACTCATTTTTCGTGGACACTTCGCCTGACGCCCGAATTAGATCTTTCGCTACCCATTCGGCTATTCATAAGCCGATTCACAACAGAGAAGTGGGGCGTATCGATGCAGATGCAGTCAGGACGCGATGCTGCCGATCTCGATGAGGCTGGCGCGTCCGCTCGCGATGTCCGCTTCGATTGGGGGTCAAGATTTTTTGCAGGAAGTCGCAAGGGACGGAGGAACGTTGCTGGAACCCATGAACCATGCGGGGCCCGAGCACTTCACAACTTTGCAGAATGTCGCAGACAAATGGAGGGCGGGACAAAACCACCATGCACCAGAAAATCAATTGGCGGACTCGCTGTTTGAGGAGATCCTCGGGATCGCGGGAGGGTTGTTTACCCACTGAACCCGGAAGTCTGGGACGCAACAGACGGCCCAAACGGCCCAAAGCAGAAACCATAACCTTAGGAGTCAAATCGTGGCTGAGATGACTTTCGCAAGGTTCTGTTTCACCCGCCATGCCTTTGGCGAGCGACAGCATCTGGTTCTTCCAGTGCTGACCGTTTTACTCCGCCAACGGGAAGCGGGGGTTGGTTCTGTTGAACCGCCAGAGGTTGCTCCGGTGTTTGCGGCCCGACGTTCGGCCATAGTTCACCCGCGGCCCGTTTGATCCGCCTGTCGCAAATCGCCCATTCTCCATCGGTGCATTGACCTTTCTTGCAATCGAACGCGCAGATCGCGATATCTTCCGGCACTTCCTGAACGATTCTTGCAGCAACCCAGCGGCGAAACCTGCGCAATAGACCATCCGCGGAGTGAAAATTTCGCTCAGAGACCAGGGGCTGCTCATCTGCCTTAGACACGGGAGTTCCTTCCTGATTCGGATGTCTGCGCACCAGCAAATGAAGGTCAGGGGAGCAAAATGAGGCTCAGGCCTTATTCAGTCGCCGCTGCGGTCTCCAATGGGGACGCTGGCGGGTGGCCACGCGGGGAACACTCGTATTTTGGGAGATTATTGCCAGTCATCCTGACCCGACAGTGATGCAGATCACAATCGTCGATGCTGGCGATTGGCGCACCAGTACACCGATTGAGAACTCAGCAGACCTCGCGCACTCCTGTTGTGAACGACACCAGCCCCCGACATTCACAATCGGGTGTTGCAAGGTGCCCGAGAAACTGGAGAAGGTCTGATCTGCGGACGCTACTCTCGACGTTCCGACAAGCAGCGCCTTTGCGTCGCGGCCCAATTGCCGGAAGAAGGGCAAGTAATTGATTATCGTAGATTTGTGTTGGTGCCGGGAGGGGGGGTCGAACCCCCACGAGGTTGCCCTCGGCGGATTTTGAGTCCGCTGCGTCTGCCAGTTCCGCCATCCCGGCTTGGGCTGGACTTTTTCAGTATCGCATAGCAATCAACCGCTGAGGCCGCACGTCGGCATCCCGCCTCCGGCTTCTGTTCCTGCGCAATTATCCCGCAATCGCCGCGTCCGCAATCGCCAGCGCTCCATCCAGCGCTTCCACCGCGAAGTCCAGATCCGACTCTTCCACAATGAGCGGCGGCGCGACGATCAAATGGCTCACCCAGGCCTGGACCGCGATGCCGCGCTTCAGCATATCTGCGGCAACCTTATCGACCACCAGCGGCGTGCCGTCTACCTTCTGCGCCATGCTGTTGAAAGGTTCCTTCGTCTCGCGATTTTTCACCAGATCGAGCGCCCAAAAGAGCCCAAGCCCGCGCACTTCGCCAATAGAAGGATGCTTCGTCTTCAGCGCGTGGAGTTTCGGCGCAAGGTACTCGCCCATCTTGCGCGCGCGGTTGATCAGGTCCAGCCGCTGTATTTCGTGAATGGTCGCCACGGCCGGAGCGAGCGTGATGGGGTGCGCCTCGTACGTGTGTCCGTGCGAGAAATAATGGTCGTCGAAATACGCAGCGATCTCGCCAGTCGTGGCGCACAGGCCAAGAGGTACATAGGCCGACGTGATGCCCTTGGCGGTAACGAGGATATCCGGCTTCACGCCCCAGTTATCCACGGCGAACCACGCTCCGGTGCGTCCCCAGCCGCTCATCACCTCGTCGGCGATCAGCAGCACCTTATGCCGCGTGCAGATTTCGCGCAGCATCGGCATGTATTCCGGAGGCGGAACGAGGACGCCATTGGTGCCGACCACCGGCTCCACAATCACCGCGGCCACGTCGCTCTCGTTGCGGATCATGTGCTCCAGGTACTGTGCGCACGCGATGCCGCAGCCCGGATAGGTGTGGTGGATGGGGCACTTGTAACAATTCACTTCCGGCGCGAAGACAAAGCCCTGCCCTTTGCCTCCCGGCTCCATGGCCCAGCGTCTTGGGTCGCCGGTGGCAGCAATCGAGGCCATGGTGGAGCCATGGTACGAGCGGTAGCGCGCGATGATTTTCGTCTTCCCCGTATACATCCGCGCAATTTTGAAGGCCGCCTCATTGGCTTCCGTGCCGGACGTGGTGAAGAAGAACTTGTTCAGGCCTGCGGGCAGCACGTCGAGCAGAAGCTGGCTCAGTTCGGCGCGCGCCTCTGTTGCGTAGCCAGGCATGGCGTAAGCCAGTTGCTGGGCCTGCGCGCCGATGGACGCAACCACCGCCGGATTCTTGTGCCCGAGGTTGACGCACATCAGCTGCGACGACAGATCGAGATAGCGCTTGCCAGCCCCATCGGTGAAGTAGCATCCTTCGGCGTCGGCAATATGCAGGGGATTCCAGGTTTTCTGGAAGCGCCAGGTGCCATAGTTCAGCTTCTTTGTGAGCTCAACCACCTGCTGGCTGGTGAGGGTGGACGGTGACGCGGACGTGGTATCGGTCATAATCCCTTCCTGGTTCAAAATGTAGGGTATCAAGCGCGGAGGGAAAAGAAAGAGGGCGCGGGAATGGTTGAGGCATTTGTGTCGGCGCGCATCGTAGCGCCGGAGGGGGAACGAGCCGGCGCGGTGCTGGTGCGCGACGGCAAAATTGAGGCCATCTGCGATGCGGGCGCGATTCCAGCCGACGCACGCGTGACGCATTGCCCGGGCGCGTTGCTGCCGGGGCTGGTGGATTCGCACATCCACATCAATGAACCGGGGCGCATGGAGTGGGAGGGATTCGCAACCGCCACCCGCGCGGCTGCCGCGGGCGGATACACCACGCTCATCGATATGCCGCTGAATTGCCTGCCGGCGACCACGTCGGTTGAGGCGCTCGAAGAAAAACGCGCCGCGGCTGCGGGCCAGTGCACAGTGGATTGGGCGGCTTGGGGCGGCGTCTCCGGCGGCAACGCGGACCAGATTGGCCCACTCGCCGCAGCGGGCGTCCGCGGATTCAAATGCTTCCTCGCGGAGCCGGGCATCGACGGCTTTGCGCGCGTGGATGAGGCCGAATTACGCAAGGCGCTTCCCTTCCTGGCGCAGACGGGATTGCCGCTGCTGGTGCATGCGGAGTCCCCAGAAGAACTGGCCCGAGCGGCCAGCGCCCTCAACCGCGCGGATTGGCAACTGCACAAAACCTGGCTGCAATCCCGGCCGGAAGAGGCGGAGGTTGCAGCGATCCGGCAAGTGATTGGCCTCGCGCGGGAGTTCGGCTTCCGGCTGCACATTGTCCATCTCGCCACGGATCAGGCGCTGGATGATCTGCGTGCGGCCAAGGCAGAAGGCCTGCCGGTGACGGTGGAAACGTGTCCGCACTATTTGTATTTCGCCGCCGAGGAGATTGCGAAGGGCTGCACGCAGTACAAATGCGCCCCGCCGATCCGGGGCCTGGAGAATCGCGAACTGCTGTGGCAAGCGCTGGAACGCGGCGAGATCGATTTGATCGCGACGGATCATTCCCCCTGCCCGCCGGACTGGAAAGCGCGCGGCAATGGCAGCTTCGCGGAAGCATGGGGCGGCATTGCCAGCGTGTCAGCGGCGCTGAGCGCGGTGTGGACCTGCATGCGGCACCGCGGCTTCTCGCTGATCGATGTGGCGACCCGCATGGCGGAAAAACCGGCGGAGCTGGCCGGATTGCAGGGGCGCAAGGGAAAGATTGCCGCCGGCTACGACGCGGATTTAGTGGTGTTCGATCCGGATCACCAACGCGTTCTCGACGCGCAGCAACTGTACACGCGCCATCCCATGTCCCCGTACATTGGAGAGCGGCTATTTGGCACCGTGACTGCGACTTATTTGCGAGGCGCGCCGGTTTTCGAACGCGGAAAGTTCGTAGGCGAACCGCGAGGACGCGAAATCCGCGACTAACTATTGCGGGGCGTTGCTTGCTCCTCGCTGATTAAGCCGTGGCCAGACGCGCTTCGTTACGATGCGGATGGTGCTCGCGATCTCCGAGCCGCACGCTCACCACTTTCGACACGCCAGGCTCCTGCATGGTGACGCCGTAGATCATGTCGGCCGCGGTCATCATGCGTTTGGAGTGCGTCACCAGGACGAACTGCGTATCCGCCGCCATGCTGCGCAGCATATCTGCCAGGCGTCCCACGTTGGTTTCGTCCAGCGGCGCGTCCACTTCGTCCAGCACGCAGAACGGGCTCGGCTGGAAGACGAAGATGCCGATCAGCAACGACAGCGCGGTCAACGCCTTCTCTCCGCCGGAGAGCAGCAGCACATTTTGCAGCTTCTTGCCCGGTGGCTGCGCGACGATGTCAATGCCGCTGTCGGCGACATTCTCCTCATCCGTGAGCCGCATGAAGGCCTGGCCGCCGCTGAACAACTTGGAGAAGGTCGCACTGAAGTTCTCGTTGATGCGCGCGAAAGCCTCGTTGAATTTCGTGCGCGAGATTTCGTCGATTTCTTTGATCGTGGCCTGAGTGTTGTCGATGGAGTCGAGCAAATCCTTTCGCTGCGTCTCGAGGAATTCGTGGCGCTGCGCCGTCTCGTTGTACTCCTCCAGCGCCATCATGTTCACCGGGCCCATGCCTTCGAGCTTCACCTTCATCTCGCGGCAGGCTTGATCCTCGGCAACTAAGGCTTCGCCCTCAATGCGCACCAGCGCTCCGTCGGCGCGCAGAACAGACGCTTCAAGGCCGAGGTCGGCTACGCAGGTTTCTTCGGCGTGACGCAGGTCGGCGGCGAGCGTTGCGGCGTGGCTGCCACAGGTGCTGCGCGCCTCGCGCTGTGCGTCAATCTCGGAGCGAAGGACCTTCAGGTCGTGCTCCATAATCGTCATCTCGGCACGCAGCACAGCGATCTGCTGGTGCGCTTCGGTGGCCTCGCGCTGCGCATTTTCGCGGGCTTCCGCGAGTTGCTGGCGCGCGGAAACCAACGCTTCGTTTTCGCTGGCGCGCTGTTCCTGCTCGGCGCGAGCCGCGGCCAGTTGCTGGTTAATTTGCGCGACGCGATTTTCCAGGTCGCGATACATGCGATCGATGCGGGCAAACGCGGCTTCTGCTCCGCGGCGGCGCTCCTCAAGTCCGGCTAACTGGGCGGAAAGCTGCGCGGCTTCCTGCTGCGCCAGATCGCGCACCGCGCGCAGATCCGCAACCGACCGCTGAATTTCTTCAATCGCTGATTCCGCAGCCTGGTGTTCGGCTTCGAACCGGCCAGCTTCTTCGCGACGCTGCTCCAGCCAGCCCGCCTTGCCGTTGCGCGCATCGCGATTGCGCTCACTCTGCAGCGTCCACTCCTGCAGACGCCGTTCGAGCCGCTGGACTTCCATTTCCATTTGCCGCAGGGCCGCGCTCTGGTTGGCGCTCTCGCGTTCGGCAATGCGGCGCTCTTCGGATTTCGCGTCGAGAGCTTTGGTCAGATCAGCCAGCGATTTCGCCAGAGCCGCAGCGCGGATCTCGGCCTGGCCGAGTTCCATCTCGATTTCATTCAACTTCTGTTGCGATTCGCGCAGTTCCCGCTTCAGGGCCAGCGGACCTTCCGCGCCCGGTTTGCCGCCAGTCACCGTGACGTTGTGGAAGCAGTCGCCTGACGGCGCAAGAAACCACGCGCTGGGATTTTCAAGAGCCAGCGAGCGCGCCGTTTCTGAATCCGGCGCAACAAACCCTTCGCGCAGCTTGGGAAGAATCGCTTCCAGCGACCGGCCAAATCCGTCGAGCACGCGAATGCAGTTTCGCAGCGGGACGATCGGCTGATTGGTGTTGTGACCCGTCGGCGTGTCGTCGCCTGCAAACGAAAACTTTGCCTGCGAGTCGTCAGGATGCACCAGGAATGTGGCGCGGCCATCGACGCCCGCCTTCAGCAAACGCATGCCTTCGTGCGCGGAATCCCAGCTTTTGACGACAATGTAGTTCAGTTCCTCGCGCAGGAATTCGTCGACGACGGATTCGTATTCTCCCGTCACTTCGAGGAAGTCGGCGAGCGTGCCAACCGGCGCCAGGCCTCCGCCCAGCGAATGCGACTGGAACAGCTTGCGCACCGTATCCGTCGAGTAGCTGTGCTCGCGAATGAGCGCTTCGAGCGAATTGCGGCGACCGGTCAGCGTGGCCTGTTCAGCGCGAAGCTGGTCAGCGTAGCGGCGAGCCGCGCCTTCTTCAGCGCGGCGCGTTTCAATCTCGCTGCGATACGAGGCAATTTCCGATTCCACGCGGCGCAGCGTTTCGGTAACGGATTCAAACGTGAGCGAAACCTGCCCGCGCTCCGAACCCAGCGCTTCCAGATCACGGCGCGCGGAATCCATTTCGACGGTCAGCCGCTCGGCTTCGCGCTCCAGCGATGCCATCGATTCTTCGCCCTGCGTAATTTGATTGCGCGCCTGGCCCAGTTGCGACAGCAACTGCGCAGCGCGGCGGCGCGAAGCTTCTGACTGCTGCTCGGCGGTCGATACAGCAGCCACCGCGGCGCGCATCGTTTCCTGTTTTTGCTGGGTGCGCGTGCGGAATTCCGCAGCCTCAGTCTCAGCCGACTCCAGAAACGCACGCTGCGTTTCGCGCTCCGCAGCCATGCTCTCCAGATGCGATGCGGCGCCTTCCAGCTCAGCCTGCGCTGCCGATTTGCGCGCTTCCAGTTCGGCAATGCGCTCCTGATTCGAAAGATGCCGCGCGTCGGCGCGCTCAATCTCTACCGCGCGCTGATTCGCCCGCGTCTCCGCGTCCTTCGCGGCGTCTTCCAGCAGGTAGCCGCGCGCAACCAAAGCCGCGTGTTCGGCTTCAAGCGTCGTTACTCGCTCCGCTCCCGCATCAATCAGCGCGGTCAGCGACGCAATTTCCGCGTCCAGCTCGGCGTGGCGTCCGTCCATCGCCGCAATCTTGCTGGCGAGAACCACCTTCAGCTTCTCGCGCATCTCGTCGCGCAGCTTCGCGTAGCGCTCAGCCTTTGCCGCCTGGCGCTTGAGCGACGCCATCTGCCGCGTCACTTCTTCAAAAATGTCATTGACGCGCGCCAGATTTTGTTTCGCCTGCTCCAGGCGCAGCTCAGCGAGACGCTTCTTTGTCTTGAAGCGCGTGATGCCAGCGGCTTCTTCAATAATGGCGCGGCGATCGTGCGGGCGCGAGCTCAGCAGTTGCCCGATCCGCTCCTGCCCGATGATCGCGTAAGACTCGGGCCCCAGGCCGGTGCCCATAAAGATGTCCTGAATATCGCGCAGGCGGCAGAGCTTTCCATTCAGCAGATATTCGCTGTCGCCGGTCCGGAACAACCGCCGCGTTACCACGATCTCTCCCTTTTGCGGAGTGCGGTTGAACTTGCGGCGGCGAATTTTCAGCACCACGCTCGGCACCGCGCCTTCTTCGGCGGTCTCGATCAGCGCCGGCTCGACCAGAGCGGCAGCAGGATCGCCTTCGAGGATCTGCCCCGGCTGCGAATCAGCAATAATCTCTTCTACTTCGGCAGCGCTCTCAGCGCGCAGCTTCGCTTCATCCCAATCAGGATTGTCGTCGACCACCACCTCCGGCTCCAGAAGTAGCGGCCCACCCTCGTATGCATCCGGATCGACGAGGGTCAGCGAGACTTCCGCCATCCCGAGGGGCTTGCGGTCGCGCGTCCCGGCAAAGATGACGTCTTCCATCTTGCCGCCGCGCAGGCTTTTGGCGCTCTGTTCGCCCAGCACCCAGCTCACGGCATCCAGAATGTTCGACTTGCCGCAGCCGTTCGGGCCAACAATGATGGCAATGCCCTGACCCGGCACATGGACCTCCGTGCGGTCAGAGAACGACTTAAACCCGAGGATGTGAATTTTCTTGAGCTTCAGCATGGGGAATTGCTCCTCCAACCCATCGCGCGGAGCCTGCCCGACGGGGACAACGAGGACCAGGGATCGTGAGAAGCACGGGTCATCTTCAAAAACTGTAGCGTCCGCTTTGCCGTGGGGTCAACCGACCCACCCCAACATCTTGTGGATAAGGGGTTCGAAACCCAACTATTGGGGAACATGTGCATCTGAATACCGTTGTAGGCCGGGAATTCGACGCCAGAGCGGGCGGAATTCCCCTCCAACGTAGCCCCTGGCCCACGAGGTGGCAAGTGAAAAGCCGTTACCATCCCGGTACCCAGGCTGGTTCAGCTAACGATGCAACGGGATATCCACAAACCACCTGGGCCGAAACGTTCCCAGGGCATTTAAGTCCTTATTGTATCGGGCATCCAATCGGTGAAGATATCCCCCAAAGGAAGGAGAGAGCGCGTCGGCAGCGTCACTTCTTCGGCAGAACCCGCGGCGGTCGCAATCAGAGAACTCGGCGCGAAGTATGCCGCCGTCCCCGGCCCTTCCCCAAAATCCATTTGCACTGTCCTCTCAGGAGCAGATCAGAAAGCGTCTGGAACCCAAATCGTGAAAGGAGCAACCCCAATGCCCACCAGCATTCTTAATCAGCAAAAAATCGTCTCGCAGCAGGAATGGCTTGCGGCTCGCGAGAAGCTATTGGCCGAGGAAAAACGGGTCCTGCACGAGCGCGACGCGTTGGCTGCCAAGCGCCGCCGCATGCCCTGGATGGCCGTCGAGAAGCATTACCAGTTCGACGGGCCCAACGGAAAAGTGAGCCTGCTCGACCTGTTTGAAGGCCGCCCTCAGCTCATCCTCTATCGCGCCTTCTTTGAGCCCGGCGTCTTCGGCTGGCCCGACCACGCCTGCCGCGGATGCTCTCTCGGCGCGGATCAGGTCGGAAATCTCGCCCACCTGAATGCGCGCGACACCACCCTCGCCTACGCCTCCCGCGCACCGCAGCGGGATATCCAGCGCCTGAAGGCGCGGATGGACTGGAAGTTTCCCTGGTACACCATGACGGACAGCTTCGACGTAGACTTCGGCGTCGATCAATGGCATGGCCACAACGTGTTTTTCCACGACGGCGACCGAGTCTTCCGCACATACTTCATCAATTCCCGCGGCGACGAGACGATGGGAAGCGTGTGGAGCTTCCTCGATATCACGCCGCTCGGCCGTCAGGAAACCTGGGAGGATTCGCCTGAGGGATACCCCCAGACCGCACCCTACAAGTGGTGGAACTGGCACGACAGCTACGACGTCAAGGCCGCGCCTGACCAGCAGTGGGTCGACATTCTGACCGACCCCGCTGCCGCCTACAAAAAGCGCCTGGCAGCGTCCGAGGTGCGCTAGCAAAGGACGACGGCTTGCGCCGATTTTGTCGTGTTCTGGCGATCTCCGCCAGGTGACAACCCGAAAAGTCGGTGCATCCAACAAGAACGATGTTAACCAAGACGTTAATGGTGAGCCAGCCGGGAGCGGCGTGGAGGAAAGAGCTCTCCCGGTGGGCTGTGCTGGCGCTGTATCTGTTGATGACTGTACAGTTTGTGGGCTGCTATCTGTTTCTCGGCCGCTCGTATATCGATTTGGACCGGTTCGGCCATGGCTACGAGCGCCTGCCTTTCCAGACGCGCCTGCTGCTCGCCCCGCTGTTTCGCTGGGCGCAGAGCAGCCCGCACATGATCCACTACGCCTCGCAGCTCGCCATGAACGGCTATTTCTTTCCGCACGGCGTTGGCCCCGGCGGCGTCGTGCAACTCTATCTCGATATTCCCTGTGTGCTGATCGCGGGATGGGTCGCGGTGCGCCTCTACCAGGCATCGAGCCGCCAGCACCTGTTGACCTGGCTGGTCTATCCGCTGTTTCTCGTGCTGTGCACGGTTTCCTACATCCTGCATGCGGTTCAGAATTATCGCTTCATTTACGACATGCCGAGCATGGCCTTCTTCGGGCTCGGGCTGTACCTGATTTATTTCCGCAAATCGGTGATCTGGCTGGTGGCTCTGTTCGCTGTGGCCACCTGGAATCGCGAAACCACCCTCTTCCTCATCCCATTTTTTCTTCTCAGCGCGTGCGTGCGCGAACGGCATCCCACGCTGGCGGAGTTATCCGCAGAGAAGGCTCAGGGCGGGCACTCTGGACAGGGATCGCTCCTGCCCATGCACGTTTCCCCCGGCTCAGAGTGGTTTGAATGGCGCCGCGCGCTCCGGCCGGAGGTAGCAGTGCCTGCGCTGCTGATGCTCGTCTACTGGACCGCGTGGCACGTCTTCATCTTTCATCTGTTTCGCCACAATTCGTCGGAGTATTTTCCGCGGATCGGCTTTAACTGGCAGTGCATCCGGCGGCTTCGATATTATCCGCAACTGCTCAGCGCGTTCGGATATCTGCTGCCCTTCCTGGTGATTTATCGCAAGCAGGTGCACGATGCGCAGTTGCGTATCTGGATGTTTGCCATTCCAGCGTGGTATGCAGTGATGGCCGTGTGGGGAATTCTGGTGGAAACCCGTGTCTTCGGAGAGCTGCTGCCGTTTGTCGCCTGCGCTGCCATGCTGGTTGCGGAAGAAGCGGTGGTGGCTGCAATCCAGAAGCGAGGCCTGTCCCAAAACGAGGGGGATCGCGCGCGGCTCTTTCGCGCGGCATGACCACCCTGTTACAACTCGGACAGGTTGCTCACCTCCAATTGATGACCGCATCCATGGGAGTATTGTTGGATCGAAACTGATGCCGCGTTCGCAGCGTGGATTGTGCGTGATGGCCGTCGTGATTCTGATGGTCGCTGCCGCCCCGGGGCAGGGGCAGCAGGGTGCACCTGCGCGACCGGCGAACGCTGGCCCAAACTCTGCTCAGGCCGCCGCACTCGCCAATTCGCAGCCCATCGTCCTCACCGTGGTTGATGAGAACGGGCTGGCTGTTGCCCAGGCGCAGGTCACGGTCGAGCAGCCAGGCCAGCCCTCCGCACACCTCGTCTCGGATTACACCGGGCGCTGCACGTGGGTCCCCCGCCAGCCTGGCAGCTTCAGCGTCCACATCAGCAAGCCCGGGTTTTATCAGGCGCAGCAAAACGATTTGGCCACTGCCGAGAAAACCACGCGCCTCGTCCTGACCCGCGAACAGATGGTGCAGCAGGAGGTGAACGTATCGACTTCCGCGCCTGGCATCGACCCGCAACAGATCTCCGATCGCAGCTCGATGAACGTCCCAGAGATCGTGAATGTCCCCTTCCCGACCAACAACGACATCCGCAACCTGCTGGCGTTCACCCCAGGCGTGGTGCAGGATGCCTTCGGCCAGCAGCATGTGGCCGGCGGCGAGACCTACATGACGCTCGACACGCTGGACGGCTTCGTTATGCGCTCGCCGGTCTACGGCACGCTCGACATGCGCGTCAGCACCGATGCGGTGCGCTCCATCGATACGGAAACGACGCGCTATCCCGTCGAGTATGGGCGGGCCACGGCCGGCGTCATCGCCTACAGCGCCGGAATGGGCGACAACAAATTCCGCTACGACGCGACGAATTTTCTCCCCTCATTTCGCAATCAAAAAGGGATTCGCTTCGATACCATGGAGCCGCGTCTCACTGTTTCCGGACCGCTGGTGCGCGACCGCGCGTGGTTCTTCGACGGCATCGAGATGGAGTACGACGACATCTTCATCCCGGAGCTGCCGTCGAATGCGGATACGAATCACCTGGCGCGCGAAGGCAATCTGATGAAGTACCAGCTGAACCTGGGCCACGCCAACAGTCTGACCACCGCGCTGCTGTTCAACGATTTTCATTCGCCCTACGACGGCATCTCCGCGCTCAGTCCCCAGCAGACCACCGACAATCACGACATTGTGGCGTGGCTTCCCTACGCGCGCGATCAGCAGAGCTTTAAGAATGGCGTGATGCTGGACACGGGCTTCGGCGTGATGCGCTACCGCGAGGGATTCGAGCCGCATGGATCGCTTCCCTTCGACCTAACGCCGGAAACTCAACTTGGCAGCGACTTCGATAACACGACGACGCGTTCGCAGCGGGTCGAGGGATACGAGAACGTCTATCTGCCGCCCCGTCATCTGCTGGGATCCCACCAGTTCCGCCTGGGGACGGATGCCGATCACATTGGCTTCACGGAAAACGTGACGCTGGCGCCGGTGAATTATCTCCGCGAAGACGGAACGCTGACCCGCCGCAGCGTCTTCCCCACCTTCGCGCCGTTCAGCCGCGACAACCTGGAACTGGGTGCGTATGTCGAGGACCGCTGGTCGACGCGCAACGGCCTGCTGATTGAGCCTGGCCTGCGCTACGACTGGGATGAGATCATCCGGCGACCCCTGGTCGCCCCGCGCATCGCGCTGAATTATTCTCCGCCCGGAGCGGAGAATTCAACGAAGCTGAGCGCCGGAATCGGCGAGTATTACGAGCACACCGAGTTGGAATTATTGACGCGCGCGCTCGCCGGAACTCGCTACGACACGTATTACGCTGCCGACGGCACCACGCCAACCGGCCCCGTGCAGGAAACACAGTTTGTCTACAACCCCGGCACACTGCGCGAAGCGCGAGCCTTGAACTGGAGCGTCGGCGGCGAACAGAAACTCCCCAACCAAATCTACCTGGGCGCCAATTTCATGCAGAAGCGGCTGACCAACGAATTCGTCTACGCCAACCAGGACGGCACCGGAGCGCAGCCTGGAACCTATCTGCTGACCAATGGCCGCCAGGATCATTACGTTTCAGAAGAGGTGAACGCGCGCCGTTCCTTCGGCGCCTGGTACACGCTTTTCGTTTCCTACACCCACTCCTCCGCGAGGACCAATTCCGCGCTCGATTACATCCCGACACTTCCCGTGCTCGGGCCGCAGCAAAGCGGGCCGCTCTCCTGGGATGTCCCCAACCGTATCCTGAGCTGGGGATGGTTGCCGGCATGGGCGCCGTTCCTGCCCACCGTCCACAAAAACTGGGACTTTGTGTATACGCTGGCGTGGGGTTCGGGCTTTCCGTTCGATTCGATCAACGCGAACGAGCAGATCGTGGGCCCGGCGGGATCGCACCGCTTCCCCGACTACCTGAATTTCAGCCCCGGCCTGGAATGGCGTTTTCACTTTCGTGGAAAATATTTTGGATTGCGTGGACTGGTCACCAACGCCACCGACGCCCAGGACCCCTACATCGTCATCAATAACGTTGACTCGCCGCAGTACCTCACTTTCGAGCAGCCGCTGGGCCGGGCGTTTACGACACGCATTCGGCTGATTCAGTCGTCTAAATAAATGCGATGCGGCCGGCAGGAAGAATTCTGGCTGAGAAACCGGATTTCGGCGCGAAACGAGTCTGGGTCGTGTAAGCTGGCTCATTATGACGCCGGTCAACGCAGGCCACGGCTGGCGGCATCCCAAGGAAACGGGCCGCGCCGTGTCTTTGGCGTCGACTTGTCAGCACGCTCAAATGGTTCTTATAATCCAGCATCAATAGCTGGGCGAAAAATCCGGCGCGAAACGTCCGGAGCGTGGCGAAGGTGGCGCGACTTCGCTGGTACCGCACAGCTGGTTCTGCAGCAGCGTCAAAGCTTTGGTTTGCATCTCAGGAATTCTCCCAGGAGCGTTGAATGAAGAAGCTCGTTTCCGCCTCGGTCATGCTGTTAAGCGTGTGTTCAGCAATGATCGTTGTTCCAGCTGCGTTCGCACAGGGCGCTGATGGTCAGGCCGCCTCCGGCCAACCCGCAAGCTGCGGCGCAGTCACCATCAAAGAGCCAGCCGAATATAACGCCTACGCCAACGCGACCAGCCAGTCGACGCCGCAGGCCAAAGCTCAGGCCATCGAAGCGTTTCTGACGCAGTATCCCAACAGCGTCGCCAAAGTTGACCTGCTGGGTCAGCTGATGAGCGCCTACCAGACCTTCGACGCTGCCAAAACTCTGGACGCCGCCAAGCGCCTGATGCAGGCCGACCCCAGTAATTTGCGCGCCCTCACTTTTGTCGTCTACCTCGAACACCAGCAGGCCAACGGCAATCAGGCCGCCCTCGACCAGGCCCAAACCGATGCGCAGAAGGGTCTGAACGCGGCGAAAGACCAGTGCATGTCGCAGTCTGACTACGACACGGTGAAGGCCGCCGCCACGCCCATCTTCTACAGCGCCATCGGCGCCGACGATCAGGCGAAGAAGGACTACAAGGGCGAGATTGACGCCTACACCAAAGAACTGCAGTCGTTCAAGGATCCCGCGCAGTCCACGGTGGTTCCTGGCCTGCTCGATACCATCTATCTCGGCCAGGCCTACCTGCAGGAAGATCCCAAGGACGAGAAGGACGCAGTCTGGTTCCTGACCCGCGCGGCACAGTTTGCCAAGCCGCCGTATCAGGCGCAGATCGAAGCCCAGGCGGAATATTGGTACAAGAAGTACCATTGCGCGCAGAACAACGGCGCCTGCCAGGCCAAGCCGGATGGTTTGCAGGACATTCAGCAGCTGGCTGCGGTTCCCGCCAACATCTTCCCGCCCGCCTCCTACAACCCCACTGCCGCTCCGCCGCCACCGTCCCCGCAGGATTTAGCGCACCAGGCGATTACGGGTACGGCGGGCTGTGAAAGCGTAACGCCGGCTCCTCCGCCCACCGCAGCGGCCGGTGCAGCTGCCCCCGCGGCCCCCGCTGCCGCTCCTGCTGCCGGTGCAGCACCGACGGTGCCACAAACCTGCTCAGACAACCTGAAGAACATGGCATTGGCTGACAAGGAATTCATCCTGGCAAATGGCACGACCGCAGACCAGCAGGTCATCTGGAGTGTGATGAACGGCGTGACCGCGGAAGTCCCGGGTGTCGTCGTTGCCGCGACACCGGACTCGGTGCAGCTGGCCGTGACGCAGGATTCTCAGCAGTCCAACAAAGCGGATTTCACGGTCAACATGAAGGAACCGCTCAAGACCGTTCCCACGGCCGCAACCAAAGTGACATACATTGCTACCTTCGACTCCTACACGCAGAACCCGCCCATGATCATCCTGAAAGACGGCGAGTTAAAGGCTGCACCCAAGGCGGCGACGCCGGCTCACCACACCACCACCCACCACACCACCGCTTCGCATTAGATCTTTACGAACTGGCAAAGAGGGCAGCCCACAAGGCTGCCCTTTTTGCTGCCCCACGATTGCACTGTATGCTCCTCCCGCTGTTGCCCCGAATACTGCTAAAGTGAAGGCAAATGCAGTCTCCCAAATGGAATTCGTACCAGCTGGCTGCGGCTGCCCTGGGCCTTGGCCTTTTGCTGGCCGCGGGCCCGCACCCTGCAGCATCGCAGAACGTTCACCCAGTTGCCGGAACCTCGCCGTATCTGGTGATGGAGCACCTCTCCCCGGACCAGATCAGCGCCAGCGATGCAGCCATTCTGCGCACCAGACAAGCCGAAATCACCCGGGAAGCGGCGATGTTCGGCTACGACATCACCGCGGGCCATTGGACCTACGATCAGGCCGTCTGCCCGGACATCCCTGACGCTATCGTCCTGCACGAACGCAGCGTCTCCCGCAGCGGCTTGCAATCGCTCTTCACCGCCGTGGTGCCGCGCGGCGAGGGCCGCGTGTGGGTGGTGCCTATCCTCTACCGCGGCGCAACGCCGTTTGAATCTGCCATTGGCAGCGAGCGAATGCTGTCTGTCTTCAATCACGCCGTTCCCGCCGACATCGCCAAACAGGCCGTGCAGCCCGACGGCCACTGGCTGGCCCTGGCCATGACCTTTGCGGAAATCGCCGGCGCCGAACCGCGCGTCCCCCAGAACCCCGACGTCGAAGCCGGCCTGCTCAGCGCGCCACCCCCCACCCTGCATGTCTCGCAGTTGCGCGGAGCGCTCGAAGTTCAATTCACGGGCCGCGAGGCGCCCCGGCAATACACGGTGTGGAGCATCACCGTGAACGGAGCCGGCCGCGCGCTGGCCGCCGAGGCACAAATCTATCCGGAACGGATCTATGCGGAGAATGCCAGCGCCGCGATGCCGCCAGCGCTGCCAATTCAGCCTGCGCCTCCCGCAACCCCGCAGCCCGAACCCGCTCAGCCTGCAACTGCACAACCTTTCAGCCCGCAGCCGGCGGAAGCTGCGCCAGCCGCAGCACCCGCTCAACCCGTGACGATCCAGCCAACCCAGCCCGTCGTGGAACAGCCAGGCACAGCAGAGAAAGCAGCCCGGGGCCCAGCACCGGCAGCCGCCCCGGCTCCGCCATCCCCAGCGCCCGCCACGCAATCAGCCGAGGTCCTCCCGCCGGAACCGGCGATAAAAGGGAAAAGAGTCAAAGAAAAGAAGGTTCATCAGAAGAACTCTGGCGAAATGATCGAACCAAAGGTCCGGGAACTCCCCGACCTGCCCGATCTACCCGAAAAGCCGCTTCCGCAGTAACGCAACGGGCGGCCCGCGGCCGCCCCATTTCTCAGCAATTCCGCTCTCAGCTATCCAACAAAATCCACTTTGACCGGGTGCGGAATCACTCCGCGTTCATGCCCCATCTCCAGTAGCTTGCGGATCGCTTCGCGCCCGTCATCGCCGTAGTTCAGCGTGCGCTCGTTCACATACATGCCGACGAACTTGTCCGCCAGGCTGGTGTCCAGATCGCGCGCGAACTGCATGGCGTAGGCCAGCGCCTCGTCGCGGTGATCGAGCCCGTGCTGGATGCTGTCCCGCAACGCCTGTGTCACCGTCTTCATAACGGGCTCGCCCAGCGAGCGGCGAATCGCATTGCCGCCCAGCGGCAGCGGCAGCTTCGTCTGATCGCGCCACCACTCACCCAGATCCAGAACCTTGCTCAGCCCACTGCGCGACCACGTCAGTTGCCCCTCGTGGATGATCAACCCCGCCTGGAAATTGCCTGCCAGCACTTGGGGGATGATCTGATCAAAGGGAACAACGGCCGTTTCAATCTCCGGTGCAAACAGCTTCAGCGCCAGGTATGCCGTGGTCAGCGTGCCCGGCACCGCAATGCGAATCTTGCGAATCTCGTCCAGGTCATACGGCTTGGTCGAGACGATCATGGGGCCGTACCCTTCCCCCACCGATCCGCCGCAAGCCATCAGCGCGTAATTGTCCTGGAGGTACGGATAAGCGTGGAAGGAAATGGCCGTGACGTCGTAATAGGCCTCTTTGATGGCCCGATGGTTCAGCGTCTCAATGTCGCACAGTACGTGGGTGAACTTGTAGCCGCTGACCCGAACCTTGTTGGTGGCCAGGCCGTAAAACATGAAGGCGTCGTCGGAGTCAGGGCTATGGGCGATTTTGATCTCGCGAATCGCAGGTGCGGCGGGAATTTCCGCCGATGTCGGGATCGAGGTACTCAAGGCTCAACCTTTCAGAAAGTGCGTCTGTCCCATTGTCCTATAAACCCCTGAGGATCGGGTGACGGAATGGTGACATGTCCAGGGGCGTCGCCGTCCTACAATGACGAAAGAGCAATGTTGCGCACCTGTTTACAAACCCGACCGATGACTGTTTCTGCCGCGATCCTGATGGTGGCGCTTTTCGCATTGACCCAGTCTCCTGTGGGGTCCGCACAATCAAAAATGAGCGGCATCATGCCGGCCAGTCAAAGTACTCAAGTCACGGCGCCGCACCTGACGGCGCAATTGGTCGACGAGGAATCTGCGATTTACGCACCCGATGTGATCAATGCGGGGCTTTATTTCACACTGGAACCCGGCTGGCACGTCTACTGGACCAACGCTGGCGATTCGGGTGAGCCACCAACGATTCAATGGACTCTCCCGAAGGGAATCACGGCGGACGCGATGCAGTTCCCTGCTCCCAAACGTTTGCCGCTCGGCCCGCTCATGGACTTCGGCTACGAAGACGACGTGCTCTTCCCGATCGCTCTCCACGCCGACGGATCGCTGAACCCGGGCACCGTTGCCCATCTGACCGCAAAGGTCAATTGGTTAGTTTGCAGGGAAGTATGCCTGCCCGGGAAGGCGATCCTGCAAATGAATTTGCCGGTTGTTGCTGCCAAGCCGGCGGGCAACGGATCGGTGATCACCCTTTACCAAAAATTTGAGTCGCAGATTCCCGCACCCCTCCCCGCATCCGACACCGCAACATTCCAGCAGTCGCCCCAGGGCTTTGCCCTCGACATATCCACCGGCGCAAAACAATCCGGGGCGCAGTTTTTCCCGCTCGACGAAACCGTGATCGCCAACGCCGCTCCGCAACCCTCCACACCAACCGCGACCGGCGTGGAGCTCACGTTAAAGAAGGATGAAAACCTCCAGGCCAAGCCGCAAGCGCTGAACGGCGTCATCGAACTGGCCGACGGCTCGGCCTACGTAATCCACGCAACTCCAGGCGCCGTCGCCGCCAGCCATCCGACTGGCAGCGCAGGCGGACAGAACGGACTCGGCAAAGCCGCGCTCTTCGCCTTCCTCGGCGGAATCATCCTGAACCTGATGCCCTGCGTCTTCCCCGTCCTCTTCATCAAAGGCCTGGCGCTGGTGCAGTCGTCGCAGCAGGAACGCCGCCAGCTCCGCGCCCATGGCTGGGTCTACACGCTCGGGATTCTGGTTTCGTTCTGGGCCGTGGTCGCTGTGCTGCTCGCGCTTCGGGCCGCCGGCCACCAGCTCGGCTGGGGATTCCAGTTCCAGTCCCCCATCTTCCTCGCCGTCATGGCCATGCTGTTGTTCTTCCTTGGCCTCGCCCTCGCCGGACAGTTTGAAATCGGCCTCTCGCTCACCAGCGCCGGCGGATCGCTCGCGCAAAAGCACGGCTACGCGGGCAGCTTCTTCACCGGCGTTCTGGCCATGGTGGTCGCCACGCCCTGCACCGCTCCGCTGATGGGAGCGGCCATCGGCTACGCGCTCGCCCACTCCGCGCTGGTCAGCTTCGCCGTCTTCACCGCGCTGGGCTTCGGCCTCGCCGCGCCCTACCTGCTGCTTTCCTACAATCCCGCGTGGACGCGCCTCCTCCCCAAGCCCGGCGCGTGGATGGAGATCCTCAAACAAGCCGTCGCCGTCCCGATCTTCGGAACCGTCATCTGGCTGGTCTGGGTCTTCGCGCAAATCGCCGGAACCAATGCCATGATGGGCCTGCTCGCCGCGTTTCTGCTGCTGGCCATTGCCGGCTGGGTGCTGGGCCGCTGGCCGGGAAAGACATCCGCGGCATCCGTCGCCATTCTCGTGTTGATCATCGCCATCGTCGTACCCGTGTGGGCCGTGCGCGCGTTCGGCAGCGTCGGCCAGCCACAGGCCAACGTCGCCGCAGCAACTGGTGACGCCGTCTGGCAGCCCTACTCCCCCGACCTCATCGCCAAAGAACGCGCAGCGGGCCATGCCGTCTTCGTCGACTTCACCGCGAGCTGGTGCCTCAGCTGCCAGGTCAACGAGCGCATCATCCTCGACAGTGTCGACGTCAAGCAGCACTTCCGCGACACTGGCCTGACCCTCGTTCGCGCCGACTGGACCAACCAGGACGCCGACATCACCAAAGCCCTCGCCGCCCTCGGACGCTCCGGCGTCCCCACCTACGCCATCTATCCGGCTGACCCCAATGCGGATCCGCAGGTGCTGCCCGAGGTCCTGACCAAGGGCATCGTGATCGACGCATTAAATTCTTTGCCGAAACCGCAGCGACAATCTGCCGCTTTACCGCGTCCAATCTCTCAATAAGCGCGTTCCGTCTCTCAGTCCTCAGGAAGCTCCCATGCGCCCTCTTTCTGTCGCCACCATCTTCTGCGCCATGCTTGCTCTGGCTGTCACCGTCTCAGCCGCCAAGGTTGGCGATCCCGCGCCCGATTTCACCGGAACCGACTCCAACGGCCAGACCCACCACCTCTCCGACTACCGCGGCAAATACGTCGTGCTCGAATGGACCAACTACAACTGCCCCTTCACCCGTAAGCACTATGACAGCGGCAACATGCAGGCGCTCCAGAAAGAGTGGACGGCAAAGGGCGTGGTCTGGCTCACCGTCCTGTCCTCCGCCAAAGGCGCGGACGGCTACAAAACCGCCGATCAGGAGAACGCCTGGATCCGGCAGATTCATGCTGCGCCCACGGCCGCTATCCTCGACCCCAGCGGCGCCATCGGCCATGAGTACGAGGCCAAAACCACGCCGGATATGTACATCATCGACCCCCAGGGCAAGCTGATTTACTCGGGCGCCATCGACGATCACCGGACCACCGATCCCGCTGACGTAAAGCAGTCAAAGAACTACGTTTCTGCGGCTCTGGACGAAGCCATGGCCGGGCAGCCGATCGCCGTCGCGGTCACACGCTCTTACGGTTGCAGCGTGAAATACGAGGGCGCTGATTAGCAAAAGAAATGGCTTCTCGAATTGCGTTCCGTCAGGAAACGGTTCGGATACACTGAGTGTTCCGACAATGAACCCACTCTCCATGCATTCCGACAATCTGGCTTCCACCAAGGACGACATGGTGGCCTTCATCGAAGGACACGGCATTCGCCGCGTCCCCGGCCACGCGGGCGACGACGTGCCCTCGATCATGTGGGACGACGAAGAAAATCAGGACCGCTGGAAGGACTTTGTCGAGACTGCCAAAGCCGCCGGCGCCTCGTTCATCACCATGAGCGAAGCTGTCCTCGAAAAAGAGGACGTCGAGATGCTGATTGAAGAAGTTCAGGACGGCGAATTCGACCTGAGCGGCGGATCGCCCGATCTGGACGAGGCCCAGACCCTGGTCGCGCACATCGGCAAAATCGGCCATCTGCAGCTCGGCTTCCCGCACCAGGGCATCATGTTCCTCTGCGAAACCTCGACGGAGTGGTACGAACGCTATCAGCAGTTGCTCGATTCCATCGACGACCTCGGCGACATCGTCTTTGAAGATGGGGACGAAGATGAAGAACCGTGAGCACGTCTGACGCGCCTCCCATCGCCGCTGCCCCGTCCTTAGCTCCATCCACGCGCCCCACAAAAAAGCCGCCCCGCTGGATCGTTGCGCCTTCGCGCAGCGCAGAAGCCGCTGTTCTGGCCAGCGCCGCCGGCCATCCTCTCCTCATCGCCGAATTGCTCGTCGCCCGCGGCATTCATTCGAGCGACGAAGCCGAGCGCTTCCTGCATCCCACCCTTGACGCCCTGCTCGACCCCTTTTCGATGCTCGGCATGGATCGCGCCGTCGAGCGCATCGAGGGCGCCGTAGCGGCTCGTGAGCCCATCCTCATCTACGGCGACTACGACGTCGACGGCACCACCGCCACCGTCCTGCTGAAGACCGCGATTGAAATGCTCGGCGGCACGGCGCGCTTTCATATCCCACACCGCCTCCGCGAAGGCTACGGCATGCAGCGCGAAATTCTCGAAACCGCCGCGCAGGAGGGCGTGCGCCTGGTCATCAGCGTGGACACCGGCATTCGCGCCTTTGCCGCAGCCGACGCTGCCGCGCAGCTGGGCCTCGACCTCATCGTCACGGATCATCACCTGCCGGAAACCGCGATGGGTATTCCGCGTGCGCTCGCCGTGCTCAATCCCAATCAGCCAGGCTGCGGCTACGCCTGCCAACACTTGTGCGGAGCAGGCGTCGCATTCAAGTTGTCGCAGGCGCTGCTGGAGCGTTGGGATCGCGAACGCGCGCGCGCGAAAATTCTGCCGTCGTTCCTTAAACTGCTCGCCATCGCCACTGTCGCCGACGCAGTTCCCCTGCTCGGAGAAAATCGCGTCTTCGTCGCGCTGGGCCTCGCTGAATTGCGCCGGCCTGTGGGATTAGGTCTCCGCGCGTTGATGAAAG
>DATHQV010000073.1:0-14652 GCA_035482355.1 Acidobacteriaceae bacterium | reverse complement strand
TGATCGTCGTTGGCGATCCGAAGACCGGCGTGGGCACGCTGCTCGATGGCAATCCGCAGAATAATTTCCTGCGCCGCACCCTCACCTTTAATCCCGAAGGCAAGCTCCACGGTGCGCGCCGCATCACTATCGCCGGCACCTTCGCGTACATCCTGTGCGATCGCGGTCTCGACGTTGTCGACCTCAACGATCCCCTGCATCCGCAAATTACCGCGGAGATCGGTGCGCCCGCGCTCGACCATCCCACCGGCGTCGCCGTGCAGTTCCGTTACGCCTTCATCACCGATCGCAACGGCCTCAAGGTCTTCGACGTCACCCAACTCGCCCACCCCGCGCCCGTCGCCAACGCACAAGTCACCATCGATGACGCGCGCAATGTTTATGTTGCACGTACGTGGGCTTATGTTTCAGCAGGCCACAACGGCATCGCCATCGTAAATGTCGAAAAACCAGAGCAACCAACTCTGCTGCAGACCTTCGACGCCGGCGGCGCGCTGAACGATGTCAATGACCTCAAGATCGGCATGGTCAGCTCGGAGCAATTCGCCTTTGTCGCCGACGGCAAAAACGGTATGCGTGTCGTCGAGTTATTCGGCCCCAAAGAGCAGCCGCATTTCTATGGATTCAGCCCACAGCCCACGCCGAAGCTCATCGCCACCCGCAGAACGGCCGGACCGGCGCTGGCCATCTCCAAGGGCGTCGACCGCGATCGAGCCGTCGACGAAAGCGGCAACCAGCTCGCCGTCTTCGGACGCCGCGGCGCTCGCCCCTTCAATTTGGAAGAGATGCAGAGGCTCTACCTGCGCGACGGCAAGCTCTACACCGTCACCGACACGCCTCCCGGGGCGCCGACCACTTCCACACAGCGCGTAGCGGACAACCGCTAGCGAGGCCCCATTAGCACGCCCAACTCGCGCAGGCTCTCGGCCTTCACGGGCGTGGGCCGCAGCCCCTTCTCATCCCAGCCGTGATACTCGTGGCACAGGTAGCATCCGCTCTCCGCGTGCCCGGTCGCCAGCGCCGGTCCCTGCGGATGGCTCTTGCCGTCGTGGCAGTGCTGGCAGGTGGAGATCGAAGGCAGCAAAATCTCCGACGCGTTCTGACTGTTCGTCGCGCGTGTGTGGCACTCCACGCATCCCACCGACTGGTGCGCCTGATGACTGAACACGGCATGCCTGAGCCAGCGCGCGGGCTGATGCGTGGGCTTCAACTTCGGCAGCATCTCGGGATTTGCCACCGCCGCCGCCAATTCACTTGCCGTTGCATTCGCCGCAATCTCGGGAATCTGCGCCTCGTGGCACAGATTGCAGGACTCGTGCCAGATGCGCCGCTCCGCCTGCGCTGTCCGAATCGTCACCCACTCCGCCGCGTTGTGCGGAATCGCCGTCAGCGGCGCGCGCGGTACGCGGCCCATCGGCTCCGGCGTCCAGTTGCTCACCTCCGCTGCCACCACGTCCGGATGCTGCGCAGCAAAAGTTCGAATCTTCGCCGCGACAAAGAACCGCACCTGCGCCGGATCCGCGTGCGGCGCTTCTTCCGCAACGTGATTGTCAAATAGCAGTGTGTGGCAGTCGTGGCAGCCCGCCGCATAGGCCACAGGTCCCAGGTACGCGCGCCCGTGATCGCGATTCATCGCCCGCGCCAACACTGCATTCCCTGCCTCCCCCGAAGGCGCGTACGGAGTTGGCTGCGGCTGGGCGCCATAGGGCCACGCATCCGCCTGATCCGCTACCACGCGATGGCAGTCGCTGCATTCCATCGTTACCGGACCATGCGGCCCCAGCAGCCCATGCTTCATGTGCGCGGCGTGCGCAAACCTAATCGCCTGATCGTCGGCAAACCCCGCCCGCAGCGGCGCAAACTCCGGATGCCCGCTCACAAACGAATGAATCGCGTTGACAAAATGAGACGCCCCGTCCTGCGTCGACAATTGCGCATGGCACTGCGTGCAATTTGCGCTCGAGGTGTGCGCCAGCATCATCGAGCCGGTGTGCTCCACGTGGCAGGTAGAGCAGCGCGGTGTAAACCGCTGGTTTGCGTGGTGAGCCGGAATCGCATGGCACGCCAGACAAGCGCTGTCGGGCACATCCTTGCGAAAGCCTGCCCGATGAAAAAGATTTCCCTGCACGGGCCGGTGGCACGCCCCGCACTTCGCACCGAACACGGCATGCGATGACGAAATAGGCCCGCTCGACAGTAGTTGCGGTCCGCGAAAGATGGCCGTACCCACGGCCCACAGCGTAACCAGCGCAATGGCCAACAGCGTTAGCTTGCCCTGCCACGTGCGCAGCGGCGAGCCTTTCTTGAAATAGTTCAGGTCGTGCCGTCCGGCGACCGATTTCGACGTGCGCTTGCGTATCTCCATCGGCTAGTACCTGAGCGACCCAATCGCATGCACGAATCCAAGCACAATCAGCGCCACCGACAGCGGGATGTGGCATAGCAACCACGCGTGCAGCATGCGATGCAGCACCACCTGGCGGTCAAGCTGCCGCTTCTCCTCGCAAATTTCTTCCAGCGCGTCCACGGTCTTCCACGCGCCCTCCGGCAGCATCCGGTGCAATTCTTCAAACAGTTGCACCGACTGCTCGCGATGCCGCAGGATCGATTTCCGATCCTTGTTTTCCAGCCACGGCCGAATCTGCTTCTCAAACGTCTCCGTAAACTTTTCCAGCTCCGTGTTGATCTCGGGAATCGCGCCAATGTAAGTCAGCACCACCGTCGCGCCTGCGCCAAGGCCTGGCGCCAGATGCTCGGCCACGCCCTGAACCCGCTCCTCTGCCTCGACCACCAGCCGTCCGCGGATGTGATCCACCTGATCGTAGATCGTCTCAAACGCCACTTCGCGCATGAGCCGCGTTGGCAGCGTGTGTTGCAGATACGCACCCACCAGGCCGCTCGCCGTCACCAGAATGAGCAGCAGCATCAACAGCGAAGTGAGCCAGCCGCCGAAGTGAAAGCCCGCGTGCAACAGTATGATGGGGAACGCCAGCGAACCCAGCCACAGATGCCCGCGCATCCACGTCTGCGCGCGGCCGATCCGCCAGATCGGATACCGCTTGCGGATCCCCAGCGCCGCGGCAAAGAGCATGAACCCGAATCCAATGCTGCCGAAAATCAGCCCGACTGCGGTCCCGCCGCTCACGTGCTGCGCGACCAGCGCGTAGGGAACGTACGCCGCCAGCGCGATCCCCAGAATCCAGAGGCTGGCAATCAGCCACGGCCGGTGGGTCGCATCAATTCGCATTGCCTGCCTCGCCAGTCGACCTCAGCAGATCGGCAAAGAAAACTTCAGGCTGAACGCGATGTGCCGCGTCGTGCGGACACGCGTAGACGCAGCTCGGCTCGGGCAGGTCGTGGCACAAATCGCACGAGGTCGCCTTGCGCACCGTCGCCGCGTGCCCGCCAGCTTCCGACACAATCTCCTGCACGTTGATGTTGCCGTACGGGCAATTGGTCGCACACAATCCGCAACCAACGCACCAGTCCTCGATCACCACTTCGAGCGAGTTGCGCCGCCGGATCGATCCCACGGGGCAGCCCACCATGCAGCGCGGATCGCGGCACTGGCGGCACGACGTGGCCACCAGAAAATGATCGAAGCGCAGGCCGTCACGCAGCAGCCGGGTCACGCCGTCGTGCGCATCGGCACAGGCGCGGACGCACTGATCGCAGCGCGTACACTTTTCCAGATCCAGCACCAGCAGGCTTTGCGCGTCTACCAAC
Source organism: Acidobacteriaceae bacterium (assembly GCA_035482355.1). Taxonomy (GTDB): domain Bacteria; phylum Acidobacteriota; class Terriglobia; order Terriglobales; family Acidobacteriaceae; genus Palsa-343. The sequence goes on along the minus strand of DATHQV010000073.1, from coordinate 10,926 downwards.
CCCTGCGCGAGATATTGATCCAGCGGCTGTTTGCGGTCCGATCTTTGCTGCCGCAGGAGGTTCTCCGCTGCCCGCTGCCGCGCCACCCCTTCGAGCTTGCGCCGCACTTCCGGATGGCGTTCGAGCATCTGCTGGAAATCTTCTGCGCTAATCTTCACCACTTCCACGTGATCGAGCGCCGTGCAGGTTGCATTGCGCTTTCCGCCGTTCTCCGTGCCCGCCGTCAGCAGGCCCATTTCCCCGAAGTAGCCGCCGCGCGGCAAATATGCCAGCACCAGTTCTTCCCCGTCGCCATGTTTCTGCGAGACCTTCACGAAACCGATGCGCACCAGGTAGAACGCGTCCGCCACCGCACCTTCTTCGGTAATTACCTGGTCGGGCGCAAAGCGAATCAGCTCCACGCGTTCCTGCAACTCCGAAACGAAATCCTCGCCCAGCCCCGCAAACACCGGGACGCTGTGCAGGTGGTTGCGCAGCGCGCGCTGCCGGTAGTTCCGATCCAGCTCGGCGCGGAAATTCTTATTCTTCTGCAACACGTCGAGCACGTTGCGCAGCATTTCCAGCACCACGCAATCCGTCTGCGCCCGCACCGTCGCCGAGCGCGGATAGAAATTCATGCACGTCATCTCGCCGAACAATTCGCCAGCTCCGAGCGCGGCCACCGGATTGTCATACGGCAAATCGACCGACGCATCGATCGGGATGAATGTGCGATCCTTCGCGTCCTCGTCGCGCGCGTGCTCTTTCTTCGTCCGCAGTTTGCTGGTGATCCGCGCCACCAGCCCGCGTTTCTGATCCGTGGACGCCACGTGTGCGCGCTGCGCGTTGATGTAGATGTCCACCGTGCCCTGCAGCACATAGAATGCCGTCGAGCCATTCTCGCCCTCGCGCACAATAATCTCTCCGGCGCGAATCTGCCGCTTGATCACGGCTCCCTGATTCAGTTCGAGAAATGTCCCCGACACTCCGTGAAACACCGGCATTGCCAGCAATTCTTCGGGCGAAGGGATCTCCGCGTCCGGATAAATCGCCTGCAAATTCTGCCCCAGCACCCTGCGATTCGTCAGCGCGCCCGTCGGGCAGGAAACCATACACTCGCCGCACGAAACGCAGCTCGAGTTCCCCATCGGCTGGTTATCATCGAACGCAATCGCCGCGTGGTACCCCTTGCCCTGGCGCGCAATCACGAAGTTGTGCCGGATCTCCGCACACCCACGCACGCAGCGGTCGCACAGGATGCACGCCGCATAATCCACGGCAATCGACAGCGACGATTCATCGGGCAGCAGCACCGGCACGGACCGCTTTGGAAAGCGCGGCGTTTCGAGGCCCGCGGCAACGCCTAATCCCGCCTGCGCTGCCTGGCCTTCCAACTCGCAGTCGCCGCTTTGTTGCTGGCGCCTGCATGGAACCGGATGATCCGCTAGCATCAGTTCATAAATCGTTTTGCGCGCAGCGAGCACACCCGGTGAGGCCGTCTGCACCTTCATGTCGGGTTCACATTCGCGAATGCACGCCGCCTGGTACGCGCGCTCGCCGCAATCCACCACGCAGACGCGGCACACTGCAACCGGCGTCTGGTTCTGCTGGTGACACAGCGTCGGAATCGGAATATTGTTCAGCCGCGCTGCATCGAAAATCGTAGTGCCGTGCGGCACCGTAATGCTCTGCCCGTCAATCGTCAGCGTCAGCAGCTTGTCGTGCGGATGTTCGCTCATTGTGCCCGCCCGTGCGGAAAACAAATCCCAGCCCGGCAGAATTTCTGGTTCAGGTGCTCGCTCACGATGTCGGGAAAATGTATCAGAACCGACTCGATTGGCACCGGCGCAATTTGCCCCAGCCCGCAAATCGATGCCTGTTTCAGCGCATGGGACAGTTCGCCCAGCAGCGCCACATCGCCCGCTGTCGTCGAGCCCTTCATCCACGACTCGAGCATCTCCACCATCTTTTGCGTTCCAATGCGGCACGGCACGCATTTGCCACAGGATTCGTTACGAAAGAAGCGGACCGCATTGAACGCCATGTCCAGCATGCAAGCGCGATCGGTGCAGACGATCACTGCGCCCGAACCCACCATCGATCCCAGATGGGTCAGCGTGCCCCAGTCCAGTGGCGTATCCAGCAGCGATGCCGGCAGATAGCCCGACGACGGCCCAGACGGTGCGAAGCCGATTAATTCTTCTCCCGGCGGCGGCCCACCTGCGTAATCCATGATCAGTTCGCGATAGCTCACACCCATCGGAACCTCGAAAGCGCCGGGCCGCTGCACCCGTCCCGTCACGCCGACGAATTTAATCCCGGGAAATCCTTCGCGCCCCTGCGCCTTGTACCACTCCGCGCCGTGCGCCAGCGTGCTGGCGGCCAGCGCGAATGTCTCAACGTTATTCAGCGCCGTCGGTTTTCCCCACAACCCCTGATTCACAGTGCGCGGCGGCTTGTTGCGCGGCTCTGCGCGATGCCCCTGTATGGCCTCCATCAGCGCGGTCTCTTCCCCGCAAATGTAGCCGCCCGGGCTCACAAACACTTCCAGCTCGAAACTCAATCCGCTGCCGAGAATGTTCTCACCGCACATCCCCTCTGCATACAGTCGGGCCAACTCCTCGCGCGCAATCTCAATCTGCCGCTGGTACTCGTGGCGGATGTACAGGTAGCCGTGCTGCGACCCGGTCACCAGGCCGCACACAATCATTCCCTCCAGCACGAGGTGCGGCAGATGCTGCAGAATGAATCGGTCCTTGATCGTCCCGGGTTCGCTCTCGTCACCGTTACAAATTACGAATTTCTCCTCGTCGTGTGCGGCTCGCACCGCTTCCCATTTGCGAAACGCCGGGAACCCCGCTCCCCCCATGCCGCGCACTTCGCAGGCCTTCATCAGCGCCATCACGCGGTCGAAGTCCTTATCCGCAGCAAGGCGGCGAAGGGTCGGATAGCGGCTCGCCTCGTCCTGCGCTGGATCGGCCTTGAGCGTCAGCCCGCGCTCAGCAAAACTGGGCGGCTCCGCGTCGGGATGGTCTTCAATCCCGCCCAGAATATCCAGCACCATGTTCGTAGAGGTCGCAAGATCCGCGCTTTCATGCACGTGCTCGTTGACGGTGACCACGCACGGATGATCGCAGCGCCCTATGCAGGAGATGTCGCGGACCAGCACTTCGGGCTGCCCCGCAAAGCGCCGCTCCAGGTCCTGCAATAACTGTTGCGACCCGTGCAGATGGCAGGTCATGTCGTCGCACACGCGCACGTCGGCCCTCGCCAGCGGTCTCAGCCGAAAATGCGGATAGTAGGTAGCGACCGTGTGGACGTCCCGAATATGCATATGACGACGCCGCGCAATTTCTTCCAATTGTGGCTGCGGTATGTACCCGTGCTCTTCCTGCAACTGGCGCAGGTCCTCGATGACCGCTGTGGTCTCGCGGCCCTGGAGCAGGAGGGCTGGGACGAATTCGGCTGGGGAGGAACTCATGGGCCGACTGTGCCTTCGGGGTTGTTGCCGAGAGTAACAAACGCTGCCGCGCTGCGTCCACTCTCATTTCGAGAGTCGCGCACACACTGCAAACATCCCCAGCCTTTGCGCTTCTGCGAAAGAAAAATTGCTTTCACGGCCCTTGTCGGTTATAAGGCACGCATGCGCGTCGCACGACTCCTCCTCCCAGCCCTGGCATTTATGGCAGTCTCTGTTCCTGCAAGGGCGCAAATTTCTTCGCGAGCGGCAGCGCCCCTCGCGGACCTGCTGCAGGAGTCCGCGCTGCCCGCTCCGCCTGTGGATGCGAAGTATCTCGGCCCCGGCTCCTGTGCAGCCAGCGCATGCCACGGCGGTATACAGCCCCGCGATACCACCAAGGTTCTCCAGAACGAATACAGTACCTGGATCGTGCAGGATCGCCACTCCCGCGCCTATAACGTGCTGCTGCAGCCCACGGCGCAACGCATGGGGCAAATTTTGAACATCGGCGCGCCAGAAAGATCGCAGAAATGCCTCGTCTGCCACGCGCTCTCCGTGCCCGCCGCGCAAATCGGGCGCCAATTCGACATCTCTGAAGGCGTGAGTTGCGAAAACTGCCACGGACCTTCCTCAAAGTGGCTGGGACCGCATGTGCAGGCCAACGCCCGGCACGCGGACATGGTGCGTCTGGGCCTCGTCGACAACAAAGATTTAATTGTGCGCGCGACAAAATGTCTCACCTGCCATCTCGGAGCGCCTGGCATGCAGGTCGATCATGAAATGCTCGCCGCCGGCCATCCCGACCTCACATTTGAGCTGGACTCCTTCAGTTCCATTGAGCCGCCGCATTGGACCGAGCGGGCGGCCGACGAAAGACAACCCATCGCCGATCCCCTCTTCGGCGTCCGCATCTGGAGCGTCGGCCAGGTGGTTCAGTTGCGCGAGAGCATGCTGCGCGTGGCACGCGACGCACGCGGCCCAGTGTGGCCTGAATACACTGAGATGGATTGCTTCACCTGCCATCACAGCCTCACTAAGGCGGAGGACAGCTGGCGCCAGGCCGCCGGATATCCCGGACGCCGCCCCGGCAATCCGCCGTACAACATGGCGCGCTACACCGTCTTCCAGCACTTCGCGCGCAGCATTGATCCCAGTGGCGCGACCGAGTTGGAGAAAGATGTTAGCCAGGTCTACGCGCTCGCTTCCGATCTCCAGCCGGATCGAACGCATCTCGCCGCCGCTGCCGACGCCGCAGCCAGCGCGGCCGCAACTCTCGAAGGCCGCGTGAAAAACGCCCCGTACGATCGCGCCCGCACCGACTCGCTGATGCGCGACATCGCTTCGGATGGCGACGCCATTGCCTTCCAGGGGGAGCGCTCCGCTGAGCAGGCCACCATGGCCCTCGACTCGCTCTACCTCGCCGAAACCGGACAGTCCGTGCAGAATCCGGCCATCCGCGCCGCAATCGACGGCATGTACAAGCTGCTCGATAATCCTTCGGCCTACAACGCGCCCGCCTTCGCCGCGCAAATGAAGAAGGTGCGCGCCGCGCTCGGCCAAAGCTAGCCGCAGTTACTGTTCGGGATCGCGTGGAAATTTCTGGTACGGAATCGGCACGCCGCGAATCGTGTAGTTGTCTGCGCGAATTGATTGAGGCGCGGCAAAACCCGCCGCTCCCGCAGCAGCGACAAAGTCATCCTGATCGACGCCATCGCCTGAAATGCCGATGCCGCCGACCATTTGGTTGCCCCTGTATAACGGCGCGCTGCCAGGGAAAAATACCACGCCATTCTGAAACGCATTGGCCGCCTGATGGCCCTGGGTGCACGGATTCGCCAGATCGTATTGGTAAAGGCTGAAAAACGGCCCGGGCAAGGTCCCATCGATGCCCGATGGAAAGAACGGCTGAGCTGAAAATCCAATCGTCCGATTCGTCACCGCGGTTCCGTGCGGCAACGGAGACAACTCATTGGGCGCCGACGAGAAATAAATCACGTTGCGTGCCTTGGCCACGGCCACATCGACAGAAAACATCGTCGCATCTGGCATGCGATACAGCGCCAGCAAGTGCCCGTCGAGATCCGCCACGGAGATCGCGAACCGCGCACGCGATCCTTCCGGCAGCCGCAGCACCGCCCGCGTCAGGTTCGCCGTCGCGACTGCATTCTGCACAATGCTCTTCACCTCGCTCTGCGTCAGCCCGCCCTGCGTGCTCCCCGTCTCCGCGATCAGGTCGCCCTCGGGCGCCGGTCCCGGGCTCGCCATCGGTCCAAGCTGGTAGCTCCCGTTCGCGGTGCCCGCGGACTCGCCCGCCGGGAGCGTGGTTTGATCGACAAACGGAAGCGTCACGCCGCCTACCACCACCGCGCCCGGCGACGCGACCTGCGGCACAAAGCCATTGGCAATTGTGCCCGCCACTGCGGCATATTCATCGGTCGCGGGATCACCACCCGCCACCCCAATCGCGCCTGCCACTTCCCCACCCTTGAAAATCGGCACTCCGCCCGGATTCACCGCAAGGTTGTTCGAATCCATCGGGTCCGGCTTGCCGGTAATGATCCCCAGCGACGGGCCGCCGCCCAATGCAGTCGGAATAGGCAGGCTCTGCCCGGGCAAATACGTCACGTCGAAGCCGCAGCCGCGATTCGTATTTTCGATTCCGTAGAGCGGCCCACTTTCCGTGTCCGAAATGCCCGGAGGAAAATGCGTTGCTGAAATAAACCGCACCGTGCGGGTAGAGATCGGTGCCTGATCGTTGGAGAAGAACGCTGCGCTCCGTGCCAGCGCCGCAGCCACTTCCGCCGACGGCGCCTGTACTCCAAAATTCGCCAGCGCCGTTGCCGGCGCATTCGCCTTTGCATACACCGCGAGAATATTGCCGGAGCGATCGCTCACCGCAATCACCAGCGGGACGTTCACTGAGGCCGCGGCCGCGGTCACAATCGATTGCACGTCCGACACATTCAGCACATTGGCCGAGGTCTGCACCGGCCCCGTCGGCTGGGTCGGGGGATTCACCGTCACCCCTGTGCAACCGCTCAACGCAATCGCCAGCATGCATCCAAACCCGCCGGCTCGGCTCCACGCGGCGGTCGCATTCGTTGGGGGGGTACGCAAGCGATTTATTTCTCCGGGGAAGTTGCTGCTGAGTCTAACCGCGCCGCACGTGAAAATCCAGGTAACCCCTCAAACCCTTGTGCTACTATCGTCTGCGCCACCCCCGGGAAACTCGATCGCATCCCACCGGGGCCCCTGGTCCCTTGCATGATGCGCCGTCTTCCAGACCGTCTGATTGTCGCCGCCGTCGTCGCTGCCGGGCTCACGATTTCGCTTTCCTTCCTCGACCGCTGGACGCCCTACGGAGACCTGCGCAACTGGACCTACGATTTTCTGGTCAATCACGGCCCCTACGCGCGCACCTCGCCGGATATCGTCTTCGTCGACTTTGATGACGCGACCTTCGAGAAAATTCAGAAGTTCCCCATCCCTCGCAGCACCATCGCGCAAGTCGTTGAGCGCGTCGGCCAGGCCAAGCCCGCCGTCATCGGGCTCGATATCCTGCTCTCCGAAGCGCGCAATGCCGACGAAGACGCAGCCATGCAGCGCGCGCTCACCTCAGCCGGCAACGTGGTCGTCACGTCGCAGGCGGGTACCGGCCAGCTTCCGCCGGACTTTCCCCTGCCCATCTTTTGCCAACCGGAAAATCCCGCAGCCATCACCGGATTCTGCGCCGACGGCAAGCCCGGCGCCTTTGGCTACGCCGCGGAAAACATGCCCTACGACAGCGACGGCTACGTGCGCGATGCCGAACTCATCGTTTGGGCTGGCAAGCGAAAGGCGGAGAGCTTTCCCGTTTTCCTCGCCGAGCAGTACCTCGCTCAGATCGATCCCACCTGCACCAACTGCACGCTGAGTTCGGTCAACAACCGGGCCGCGCAGTTTCGCGGCCATCGCGTGCCGTATGACAATCGCGATGCGGGAACCTTTCGCATCGGCGACTGGTCGCCGCAACCCGCGCTGCACATCTCCGCATGGGACGTTCTCACCGGAGCCGTCGGCGCCGCTCAGCTGCAAAATAAGCTCGTCCTCATCGGCCAAAGCAGCGACGCTGCCCGCGATCAGGACTTCACGCCCCTCTTCCGCTTCGCGCAGTCCAACGGGAAGCGCGAGCGCATGGGCGGCACCGCCCTGCACGCCGCCGCCATTGCCACCCTGCTCGACGGCCACGCCATTGGCGAAGTCCCCATCTGGCTGCAATGGGGCATCAATCTGCTGGTGCTGGGCGCGGCCACGTGGATGTTCACCCGCGTGCGGCTGCGTATGGCGTTCGCTCTCCTCGGCGTCGTCATGCTGGCCGTCTATATCGCCGCGCAACTGCTCTTCAGCGGATTTCACGAATGGTTCCCCTACCTCGGCGCCCTCATCGGCATTGCCGCTGCTCTGCCCTGCGGCGTAGCCTGGCAATACGTCAAGGCCAACCTGCTCCGCTCTGAAACTGAACAACAGCGCGCGCAGCTCATGGAGTTGTTCTCGCGCTATGTCGACCCCCAGGTCGCGCATACCATCTGGCTCCGCCGCGACGAGGTCAGCCTCGAAGGCGACGAGCACATCGCCACCGTGCTCTTCAGCGATATCCGCAACTTCACCGGCATAACCGCAGGCAAGCCCTCCAAAGTCGTGCTCGGCTGGCTCAACCGGTACTTTACCGCGATGGACGAAGTGATCCGCGCCCACGGCGGCTTCCTGAATAAGTTCATTGGCGACGGCCTGCTGGTGGTCTACGGTGTTCCCCTGGCGCAGGGCGAGGGCACCGATGCCTATAATGCCGTGCAAACGGCTTTGGCCATGCTCGAACGCGTCAAGCAACTCAACGCCGCCCGCGGACCCAACAGCGAGTTTCCCGATCTCCGAATCGGCGTCGGCATACACACCGGAATGCTCACCAGCGGGAGCGTCGGATCCGCGAGCCGTGTTGAGTATTCAGTTATCGGCGAAACAGTCAATCTGGCATCGCGCCTGGAAAGCCTGAATAAGGACTTCGGCACCGAAATCATCGTCTCGGAGGGCACCTACCAGCGCGTCAAGGATCGCATGAGCGGGTTCTACCCACTCGGCGCCACACCCGTGCGCGGCTTCGGAGAAGAGATTACGATCTACGGTATCGGACCCCGCAAAGAAAAAAAGCCTGCTCAAGAAGAGGCTCATCACCCGGAGGTTTTGGCATGAATCGAACGTTGATTGCAGTGCTGCTTGCAACCGTTCCCCTTGGAGGATCCACGCTTCTTCCCGCTGCCGTTGGGCAAAACACCCCCGCACCGGCACCCCCAACAACGGCGCAAAATAACAACGCGAATCATCCCCGTCGCGCTCAGGCCAAACTGGATGGTTTCGATCTGGCTCCCGAAAAAGCCAGCGCCAATCAAATCGGCGGAGCATCGCGCAGTGTCGGATCTGGTGGAAAGCTTGTCCTTTACGCGCCCCACAAAGGCCTGGTCTACTCGCTGCGCCCCTCCTTCTGGTGGCAGGGCGACGCGACTGCTGCGTATCGCTTCCACATTCAGGACGTGACCGGCCAGTTCTCCTGGGATCGCCCGGTTACCGGCGTCTCACTCGCTTATCCAGCCGATGCGCCTCCGCTGGCGCCCGGTACAACCTACCTCTGGCGCGTCATCCCCGATTCTCCGCTGCTGGGGCCGCCCCCGCCGGCTGCGATGATTGTGGTGATGGCCGACGCTGACCGCTCGCAGCTCGATGCGGCCGCCAGCCAGTTTCAGGGCTCAGGCATCGATGCCGGCATGGCCCGCGCCAGACTGTATTTCGACCACCGCCTCTGGTACGACGCTGTGATGGAATACAACGGGCTTATCACCCAGTATCCCGACCAGGCGCAGCTCTACCCACTGCGCGGAGCCGTCTACGATCAGCTGCCGGTGACTCAGGCGCTGGCTGACGCGGACTACTCCCACTCGAAATAAACACGCCATTACGGAGCAGGCACTCCCCCGCCTGCTCCTGCCCCCCACTGATCGAATCCCCGCTGGTTTTGAAATTCCCTGTCTGTTCAATAAGAAATTCATTGACCGATCACTCGGAAGCAGGATAAAGTCCGAGCATTTCCTGCAATCTTTTCAGCTCCCGAGATATCTCGTTTTTCCCGGAGTGATTTCAAAGGATGGTCGACGCCGTGAAACTGCCTTTCGGCGGGCTTCCCACAGCCCGTATCTCTGGCTTTGTGTGCCTCAGCGTGCTTCTGGCCACTGGTTGCGGAACAGTCGTTCCTCATTCAACGACAACCGGATCAGGTGGCGCTTCCGCAGGTTCGACCAACATCGCAACCGGCGCGCAACTGGGCCTCGTCTGGTCTGCGGCTGACTCCACGCTGCGGCCGCTCTCCGGCGTTCCAGGGTCGACGCAACTTGGTGCTGCGCTCTTTCCCTCCGGCACTTACGTCGCTGGAAGCTTTTCCGCGCAGACTGAGACCGCTCTGCTCATCGACGCCAAAGGCAATCTGCAATGGATGGTTCTGCCCTCGCTGACGCCGCAGACCATCGCCCAGGGCATCCCGTCCGGCGCATCCATCTCCTTTTCGCCGAAAGGCGGAAACGCTGTCGTCTTTGCTCCCGGCACCGCGTCCCTGCTGACGATCAGTGGCCTTCCGCAACAAGCTCTGGTCACCCCGATCACCGCTGGAAATCGGGTGGTCAGCGCCGCCATCAGCGACGCCGCTTCGCTGTTGCTGGCGACCAGCGCAGGCAATAACAGCTTCGCCGTCACCGACACGACCTCGAGCGGAACGCGCACCACCCTTGCAACGCTCGGCGGATTCGGCGGCATGACCTTCCTGGCCGGAACGGAAGACATTCTCCTTTCTGACTCCGTGGCCAACACCCTCTCGCGCTTCCACAACGGCAGCGCCACGGTGCTCGCAACCCACGCCAACGGCCTCAACCAGCCCTTCGCCGTCGCTGCTTCTCAGGACGATCATTGGGCAGTCAGTGCCGACCGTGCCGACACGAATCTTCTGCGCATCGATCTCACCGGAGCGACCGCCCCGGCGCAGGCCACCTGCTCCTGTACGCCGAGCCTGCTCTTCGCGCTCAATGGAAACGCGGTCTTCGAGCTCAGCCCTCCCGGCAACGCGCCCGGGTGGATGATCGAGGCCGATGACCCCGTCTCGCGAGTATTGTTTATTCCTCCCGCGCGAGGTGGCCAATGATCCGCGCCCTCGCCACACAGACTCGCCCCTTCTGGATCGCCGCTGGATGTGCCCTGCTCGCGTTGGGTGCGCTGCCGATCCAGGCGCATGCCCAGCTAACCCTCACTTCGTTCGATATCGGCGCATCGCCGAACCCAGTCCCCGATGACGGCAATACGACCTTCTCGGCGTATGTGGCCGGGATCTCGCAGACCCCCAGCGGCACGGTGACTTTTTACATCTCCGGTTCAACTGCCTCCTGCACGGGGATCACCGACGGGAACCAAATCGG
>DATHQV010000072.1:0-11936 GCA_035482355.1 Acidobacteriaceae bacterium | reverse complement strand
CCGCTCAAGCGCCTTCTGGCCCCTCGGCTGCGCCAAATACACCAGCACATCGGGTCGAAATTGCCGAATCCGCCACCACAGCCGGACCAGCCCTCGAACGTTGCGCATGCCAAGCGGATAGTCGATATATGCCTCCACCAGCCCCGATCCGTTCAGAACGCTGAACGCGGCCGGTGCCTTCGCATGCCCCGGTATGTTGGTCAACAGTAGCCTTCGCGCTGACGGAAAGGCCCGCTCGATGACATGCAGCGCAGGCAGAGCCACGATTGTGTCTCCCAAACTGCCAAGGCGATATATCAAAACGGCTCGCCGCTCGCGAGATGTCATACGATGAGAATCCACCCCATCGTGAGAATGCCCTTCCCCCGGCACGGATAGCTTTTTGTTTTCAAGCGGATGATGTCGAACAGGAGTGTCTGCGCTGATCTCCGTTGCTTAGAATTCCGGGCCAGAGATTGCGGGCCAGTCGTCATTTTCGACATTGTATTTGCCTTTTCCATACTCGCATTTCCATTCGCAATAGAATAGACGTATACGATCTAATGACTATGCGCCTCCTCCACGTGATCACCAGTCTAGCTCCCGCGAACGGCGGACCCCCCGAAGCTGTTCGCCAATTGGTCAGGAACTGGCAGCTCCTCGGTGTCGATGCAGAAATCGTCTGCACCGATCACCCCGATGCCCCCTTTTTGCGCGGCCTCCCTTGTCCCGTCCATGCTTTCGGGCCCTCTCACCTCGGCCTCTTTAGTCTCACCCCCCGCCTCTGGTTCTGGCTCCGCTCCAATGCTCATCGCTTTGACGCCCTCATCATGCACGGCATCTGGACCTTCCCCAATCTCGCCGTCCGCGCTGCTGCCCGTCCCGCTGGCAAACCCTATGGTGTCTTTATCCATGGCGGTCTCGATCCCTGGTTCAATCGCGCTTACCCGCTCAAGCGCCTTAAGAAATCACTCTACTGGCCCCTCCAATACTCCGTTCTGCGCGATGCATTCGCCGTCTTCTTCACCGCTGAACTCGAGCGCGACTTTGCAGTCACCAGCTTCCAGCCCTGCCAGTGGAACAGCGTTGTCGTTCCCTATGGCACCAACGACCCGGAAGGCGATCCGAATGCCCAGATTGAAGCGTTTTACCAGCAATTTCCCGCCCTGCGCCAACGCTCCTTTTTCCTCTTCCTCGGCCGCCTACACGACATAAAGGGCTGCGATCTCCTTGTCCAAGCCTTTGCCCGCATCGCGCCCTCCGTCCCCACCGTCGATCTCGTCATCGCCGGCCCCGATCAGCAGGGTCTCCAGGCAAAGCTCACCGATATGACGCACCACCTGAGAATCGCCGCGCGGGTGCACTGGACCGGCAGCCTCGTAGGCGATGTCAAGTGGGGTGCGCTGCGCTCCGCCCAAGCCTTCGTCCTCCCCTCGCATCAGGAAAGCTTCGGCATCGCTGTCGTCGAGTCTCTCGCCGCCGGCCGTCCAGTCCTCATCAGTGATCAGGTCAAAATCTGGAAGTCGATTAAGAATGCGGGCGTGGGGCTCGTCGAACCTGACACCCTCGATGGGACCGAGCAACTACTTCGCCGCTGGTTCGCCCTCACCGAAGAAGAACGCGCCGCCATGGCCCTTCGCGCCCACCCTGTCTTTCAACAGCAATTCTCCATCGGGGCGACAGCTCTTGCTCTCCAAAAAACCTTTACCGCCGCCACCCGTTGAAGAATCTGCGCCTCAATTACTGCGCGCCGAAGCCGTTGCCTTTGACGCCCTTGGAAAATCCGGCCGACCCACGCTTAAGTACGTAAACGCGCGCTCGCGCATCACCGCAGGATCGTACAAATTCCGTCCGTCAATCACAATTGGATACCGCAGCGTTCGCTGCAGCCGATCCAGATCCAGCTCCGCGAATTCCTGCCAGTCGTTCAGAATAAGCAGCGCGTCGGCGCTCTGCGCAGCCGCGTACGGATCTTTCACATACCGCATGCTCGCGCTCTCTGGAATCACTTCCTTCGCGCGCTCTTCTGCCGCTGGATCGTACGCACTGATCACGCAGCCCTCTTTCAGCAGTTGCTGCACCAGATCCACGGCCGGCGATTCGCGCACGTCATCCGTCCCGCCCTTAAACGCCAACCCCAGCACGCCCAGCTTCTTGCCCCGGAATGTCCACAGCGCCGACCGCACCTTTTGAAAGAACCGCCGCTTCTGCTCCTCGTTGATCTTCTCAACTTCCTTCAGGAGGCAGAAATCGATCCCCATCTGTTCCGCCGCATAGCGAAACGCCGCCACGTCCTTGGGAAAGCACGATCCGCCGTATCCGATTCCAGCGCGCAGAAACTTGGGTCCAATGCGGCTGTCCAGCCCAATCCCCCGCGCCACTTCTTCTACATCCACGCCCGCCACCTCGCAGATGTTCGCCACCACGTTGATGAACGAAATCTTCGTCGCCAACAGCGCATTCGACGCGTGCTTGATCACCTCTGCCGCCTTCGTCGACGTCAGCAGCAGCGGCGGCGGCTCGCCCTCGCTCCGCACTCCCGGCACCGCATTCACCAAACCGTAATACTCCCCTGATGTCAGCGGTTGATAAATCTTCCGCAAAAGCTCAGCGGCACGCACCGTCTCCGCGCCCACCACAATCCGGTCCGGATGCAGAAAATCCGAAACCGCCGTTCCCTCCCGCAAGAATTCTGGATTCGACGCCACATCGAACAGGTCTCGGGACACGCCGTTCCGCTCCATCACCCGCCGAATCCACTCATTCGTGTACACCGGCACGGTGCTCTTTTCCACGATGATCTTGTAGTCGTCGATAGACCGCGCAATCTCGCTCGCCACTGCATCTACATACGACAAATCCGCGCTGCCTGTCAGGCTCTGCGGCGTTCCCACTGCAATAAAGACCACCTGCGCAGACTGCGTCGCCGCTCGCAAATCGCTCGTGAACGTCAACCCGTTCGCGCGCGCTCGGGTCAACAACTCCGGCAAATACTCCTCGTGAATCGGGACTTTTCCGTCCTGCAGTTTTCGCACCCTGGCCTCGTCGTTGTCGACGCCCACCACCCGATGCCCAATCTCGGCAAAGCAGGCCGCGGCCACCAGCCCTACATACCCGGAGCCCACTACTGCAATCGCAACGCTCTGGCCTGTGCTTTCGCTCATCGCTCGCCGGGTTAGATGGGCCACCCTGCTGCCTCCTCGGGAACTCCCCACTTCTGTTGCCCATTGTGTCCTGTCTCTCGCCATGTATCTGCTCCCGGACTGTTAAATTTCCGCCGCCCGTACCCAAATAACCCCGGGCATGTCCGACATGGGAAAAAAGTCGTTGGCGAATTGGCTCGTGCCGCCGAGGAGTGACTCATTCGGATGCCCAGTTTGTGCCCCCCCGACCACTGACCTGTGTGCCCTGTACTCGAAGCGGACGTAGACTTGCAGCATGAGGCAATCACGGCGGCTGGTGTGGACGGCGGAATCTTCATTCGGAGGATGGGCCTGCGCGGCCTGCGGCTGGATCCGCCCCAACCCCCGCATGATTGGACACTCGCAGACCCCGCCAGGCGACGCCCAGCAAGCGTTCGACGCTCACGATTGCTCAACCCACCCCCAGCCCAGGATAAAGGGCTCGATGGGAAGAGCAAGAGTAACAAACTGATCGTCAAAATTTGATGTCATCCGTGCGGGGCGCCGCCACCGAAGTTCTGAACCCTGCTCTCCCTGCGCTACAATTCACCTGTGATCGCACTTGCCCACGGCGCCATGATGACCATGAGCTGGCTCTTCTTCGTCGGCGTCGCCGGCTCCCTCATCGTCATCCTCATCAGCTTCGTTGAGGACCTTACCGAGCTCTTCGAGAAAGACTAACCGCGGACCTCATCGTGGCCGAAACTCTGAGCGAACCGCTTCCCACCCGGGCCCTTTCCACGCAATCGTCCCTGCGCATCTCCATCCTTCTCGCTCTCATCTCCTCCGTTCTGCTCGACTTCTGCTTTCCCGTGGCCGGCCCCATGCCCCGCTGGCACGCCTTCATCGCGTGGGTCGCCCTCGTCCCTCTCCTCTACGCCCTCCTCAACGAGCGCACCGCCGCCCACCCGCGCTACCTCCGCCACGCCGCCCTCATCGGCTACGCCAGCGGCGTCCTCTGGTACATCCTCAACTGCTACTGGATCTACCAGACCATGTGCTACTACGGCCACGTCCCACCCATCGGATCAGCCGGCATCGTCCTCCTCTATTCGCTTGTCCTCGGCCTCTACTTCGCCGCCTTCGGATTCCTCCTGGCCTTCTTCCGCCGCCGCTTCTCCCTCACCACCGCCCTCATCCTCGCCCCCTTTCTCTGGACCGCCCTCGAACTGGCCGCCGCCCGCATCACCAGCGTCCCCTGGGACCAGCTCGGCTACTCCCAGGTCGACAGCCTTTGGATCACCCAGCTCGCTCCTGTCTCCGGCGTCTACGGCATCTCCTTCGCTCTCGTCGTCGCGAACGTCGTCCTCTTCGCTGTCTGGACCACTCCACAGCGCCGCGCCGCCTGGATCATAGGCTCCGTTTCCGTCGCCACCCTCATCCTGCTGTTCATCTCCACGTGCTGGATTCTCCCTCCGCACGCCCCCACCAACCACTACGCCGTCCTCCTCCAGCCCAACATCGACGTAGCCACCAACGACAACTGGATCGGCCCCCAATGGGACAACGACCCCAACTGGCTCCTCACCCAGTCCCAGCTCACCTGCACCCCCGCCTGGTACGGCATGCCGCCAGCGCACAACACCGGCGGCGTCCAGCCCCCCACCCCCCTCTGCGCACCCAACACCCCACCCCCGGGCCTCATCCTCTGGCCTGAAGTAGCCTCCTGGTTCCGCTCCGACGATCCCCGCACCCAGTCCCTGCTCGCCCAAATCGCCACCACCAACCACGCCCCCGTCGTCGCCGGCATGGTCGGCGAAGATTCAACCGGCACCTACAACTCCGCCGTCTTCGTCCAGCCCGACGGCTCCGTCGCCGGACGCTACGACAAAATCCACCTCGTCCCCTTCGGCGAATTCATCCCCTTCCGCAGTTTCTTCTTCTTCGCCCATCACCTCACCAACCAAGTGGGCGACTTCGACCGCGGCACCCAGCGCAAGGTCTTCGCCGCCAACACGCCGGACCACACCAAATACGGCATCTTCATCTGCTACGAATCCGTCTTCGCCGACGAAATTCGCCACTTCGCCCTCAACGGCGCTCAGGTTCTCGTCAATATCTCCGACGACGGCTGGTACGGCGACACCAGCGCCCCCTGGCAGCACCTCAACATGGCCCGCATGAGGGCCATTGAAAACCGCCGCTGGATCATCCGCGACACCAATAACGGCATCACCACCGTCATCGACCCATACGGACGCGTCACCCTCTCCGCCCCCCGCCACACCATCACCACTCTGGTCGCCCCCTACGGCACCCGCTCCGACCTCACCTTCTACACGAAGCACGGCGACCTCTTCGCTTACCTCTGCTGCGCCATCGTGATCGCCGCCCTGGCCACCGCCCTCCGCCGGCCTCAAGCCATTTCCTGACAACCTATTCCTGGCGCCCCCAATCTGCCCGTTTTGGGAAGATGACGCGCAATCCGCCCGCCTTTGCTTTTCTATTCCCCGTCGTCCCGCATCTAACTTCCCCAGCCGTTGATATACTGAATTGCCGCGCGGTTTAACCCCGCGCTCCAGGAGAAGAACCCATCGATAAGCGTTCCGCGAAGCAGTTTGTCCGAATCAACGAGCGTATTCGCGCTCGCGAGATTCGGGTCATCGACGAAAAAGGCGAGCAGCTCGGCATCCTCCCACCCTTCGAAGCGCTGAAGATCGCCCGCGAACGTGGCCTCGACCTGGTGGAAGTCTCGCCCACCGCCGTTCCCCCCGTTTGCCGCATTCAGGACTACGGCAAGTTCCTCTACGAAAAAGAAAAGAGCGACCGCGCTGCCCGCAAGCGGCAGAAAGTCATCGTCGTCAAGGAAGTCAAATTCTCCGTCACCATTGACGATCACGACTTTGTCACTCGCCGCAACCAGGCCATCCGCTTCCTGCAGGACGGCGACAAGGTGAAAGCTTCGCTCCGCTTCAAGGGCCGCCAGATGGCGCACCGTGAGCTCGGCTACGCCATCATCAACCGCCTCATCCGTGAAATTGGTGACAACGGCATCGTGGAATTCATGCCGCGCATGGAAGGCAACACGCTCCACGCCATCATCGCACCCGGCAAAAAGGAAGTTCCGAAAAAGCCCGCCGCTCCGCGCCCGTCGGCCCCGCCGCCAGCGCCGCCCAGCCAGCCCGCTCAATAGCTCCTCAACCGAACGCGCAAGGACCTCGCCCGCGGTCCGCGCAGCGCAAGCTGCGCCTGTGCGCGGTCGCGTCATGGTTCGATCGCCCATTACGTGCCGAACCGCTCCGCCGCCCGCGCCTTCGCCTTCGCCGCTTCCTCTTCCCGATTCTTCGGCGGAGCCTGCGTTTCGAGCGCGCTCAACAGCCGCGCGGAAACGCCCGCGACCTCCTCCACAGCCGCCAGGAACGCCGCTTCATTCGCCTGCGAAGGCTTCGTGAACCCGCTGATCTTCCGCACAAACTGCAGCGAAGCCGCCCGAATCTCCTCACCCGTCACCGGAGGATCGAAGTTAAACAGCGTTTTGATATTTCTGCACATGGATCCATCCTCCCCGCACGCTACACGCTATACGCTACACGCTTCGTTTCCCCACACTCCCGCCCCCTTTTCCACCCCTCCCAACCTGAGATACTGGATTCTCCGATGACTTTTGAATGTCCCATTTGCGGCGGTCTCGGCGTGCGGCCGGTCATCACGCCCGCCGGCACCCGCGCCGTCGAGATCTGCGAATGCAAGTATGATCAGCGAGTTCCCCGCCTGCTGCGCCGGGCTGCCATTCCCGCCCGATACGAGCAGTGCTCGTTCGATAATTTTGATACTAAGTTTCCAAGTGCCAACCAATCATTGATTGCCGCCCTGAATTCGGCGCGACACTTCGTTGATGATTATCCCGTCACGACGGGAGGAAAAGGCTTAGTCCTAACGGGCTCCAGCGGTCTAGGCAAAACACATCTCGCAGTCAGTATCCTAAAGGGGCTGATCGCTGACCGAGGCGCGCAGGGGTTGTTTTGCGACTACAGAGAGTTACTGAAGGAAATTCAGCACTCCTACAGCCCCCATGTCGCTGCTTCTGAATTGGACGTCCTGCGACCCGTATTTAATGTTGAAGTGCTAGTGGTAGACGAACTGGGCGCTACACAGCCCACTGGCTGGGTGTGGGACACTGTCGCATTGATTCTCAACAATCGCTATAACCGGAAACTGACGACAGTATTCACCACAAATTTCGAGGATTTGCCCGGAGCCGGTCCGGAGCCGCTTGGTAGTTCGGATGGGGAAATCGAAGAGACTAAAAAGCGGAAAAATCGAGAGCCAACCCTCGGTGATCGCATCGGCGAGCGCATGCGCTCCCGCCTGGCTGAAATGTGCGTCACCGTGCCCATGTATGGAAAGGACTTCAGGCAGACAGTCCGTCGCGCGAGCTTCGGCTGATCCGCCGCGTCAGCGCCCCCTCTTCAGCGCCTCCGCCGTCGCCACGCCGTCGCGCGTCGATCCTTTCACGCAATACATCGCTGAATCCGCCGCGCGAATCAGTTCGTGCAGGTCACCCGCATCCGTCGGCCACGTTGCCACCCCATAACTCGCGCGAATCGACACTTCCAGGCGATCCCCCACGCGAAACGTCCGGCTCCGCAGCGTCCGGTGCAGCTTGCGCGCTATCTGCTCCGCCTCAGCCTTATCCGCTCCATGCAGCAGCACAATAAACTCATCGCCGCCATAGCGGAAGACCGAATCGACGCCGCGCAACTGCAACCGCACCGCCTGGCCGAACTCCGCCAGCAGCTTGCTCCCAATCAGATGCCCGTGCTCATCGTTGATCCGCTTGAAGTGATCCAGGTCGATGAACACCAGGCTGAACTGGCACTGCGGCTTCTTTCCCTCTCCGCACTCCGCCTTCAGCATCCGGTAGAGCTGGCGCTGGTTGTAGAGGCCCGTACAGTCGTCGGTGATGGTCAGCTCCTGGATGCGCTCCACCGCGTGCGCATTCTCAATCGCGATCGCCGCGTAGTCGCACAACAGGTGCAGAAACGAGATGGTCTCGTCGGCCAGCGTCTCCACCTTGCAGTTGAAAAGCTGGATCACTCCCAGCGTCTTCTGTCGCGAGCGCAACGGCATGCAGATCGCCGAGCGGATGCGGAACCGCCGCTCCGCCGACGCAGTCAGCCGCGGATCTTCCGCGGACTCAGGAATAATCAGCGTCTCCCCGTTTTCCGCCACCCAGCCTGCCAGCCCCTCGCCCATCTTCACGCGCACGTCGCGCAGATCGGCCTCGGTGCTTCCCACCACGACCGCGTAGAAAAGATCCTGGCGCGCCTCGTCCACAATCAGCAGCGACCACTGCTCCGGGCGGAAAAATTGCTCCATCTGGCGCATAATAGCGCGCAAAATGGAATCAAGGTCCAGCTCCGAAGTGAGGGCCCGCGCCACGTTGTGAAAGATCAACAGTTCCCCGGGCTTTGGACTAAGCGCCGTCGTTTTCATAACTGAAGGAAGGTGTGGTTATTCTACCCTCGTTCAAGGATAGCTAAATAAAGTGGTTACTTACGAACCCTCACTAGTAATCGCTGTATCCAATCACAGGCCTGACGCATCTTTCTAAAAGGAACCTGAGAGGCCGAAGTTAAGGAGAATCCCGATGACTTCAGTCGACATCCACCGCAGGCCCCGCGTGCTGATCATCGGCGGTGGCTTTGCCGGTATCCACGCAGGCAAGGCTTTGGGAAAACTGCCCGTCGACGTCACGTTGGTCGATCGCCGCAATCACTTCACCTTCCAGCCTCTGCTCTATCAGGTAGGCCTCGCCGTCCTTTCTCCGGCCGACATCGCGGAGCCCATCCGCGGCATCCTGCGCCACAACACGAACACCGAAATCCTGATGGACGAAGCCATCTCCGTCGACTGCGAGCACCGCCGCGTCCGCTTCCGCAGCGGTTCTGAAATGGCTTACGACTACCTGTTGCTCGCCGCCGGGGCTACTCACTCCTACTTTGGACACGACGAGTGGGCGCCGCTCGCGCCTGGCCTCAAAACCATCGAGGACGCCATCGAAATTCGCCGCCGCGTGCTGCTCGTCTTCGAGCTGGCCGAGCGCGAGATGCTCGAAACCGGCGCGCACCCTCCGCTCAATTTTGTCGTCATCGGCGGCGGCCCAACCGGCGTCGAACTCGCCGGCGCCATCAGCGATATCACGCGTCACTATCTGCAAAATGATTTCCGCCACATCGATCCCACCAAAGCGCGTGTACTGCTCATTGAGGGCAGCCCGCGGGTTCTCGCCACTTATCCCCAGGATCTTTCTCGTAAAGCCGAAGAACAGCTCACAGCCCTCGGCGTCGAAGTACACACCGGCACGCAGGTTACCGGCGTCGAGCCCGGCTTCGTAATCACCGGCGATCAGCGCATCCAGGCCGCGGTCACCCTGTGGGCCGCAGGAGTCCAGGCCTCACCGCTGGGCAAACTGCTTGGCGTTCCCACCGACAAGCGCGGCTGCGTCCTCGTCAACAGCACTCTCAACCCCGAGGGTCATCCGGAGATCTTTGTCTGCGGCGATCTCGCCCACTTCGAGCAGGACGGCCGTCAGATCCCCGGCGTTGCGCAGCCCGCTATGCAGATGGGTGGCCACGTCGCGAAGATGATCGAGGCCGATTTAAATCATCAGCCGCGAAAGCCCTTCCGCTACTTCGACAAGGGTGACATGGCCACCATCGGCCGTCAGGCCGCTGTCGCCAAAGTTGAGTGGCCCTTCAAAGCGCACTGGAGCGGCTTCCCCGCATGGGCCACCTGGCTGGTCGTCCATATCTACTTCCTCATCGGATTCCGCAATCGCCTGGCGGTGCTCTCCCAGTGGATCTGGAGCTACTTCACGTTCAGGAGCGGCGTACGCCTCATCTACGGCAGCCAGGCTCTGCCCGGTTGGACGAACAAGGACGGTGTGGACGAACACCTCGCCACTGAACCTGCTCCAGCTTCTCAGGAATCCGGAGACCGCGCCGCGGCAGCCGATTAACTCGACCGTCGCACGAATCGCAACCGGAGAACTTGCTGCTCAGCCTCAGATGCCGTGAAAGTAACATCAAATAGTTACTATTATGACAACTAATAATTCCCAACTGCCATCGATACTTCCATAGCCGCGCCACTGGCACGCTGATTTCTCTGGTCGCGCCTCAGTCCATCCAGAGAGGTACCCTGTGAAAAAGCCACGCTGTTCGCCCCTCGTGAGGGGCCTGCGATACGTGTGTCCGATGGCTCTGGCCATCGTCGCCAGCCTGACCGCCGCCGCGCAGGACATCACCATCCAGGCTCCCAGCCTGGCGAACCAATATGTCGCCTACCCTTCGTTCTATCTGGAAGCCCTGTCGACCACCTGCGAGTCCGCGGCTACCACGCAAATGGGCTATTCGATCAATTACGGCAGCACGACGGGACCGGTCACGACCTACAGCGGCGCCCAGTCCATCCAGGAGATGGTCACGCCGCCCGCGGGAGCCACGAATCCCATCACCGTGAACGTGTACTGCTGGAATGGCAGCGGGCAGAAAAACTCCACGTCTTTGGCGGTGAATACGGCCGAGGGGGACGGCGTGACCATTACATCGCCGGGGTTTGGAAACACAACATACGGCAGCATGAATCTGCAAGCCAAGGCACCGAGTTGCGCTGGCGGAACAACGTCGAGCATCGGGTATTCCTTCAACAGTTCCAGCGACACCACCACAGTCAACGGCTCCACTCTCAATGTGCAGGTGAGCGGCCCCGGCAACACGGGATGGAACATTCTGCGCGTAAAGGCGTGGGTCAGCGGCAGCGATGCGTACTGCGAGTCCGATCTGCCCTTCAACGTTCCGCCCGCGGGTGGCCTTGTGCCCTCCTCCACTGCGCAGCAGGTTTCCGTGCTGGAAACGGATGCCAATTATTCCGGCAGCGGTTCCACCACCGCCCTCTGGCAGCAGGAAAGCGGCGGCACGAGCGAAGGGGCCAGCGGCTCAACCTCAATCGGCTATGGGTCTACCTTTCCGACGTGGGGAGGCAATCCCAATCCGGCGGAATTCAGCTCGCGGGAATTTACTCTGAACCCGGACGGGACCGGCGGCGGGCTGCTCTGGTTTGACGCCGCAACGACTGATGTTGCCAACGACAGCGCGACGAATTTTCAGTATGACCTGTGGGTCTATTTCCCCACCGCCGCGGACGTGAATAATCTTGGCAATCTCGAGCTGGATACAAACCACGCCGTTACGACCGACGCCAAACTGACCTACATCATGGCCGTCCAGTGCTGGATTACGAACAGTCCCAGCGAAGGAGACGGCGTTTGGCAGACCAGCCCCAACGGATCAAGCTGGCAAACTTCGAACGCGACCTGCAGCCGGTCAGAATTCTCCGCCGGCGCCTGGCATCACGTGCAAATTCAGAACCAGCACGAAGCCGAACCCGGGACGGGGATCACCTACGGCTCAGTCTCGGTCGATGAAGGCACTCCGCAAGCCCTGACCTGTGGCAGCGAGGCCTGCACAGGCACGGCGCAGAGCCTGGGATGGGGAAGCGTGATTGGCCCGAACTTCCAGCTGGATGGAGGGAATGGCACGGGAACCGTGCATGCCTACGTGGATGCGATGAGCGTCTTTTACTGGCCGTAATCAGAGCATGACCAACGGGAAAGGTCAGGCCCAGGAGAGTTTACCTCTTCCGGGCCTGTTGTTTTCAGGTCGCTCAGTAGAGTGGCGGCTCGCCCTCGGGCCGCGTCTTCCACCGCCGGTGGACCCACAACCACTGCTCCGGATACCGTCGCACCATCTCCTCAATCGCCGCTGTAAACCG